>JAYTEX010000342.1:0-6273 GCA_043734785.1 Pseudomonadota bacterium | reverse complement strand
GCGTTCAGAGGCCAGCGACGAAAACTGCGTAAGCGGCTTCGTCCATCAAGCTATCGAGTACGCTCGGATCATCGATTGCCGCCTGCAACAACCAACCGTCCCCTCGGGGCTCGCGATTGACCAGCTCCGGCTCGTCGGCGAGACGCACATTGACGCTGATAACAGAGCCGGCAAGCGGCATCTTGATCTCACCGACCGCCTTGACCGATTCGATCACCGCGAGGTTCGCGGTGGTATCAAAGCGGGCGCCTATCGCGGGCAATTCAATGTAGACGATATCGCCCAGCTGCTCCTGCGCGTAATCAGTGATGCCGAGCGTGACCGTGCCGTCGTCGTCTAAGCGCAGCCATTCATGCTCGGTCGTGAACTTCAGTGCTTGCATGTAGAGCCTCAGATTTTATTTTCCGTGGTAGCGATGTGGCACGAAGGGCAGTGGCACGACTTCGCCGGTGTGTTCTCGATCGCGAATCGAAACACTTAGCAGCGTACCGGATCCCGCACTGGCGCGTTCGACATAACCCATCGCAATCGGCGCATTGATGCTCGGCCCAAAACTCCCGGAGGTAATGCTGCCCACCGCATGGCCGTCTTGGCTGCGCAAAACCACACCGCCGCGAAACGGGATGCGGCCATGCGGTCGCACGCCCACGCGGATCCGTGCGGTGCCGGCAAGCTGCTCAAGGATTCTGGCCGCGCCCGGGAAACCCGCTACGGCGGGGACCGGCGCGCGGTATTTCTTTGCAATCACCCAGGAGAGACCGGCTTCGATTGGGGTAGTCGTCGCATCGATGTCGGTCCCGGCCAAGCACAAACCGGCTTCGAGACGCAACGAGTCACGCGCGCCCAAGCCGGCCGGTGCGACGGTCGTGTTGCGCAGTAAAGCGCGCGCAAAGTCGCTCGCGGCGGCGGCCGGTAGTGCAATTTCAAACCCGTCTTCTCCCGTATAACCGGAACGGCTGACGAAGCAGGATACCCCGGCGAGATCGAACTCACCGGCACTCATGAAGCTGAGGGTACGCACAGCAGGATTAAGCGCGCCAAGTACGCTCGCCGCCAGCGGCCCCTGTAGCGCCAGCAACGCGCGGTCTAGGTGCAGTATCACCTCGCCACTTAGGCCTAGGCGCGTGCGCAGGTAGGCATAATCCTGATCCTTAAAGGCGGCGTTGACCACGACGACCAGCCCCTCTGGCCTGCGGGTGATCATCAGATCATCGAGGATCCCACCGGTGTCGTTGGTCAGCACGCTATAGCGCGTTCGCCACAGGCCGAGCGCCGCGATATCACTCGGCACTAGCGCCTCGAGTGCGGCGGGCGGACCTTTGATCGTGATCTGCCCCATATGCGAGACATCGAACAGACTCGCCGCAGCACGGGTATGCAGGTGTTCGTGGAGAATGCCGTGGCGGAACTGCAGCGGCATCGCATAGCCCGCGAACGGCACGAGTTTCGCGCCGAACTCGCGATGGAGTTCGTGGAGCGGCGTTAGGTGTAGATCAGCAACGCTTGCAGACATCTTGATTGAAATAGATCAGGGTGTGGACCAGTGGCATTACCAGATCGAGCCTCCATTATTCTCCGCTAGCGTCCCTTCTCGGCGCGCCGTGCGAGCGATTAATCAAGAGCAATGATAGTGATGGAAGAGTGCATTGCAAGGAGTGTCCGTTAGTCAGGAACCTCCGGCCGACAACGCCTACGCGCTGGGAGTCTCCTGCGCGGAGAGGACTTGACCCGCGGTCTGCCTTCTCCGCACCCTCCGTCATTTAAGCTAAGTGACGGAGGGTGCGCAAAAACGGGCCTCAGATTCGTCCCATGAGCAGCAGCAATACCACGATGAGCAATACCAACCCCAAGCCGCCGCTCGGGCCGTAGCCCCAACTCTTGCTGTGCGGCCAAGTAGGGATGGTGCCGACTAACATCAGAACTAGCACGATTAGCAGAATGGTCCCTAGACTCATGACGGATCTCCTAAATCTTAAATGGGTCGCGAGTAGTCCAGTGCTGAAGCCGTAGGTTGCGCCGGCAGCACGCTCGATACGGTGGCGGGATCTCACCGCACATTCGGCATACCCGTAAAATAGTCGCGCGCGCGGCGCTGTTCGGTGCGCTGGCGAACATAAGCGCCAGTCAGTGGGCCTAGCTTGCTACCCCGACCAGCGAATGGTGTCAGCATGCGGCGGGTAAGGTGCGACTTGCGCAGCATCGGCGGGCTCCCCAGCAAGCTCGCTCGCGTAGCCATGATTAACATCGCGGTGATGCGCCTCGTCGGCTCGAACGACCAACACCACATCACGCAGGGTCGCGCCGGCAGGCAGCTGCCAATAATGCGTCGCAATGGCAGGGGCCGGCACGTTTGGCGCGCGCCCCGCGTCGATTTCGGCAAGGTATAGCGTATAGCTCTGTACCGCTTCTTCTTCGAAATATCCGACCACGCGATGTGCGGTGCGCGGAGAAATAAGATACAGCAGCGTAAAACTCGCAAAAAATATCCATTGCGCAAGGATCACCACCAGTCGTTCGAAAGTTGAAGGTTTCGCGATCTCGATGAATGTCATCAGATGCATCCGCTCGTTTTCGGCCTCCTCCATCAGCGTGCGGATCCAGCCTTCGTCGTCAACCATGCGGCGCAAGCAGGTAAGGTGCGTCATCATCGCGCCCACCATACCGGGAACCGCCGCAATCGTTTCGAGCACGATCGCTCGGTGGCCATAGCGCTTGGCAAAGAAGGTGTCGGCGCCCCACCGCAAAAACTTGGTCAAGGCACGCGCGAAGCGCTCGGACAATCCGCGAGGGACGTGATGAGTCGGCACTTCGGCGTGCGGCGCGGCGTCAGGGGTCGGCGGGCTAGGAATCAGGTCAGGCGTGAGTTCAGGCATTGAAAATCTAAGGCGCATCGGGCGGAGCGTCACCACCCACGGAACGCGTCAGCCAGAGTGCGCGTGATCCAAGACTGCGAGTACTTTGTCCACGGTTAACGGAAACTCCCGCATACGCACGCCGCAGGCGTTGTACACCGCATTCGCAACCGCCGCCCCGGCGCCGCAGATACCGAGTTCGCCTACTCCTTTGATCTTGAGCGGGTTGGTCTTATCGTCGATCTCTTCCAGGAAATGTACCTCAATGGCAGGAATATCGGCATGCGCCGGCACGTGGTAGCCCGCGAGGTCATGATTAGCGAAACAGCCGTAGCGCGGATCAATCACCGCGTCTTCATGCAGCGCCATGCCCACCCCCCAAATCATCGCGCCTAACGCTTGGCTGTTCGCAGTCTTCTCGTTCAGGATACGGCCGGCCGCAAACACCCCCAACATGCGACGCAGGCGTATTTCTCCGGTGTCGAGGTTGACCCCTACCTCGGCGAAGTGTGCACCGTAGGCTTGTTGAGAGAACTTCTTTTCCATTTCTCCCGGCGTGATTTCGCCACTGGCACTGAGGCCCTGCGTCCCAGTCAACGCTTCAAGGGTTTCCGAACGTCCGGCGCCGGTCACCCGCCCGGCGCCAAAGGATGCATCAGCGACCTCGATGCCCAGCTTGTGCGCCAACATCTCGCGAAGTTTGGTACAGGCATCGAATAAACCCGAACCGGCACTTGCCGCCCCCCAAGAGCCGCCGGATCCCGGGGTGACGGGGAAGTCACTGTCACCAAGCTCCATGCGAACGCGATCGATCGACACGCCAAGCATCTCCGCCGCCACCTGTGTGAGCACGGTATAGCTGCCCGTACCGATATCGGTCATTGCCATACGCACCGTGAGCACGCCGTGTGTATCGAGCATAACCGTGCACTTTGAAGCTCGCAAAAAATTACCGCGGGTTGCCGCCGCCACGCCCATACCGACCAGCCAACGCCCGTCGCGGTGCTTGCCGGGCGCTTGGCGTTGCGACCATCCAAAACGTCGGGCGCCTTCGCGCAGGCAGCCAGTAAGCTGCCGCGTCGAATACGGGATGTTCAACTCCGGATCGCGCGTCGGTTCATTGCGCAGGCGCAGTTCTATTGGATCGATCGCGAGTTTTTCCGCGAGTTCGTCCATCGCTTGCTCCAGCACCAACATACCCACTGCCTCTCCGGGCGCGCGGGTTGAATCCGAAATCGGCAGATCGAGGCGCACGGAACGGTGGGTAGTCAGCCGATTCGGTGCCGCGTAGAGTGAACGGGTCTGCATGCTGGCGCTTTCGAAGAAATTGTCGAAACGCGCGCTGTGTGACCAAGTCTCGTGCGCGATGGCGGTAAGTGTCCCGTCGGCATTCGCACCCAAACGCACCCGCTGGACGGTGTTACTGCGGTGGGTGGTGAAATGAAACATTTGCGCACGCGTGAGCGCGGTTTTCACCGGTCTCTCGAGCTGGCGCGCGGCCAACGCCGAGAGCATCACGTCGCCATAAATCGGTAGCTTGCCGCCGAATCCACCGCCGATGTAGCGACTGACCACGCGCACACGTGAGGGTGCGATCTGCAAGGTATTCGCCACTGCGTTCTTTGCGCTTTCCAGCAATTGGGCGGCGCAGTGAATAATCACGCGCCCGTGCTGCCAGTAAGCCAAAGTAGCGTGTGGTTCCATCTGCGCATGAATATGACAGGGTGTCGTGAACGTAACGTCGATCTTGACGGTGGCGGCTGCATACGCAGGCGCGAAAGCACCGACGACGCTGTCGGTTTTCTGATCGGGCTGATCAGCGGGCGTCTCGGCTTTGGCTAGATTGGCTGCCAGCACGTATTCCCCCGGCTCTACTTCGTAGCGAATTTTCACCAACCGCGCTGCCGCGCGCGCCTGCTCAAAGCTCTGCGCGACGATGAAGGCTACCGCCTGTCCGTAGTATTCAACGCGGGGGCTCACAAGTTGTGGTGATGAACGCGCGTAGCGATCCGGCGCGTCAAGCGGCCCCCAGGCGCCCTGCGCGGGCGTGTTTTTGTGGGTCATTACCAATAGCACACCCGAAGCACGTTCGGCCGCCACGCTGTCTATTTCGAGCACCAGGCCACGCGCGATCGTCGCTTCGACGATGTAGCCATATGCCGCCACGCCACCTTCCTGCACTTCGTGCGCATAAGGCGCTAGACCCATGACTTTGAGGCGGCCGTCGACCCGGTCAATGGGCTTGCCGATCAGACCTTGGCGGTTCTCGTCGATGGCATTGCGCACAGCAGGGGCGCTCATCTCCATAGTCATGTCTCCTGCACTGCGGCGACTAAGATACGGCGCAGCAGTGAAATCTTAAACTCGTTGTGGCCGAATCCGCGTGCACCCGCCAACACAATATCGGCTGCCGCGTTGGCACTCGCGGTGCTGACACTGGCGTCGACCAGGTTGCTCTCTGCCGCCGTTACCCGCCATGGCTGGTGTGCCACGCCCCCGAAGGCTAGCCGTACGGAGCGGAATCGGCCGTGCGCCTCATCGACGATCGCCGCCACCGAGACCAGCGCGAACGCATAGGAGGCGCGGTCCCGCACTTTGCGGTAGAGGTGTCGTCCAGGCACGGGCGGGGGCAAGGTTACCGCCGTGATCAATTCGTCCGCCTGCAGCGTGGTGTCGATGTCCGGCGTCGTGCCCGGCAGTCGATGAAAGTCGGCGATCGGAATCACCCGTTGGTTACCGGCCGCCGAGAGTGTCTCAACCTTGGCATCAAGTACCCGCATGGCCACCGCCATATCGGACGGATGAGTGGCAATGCACTGCTCGCTGGTGCCCAGCACGGCGTGCATTCGATTATAGCCCTGCAACGCCGCGCAGCCCGCCCCAGGAACCCGCTTGTTGCAGGGCTTCGCGGTGTCGTAGAAGTAGCCGCACCGCGTGCGTTGCAACAGGTTGCCAGCGGTCGTTGCCTGATTGCGCAACTGCCCAGAGGCTCCGCTTAGCAGGGCACGGCTGAGGACGCCATATTTCGAGCGGATTCGGGAATCGGCGGCCAGATCAGCGTTGCGCACCAGCGCTCCGATGCGCAGGCCCCCCTCGGGGGTGGCTTCGGTTTTGTCGAGCCCGAGTCGAGTGAGATCGATCAAGTGGCGCGGAGTCTCAATCTCTAGCTTCATCAGATCAAGCAGATTGGTGCCGCCGGCAATCAACTTAGCGCCGGACGTTGCCAGCGCAGACGCCGCTGCTTCTGGGGTGGCAGGTCGCTCGTAAGTAAAAGGTTTCATCGCCGCGCGCCCGCGACGTCGCGAATGGCGGCGACAATGTTTGGATAAGCGCTGCAGCGGCACAGGTTGCCACTCATGCGCTCCCGGATTTCCTCATCGCTCAACACGCCAACTGGACTTTGCAGATCACTCGTAACGTG
>JAYTEX010000341.1:0-10446 GCA_043734785.1 Pseudomonadota bacterium | reverse complement strand
CCCAGCGTCCGGCGCGCGATATCCGCTAGCGCGGCCTCGCTGTCGTGCGCATCGAAAATCGTGAAGCGCGGGCGCAGGCCAACGGCCGCGTATTCTTCTTTGAGGATGCGCAGGCCCAAGGTGTGAAAAGTCGAAATCCACGGCCGCGCGCGCGTCTTCAGTTTGAGCAACGCCGCTACGCGACTCTGCATCTCCTTCGCCGCCTTGTTGGTGAATGTGATGGCCGCGATGCTGTCCGGTGCCACGCCGTTGGCGGTAATCAGATGCGCGATTTTCTGTGCGATGACCCGCGTCTTACCGCTGCCGGCTCCGGCGAGCACCAGCAATGGGCCGTCGATGTAGCGCACGGCCTCGCGTTGAGGGGGATTGAGATCGCTCATGCAGACGTGTGAAAAGGGCCGCAACAAGGGAGGGCGATTCTACGGGCTGGCGATGCATTCTGGAATGCCCGCGACGCGCGCCTCGACTTCGTATTGCCCTGAAACCGTGTTTCTTTGCTAGCATCCAAACACCACCAGACCCCTTTGAGGAGAACCGCGATGCGCCGAGTCACTTTATCCCTGTTGTTGGCGAGTGTGCTGGTTGCAGAGAGCGTGAATGCGGTCGAACCCTCGCCTGTGTATATCGTGTCACCGCGCAACGGTGCGAGCCTCAGCAGTCCAGTCGTGGTGGTGTTCGGGCTGCGTAACCCCTGGGGCGTTGCGCCGGCGGGTGTCAAAATGGATCTCACAGGGCACCACCATCTGCTGATCGATACGGCCGTGCCGGATCTCAAGTTAGCGATCCCAAAAGATGATCAGCATCGCCATTTCGGTGGTGGACAAACTGAAACGACCGTGGAGCTGCGCCCAGGCCAACATACCTTGCAACTGCTGCTCGGCGACTTTGCGCATGTGCCGCACGCGGTGCCGCTGATGTCCGAGAAGATCACGATCACCGTCGAGTAAGCCAGCGCGGGATGCGCAGCGATTCTTTAACGCCTATTTAGCGCTCTGTAAGGAGTACTGCATATGATTCAGGAACAAGAACAGATTCTGGCCGGTATCCGCATGCTCGACTTTACGCGCGCGTTGGCAGGCCCCACCTGCACGCGGCTGTTCGCCGAACTCGGCGCGGAGGTGATCAAGGTCGAATCAGCGCCGAGCGGCGATCTTACCCGGCGAATGTCCAAGATTCGCAACGAACGCAGCCTGTACTACGTCCAGCAGAGCCTCAACAAAAAAAGCCTGTGTCTTGATCTCCGCAAGCCGGAGAGCATCACCTTGCTGAAGGAACTCGTAAAATCATGCGATGCGGTGGTCGAGAATTTTAAACCGGGGGTGATCGCCGAGATGGGCTTGGGCTATGAGACTCTGCAAGGCCTCAAGCCCGATATCATCCTGTGTTCGATATCGGCGCTCGGGCAGTCGGGCCCCTTGTCCAGCAAGCCGGGGTACGACTATATCGCGCAAGCCTATTCAGGCGTGACGTCGATGATTGGCGATCGCAACGAGGCCCCGGTGCTGCCCTTGGTCGGGGTTGGCGATGTCCTGACGGGCGTGCATGGCGCGTTTGCCGTGGCCGCCGCGCTGCTCTATCGCCAACGCACCGGGCGCGGCAAGCATATCGATATCGCCCTGCTCGATGCCTACTACCACTGCCATGAAGTCAATGTGCATCAGTTCAGCGGGAGTCATGGTGCGCTCAAACCGACGCGTGGCGGGCGCCACTTATCCTATGTCTGTCCAGCGGGGGTTTATCGCGCCAACGGCGGCTACATCACGATTATGGCTTTTCTGCATCATTGGCCGGATCTATGTCGCGCCATGGAGCGCACAGACCTTATCGAGCACCCCAAATTCAAGGATGATCAGACGCGACTCGCGCACGTGCAGGAACTGATCGATCTCATCGAAGGCTGGTTGAAGATTTTTCCGGACCTCGCGAGTGCAATTGCGCGCATGGAGGCGTTCAATGTGCCGTGTGCGCCGATACTCTCGGTTGAAGAAACGGTCACGCACCCGCATTTCATCGCGCGCGGCACCGTACGCACTATCAACGACAAGCTCGCCGGCGAGTTTGAGATTCCGGGCATGCCGATCAAGTTTGTCGGCGAACAGGCGAATCAGCCGTTCGAAGCGCCGACCTTGGGCCAGCACAACGCGGAAATCCTGCGCACGGTGCTCGGCAAGGATGAAGCGGAGATCGCAGCCCTGGTGGCGCGCGGTGTGCTTTATGCGAAGGATGTGTGAGACGAACGACCAGCGCTTGAATTCCATGGCCTGCGACCCCAGCGGCTGGGCCCCATCCGGCATGGGAGTCGCGGGTTAATGGTTAACCTGTGCGATCTGCGACTGATAATAAGCCCACACGTTGCTACTGCCCCCGCCGCGAATGCGCTGCTTGATTCGCTCGATGGGCCACAGCAGTGTGTTTCCTTCCTTGGCTTTGACCGCCATGAGGCGTCTGCCGTTGGTCGCCGCAAAGCCCCATGCGCCGCCGTGATTGCGGCAATAGACCTCGCCAACATAACTTCCCAGCATTTGCACTAGCGTGTCGACATCGCGCAAGTTACCGCGTTCACGCCGCAGATCGGCATGCAGTTCGGAGGCCACTTCCTCGATCATCGCAATGCTCTCGTCGCTCCAGTCGAGCTTGAGGTTCAACTCGACCTGCGCGAACTGAACCATCTCGCGCGCGTGACGGGACGCGACACGCGCGGCGTCGTTGTCAGCGGCAAAACTCATGCGGGATTCGAACGCCAGCGGGGCTTGCAGCACACCGCAGAGCATCAATAGCGCAGGCCAGAAACCTCTCACGTGCGAAAATCCTCTCGTTGGGCGCTTATTGTTATTGTCACGCACCATTGTGCGGTTGAACCCGCGCCAGTGGCGCGAACTGGCTCAGGTCAATCGCAAACAAGTGCAAGCGCAGTTCAGGGCGTTACTCCGTACGGCGTGCGCGGTACCGACGGTTGCTGTTGGGGTGGGGCCTACTCGTCGGGTGATCAGGCCGGCAGAGATAGTGCCAGCACGGCTTGAGAGGCGATAGTGTCGGGCGGGAAGTCGCACCTGAACGTGCTGCCCTCGCCGAATTTGCTCTTGATATGCAAAGTGGCGCCGTGACGCAGCAGCACGTGCTTGACGATCGCGAGTCCGAGCCCGGTGCCGCCGTCGCCGCGCGAGCGTGAACTGTCTACCCGATAGAACCGCTCGGTGATTCGTTCAAGGTGCTCTTCGCCAATCCCGATCCCGTTATCCTGCACTTCGAGATGCGCCCCGTGCGCATCGCCATACCAACGAATGCGGATCACGCCGCGGGCGGGCGTGTAGTTGACCGCATTGACCACCAGGTTGGAGAACGCGCTGTATAACTCCCTGACGGCGCCCATCACCCGCAACACGGGATCCGCTTCCAGCGAGAAGAGATGCTCGCGATTGCCGCTCACGAGACGTGCCTGCCGTAGGATGTCACTGAGCATTTCACTGACCAGCACTGGTTCGGCATTCGGCACCTCGTCTGCCTGTTCCAAACGTGACAGCTGCAGCAATTCCTCGACCAGGGACTGCATGCGATTGGCGTGCGAGTTCAGTTGATCGAGCACCGGCAGCCAGGCTGGTGGTGCTTGGTCGCGCTGATCGATCAGCGTTTCCAGGTAGCCGCGAAAAACGGTAATGGGCGTGCGTAACTCGTGCGATACGTTGGCCACAAAATCACTGCGGCTCTGGTTTGCGCGGTGCAGTTGAGTCACATCGCGGGCCACGAACAACCAGCGTGATTTGCCGTAGGGCGCCATTACGATACTCAGAAAACAGTTCGGATTCGTCGGTGAAGAGATTTCGATCGCGCCGTGGTCTGCGCGTGCCTGTACGAAATCGAGGACTTTAGGCAGGCGGATCAGGTTGGTAATGCGCTGCCCCATGTCTTCAGGCCAGCGTATGCCAAGATAGCGCGCGGACGCTTCGTTCGCCCATTGCACGCCGCCATCGTCGCCCAGGACGACGGTCGCATCGGGCAGCGCTCGTGTCGCTTGCTGATACTGGCTGAGATAGGTCGCGAGCTTTTTTTTGCGCTTCTTGTGGCGCTCGCGTAAGTAATCAATTTCGAGCGAGAGCTCCTCGAAGATCCCTGGGGGTTCCGGTGGTTCGTGTGTCTTGCGATCGCGCAGCGATTTGAGGAGAAGATTAAGGTTGCGCTGTTGCCAGGCGAGATACCCCAGCACGCCAATCAGATGGCTCACGACGAAGTAACCACTGAGAAGTCCGACGGCGCTCGCCATTAACGCAATCGCCGCCAAGCGCCATAAATCTTTGCTCAGCATGGCGTGTGCCTCCTGTAGGGTCTGTCGCGGACATCACCGTCGGCTGCGAGCGGATGCGAAGCAAGCCAGTCGAAAAAGCGTGCGCAGCGCGCCCGCACCTGGAATGTCACCGGGGGGGTGTGCCAAGACGGGGTGTCTGAGCCGCCTCGGGCCGCCGAAGTATTATGGGCCCAAGCGCGCCCGGCGTGCAGTGCTCAAAAGTGCCGAGAGGCTAGCGCGCCTGGGGGGAAAAACGATACCCGACACTGCGCACGGTCTGAATCATGTCGTCACAGGCGAACGGCTCGAGCAATTTGCGTAGACGCCGGATGTGGACGTCGACGGTCCGTTCCTCAATATAGGTCTCGTTGCCCCAGACTGCATCCAGCAGGTGACTGCGACTGTAGACACGTTCTGGGTGGGTGATGAAGAACTGCAGCAGACGGAATTCTGTTGGGCTGACTTCGACCGTTTCATCCTGGATGGTCACTCGGTGCGTCTGGAGATCCATCCGCAGGCGTCCGGCCTCCAGAACCTCAAGCACCTCTTCATTCTGGCTGCGGCGAAGGATCGCGCGCACCCGGGCCAGCAGTTCGCGGGTCGAGAATGGCTTGGTGATGTAATCGTCGGCTCCGCTGTCTAAGCCTTTGATTTTATCGGTTTCCTCGCCCTTCGCGGTCAGCATGATAATCGGGATCTGAGTCATTTTTGGGTCGCGCTTGAGGCGCCGCGCGAAGTCGATGCCGCTGATGCCTGGCAGCATCCAGTCGAGCAGGATCAGGTCGGGTCGCTGCTGGTTGAGCGTGGATTGCGCTTCGACGACATTGCCCGCCTCGATGCAGTGGTAGCCATCGCCGGCAAGGGCAAACCCCAACATCTGCCGGATCGCCTGCTCGTCATCCACGATCAGTATGTTTTGGCCCATTGATTACGCTAATGCCTCGGACGAAGGTGAGGCTCTCGGGTCGAATTAGATGACGCTATTGTGACACGAAGATGAAAACGGCTCGGTAGGCGGTTGCTTGAGCCAAGACTCAATGCGGGAAAATTTCCTGTGCAAGCCTCATCCGTGCGCTGAAACGGCCTCTGGCAGGGCCTACCGTGCCCCAGTATGCTCCCTCGTGGTCGCGCAGGAACGCGCGGCCAAACGGTGGAAGAACTCCTTCACATCTAACGGCACAGCTCATGGCAAAACTCAAGGATGGAGAAATTACATGCAATCAATTCGCAAACTTGTCGGTACGCTACTGCTCGGTTACGCCCTCCACGGCGCCTGCGCGGAAACCCTGCTAGATATCAACTCCGCAGATGCGGCGACCCTCGCCGAGGTCATGGTCGGCATCGGGCCGGCCAAAGCGGAAGCCATTGTCGATTATCGCAAGCAGAACGGACCGTTCTCGTCGGTCGATGATCTCGGGCTGATCAAAGGCATTGGCGGCGCCACAATCGACAAGAACCGTGAGCGTCTGACGGCATCCAAACCGGCGCCCTAAACTTGCGACCTCTCTGCGCGCCCTGATGCGCCATCGCCGGCACGGCGAGTCCGTGCCGGCGCTTTTTTGCAGTGCTTTCACGGCTGGGTCTGCGTGGGGTATTCTCGCCGCCCAACCCCAGCAGCAGCCGTATGGAAGATCGCTACAACCCGGCCGAAATCGAGCCACGCATTCAACAGCGCTGGCAGGAGACCCAGGCATTCGCCGTGCACGAAGACCCTGCGCGCGAAAAATTCTATTGCCTGTGCATGTTTCCCTATCCCAGTGGCCGGCTGCACATGGGGCATGTCCGTAACTACACGATAGGGGACGTCATCGCTCGCTACCAGCGTATGCTCGGTAAGAATGTCCTTCAGCCCATGGGATGGGATGCGTTTGGGTTGCCGGCGGAAAACGCCGCAATTGAGAACAATGTGCCACCGGCGCGTTGGACCCGCTCCAATATCGATTACATGCGCGGCCAGCTGCAACGCCTGGGCTTTGGCTATGACTGGGCGCGCGAGTTCGCGACCTGTGACCCGAATTACTACCGCTGGGAACAGTGGTTCTTCACGCAGCTCTATGCACGGGACATGGTGTACCGCAAAACGGCGGTCGTGAACTGGGATCCGATCGACCAGACGGTCCTTGCCAACGAGCAGGTGATTGACGGCCGCGGCTGGCGCTCGGGCGCCCTGGTCGAACGCCGCGAAATTCCACAATGGTTCGTGCGGATCACGGCCTACGCTGAGGAGTTGCTGGCCGACCTCGACCGTCTGGAAGGCTGGCCGGAAGCGGTTAAGACCATGCAACGCAACTGGATCGGCCGTTCCGAAGGCTTATCGATACGGTTCGCGCTGGCGGATGGCGAGGGCGCCCTGGAAGTCTTCACGACCCGGCCGGATACCCTGTTCGGGGTGACCTATATGGCGGTAGCCCCCGAACATCCGGTGGCCCGCCGCGCGGCGGAGGACAAGCCAGAGGTCGCGGCGTTCATCGCGGCCTGCGCGCAGACCTCGACTTCCGAGGCGGTGGTCGAAAAGCTTGAAAAGCGCGGCATGCCACTCGGGATCTCGGTGCGCCACCCGCTGACTCACGACCTGATCCCTGTGTGGGTCGCTAACTTTGTGTTGATGAGCTACGGCACCGGCGCCGTGATGTCGGTGCCCGGCCATGATCAGCGCGACTACGAGTTCGCCAAGGTCTATCAGTTGCCGATCAAACAGGTGGTGTTCCCCACCGACGGACGTGAGCCCGGGATCGCCGAGGCCTACACCGATAAAGGGGTACTCGGCAACAGTCGAGCCTACGACGGCATGAATTTCGCCCAGGCGTTCGAAGCCATCGCGACCGTGCTCGCCGATGGTGGTCACGCTGAGCGGCAAGTGCAGTACCGGCTCCGGGACTGGCTCGTGTCGCGCCAGCGCTATTGGGGTTGCCCGATTCCGATGGTGTATGCCGAAGACCAGCGCCTGGTCCCCGAATCCCCTGATCGTCTGCCGGTGGTCTTACCGGAGAATGTCGCCTGGCAGGGCGTATCCTCGCCGCTGCTCGGCATGCCGGAATTTGTGAACACGACCGTGCCCGGCACCACGCAGACAGGGCGCCGTGAAACCGATACCTTCGATACGTTCTTCGAATCCAGTTGGTATTACGCGCGCTTCTGTTGCCCGGACAGTGTTGAGGCGATGGTCGACGAGCGTGCGCGCTACTGGATGCCGGTCGACATCTACATCGGCGGCATCGAACACGCCGTGTTGCATTTGTTATACGCGCGATTCTTCCATAAGTTGATGCGCGACGCCGGACTCGCAGTGACCGATGAACCTTTCACACGGCTGCTGACCCAGGGCATGGTGTGCAAGGAAACCTATTTTCGCGAGGCCAGCAACGGCAAAAAGACCTACTACAACCCGAGCGTGGTCGAAGTCGAGACCGATGAGAAGGGGCGCGCGGTCGAGGCGCGTCTCGTGGCCGACGGCCATCCGGTGCAGATTGGACCGGTCGAGAAAATGTCTAAATCTAAAAACAACGGCATCGATCCGCAAACGCTGATCGATCGCTTCGGCGCCGATACGGTGCGTCTGTATACCATGTTCGCCGCCCCGCCGGAGCAATCGCTGGAGTGGTCAGACTCGGCAGCGGAAGGCGCGTATCGCTTCCTGCGCAGTCTCTGGCGAATAGTGCACGAGCACACCCGCCACGGTCGCGCGAAAGCCGCGGGATTCGCATTAAGCGCCGACTTGCTGACCCTGCGCCGACGGATACACGAAACCATTGCCAAAGTGACCGACGACATCGCGCGGCGCTACAAATTCAATACGGCGATTGCGGCAGTGATGGAGCTCGTGAATGCCCTGCAACGCGTGCAGGGGCAGGATGAGGCCACGCGCTGCGTGCGCCAAGAAGGCCTCGAGGCGTGCGTGCTGCTGCTCGCACCCATCGTGCCGCATGTCACGGAAGTCCTGTGGGAAGCCTTGGGCCACCGCGCGGGATCACTACTGGATACGGCATGGCCGCGCGCGGACGCACACGCGCTAGTACGCGCGCAAGTCGAGGTGGTGGTGCAGATCAACGGCAAGAAGCGCGCGTCGATTGAAGTCGCCGTCGATTTACCGGCGGCGGCGCTCGAAGCGGCGGCACTTGCCGATCCCAATGTGAGCCGACATCTGGCAGACAAGACCGTGCGCAAGGTGGTGGTGATTCCCGGGCGCCTGGTGAACATCGTGGCTGCCTGATGAAACTGCGGCCGCGCTTTAGATTAATGGCACTAGTGCTTGTCGCGCTGTTGTTGAGTGCCTGCAGCGGGTGGTATCTGCGCGGCACGCAGACCAGCCAGCTCGCGGTGAAAAAAGTGTTCGTGGTCTCGGAGAGCAGCAGTTACCTTTATTCATGGTTCATTACCCAGCTCAGTTACAGCGGGATCAGTGTGGTGACCAGCCGCGAGCAGTCGGAAGCCGTGATCGAACTGCGGCGCGAACGCTACGATCGGCGCGTACTGTCGGTGGATGACGTAACCGGCAAGGTGCGCGAAATGGAACTCGGCCTCGAAGTGGAAGTGACCGTGCGCAGCCCGACTGGGGAATTAATCTCAGCACCTGAGACCGTGAATTGGACCCAGGACTTCGTGTTCGATGAGGCATCGCTGCTGGGCACGGAAGAGGTGGAAACCACCATCCGTTACGAGCTTGCGAAGGACGCGGCGCGCGCGCTAATGTTCCGGCTTGAGGCGATCGATTTCAAAAATCGCCGCGCGAATGCAAGTTAAGCCAGAGAAACTCGCCCTGCACCTGGCCCGCAAAGGCCTGCAGCCCTGCTACCTGATTTTCGGCACTGAGCCTTTGCAGGCACTTGAAAGCGCGGATTGTGTGCGCGCGACCGCGCGCGCGAACGGGGTGACCGAACGCCTGGTGTTCGAGATGGCGAGCCAGGAATGGGGCGTGTTGCGCGCAATGGTCGGCAACCTGTCCTTGTTTGCGGAGCGGCGTTTGATCGAGATTCGGCTAGGTGGCAAGAAACCGGATAAGACGGGCATCGAATGCCTGCTCGAGTTGCTGGGCGAGCCGCAGGCACTCGACGTGCTGTTGGTGACGACCGAAGGACTCGATCGCCAAGCACAGGCGAGCGCCTGGGTGAAGGCCTGCGAACAGCACGGTGTGGTCGTGGCCTGCCGGGAGCCCGATCTGCTCGCGTTTCGCGCCTGGCTCAACGCTCGGGCCGCATCCCGAGGGCTGACCTTGACCACAGAGGCGAACGAATTCCTCGCGCTGCGCGCTGAAGGCAATCTGCTGGCGGCGGCGCAGGAGATCGACAAACTCGTATTGCTGGCCACGACTCCAGCACTCGATTTGGACCAAGTCATGAGCGCGATCAGCGACAGCGCGCGTTACGATGCCTTTCAATGTGTGGATGCCGCCCTGGAAGGTCGTCAGGCGCGTACCGTGCGCATCGCACGCGGGCTACGCGAGGAGGGTACCGAACCGATCGTCATCGGCTGGAGTCTTAACCGCGAGTTGCGTACCCTGACCCGGGTGGCCGCAGCGCTCGCCTGCGGGACACCTCTCGAGGTGGCTCTTAATCAGCTCAAAGTGTGGTCGAGCCGGCAGGAATTAATCCGCCGTGCCGTGCAGCGGCATCCGATCGCGCGCCTTGCCATGCTGCTGGAAGCCAGCATCCGCCTCGATCAATTAATTAAAGGCAGCGGTATCGGCAACGTGTGGGACGAATTGGAATCGCTGTTGCTGGCGCTGGCAGGCGGCCCGTGGTTCGGCCGACCAAAGGGAGCTTGAGAAAATTTGGCCATGGTGAATGCATGACAGCATCGATCTCGAAAACCGCGCCTAGCGAGGTGGCGAGTTACATGAAAACGCTCGGTCGCGCGGCACGTGCGGCCGCCGTTGAGGTTGCACGCGCGAGCACGGCAGCCAAGAACAGCGCGCTACTCGCGATCGCCATCGCCATCGAAGCGAGTCCTGACTCGCTGGCAGCCGCCAATGCGCGCGATCTCGCGGCGGCGGATGGACTCGATGCCGCCATGCGCGATCGGCTCACCCTGACGCCTGCGCGAATCGCCGCCATGGCCAGCGGGTTGCGTGAAGTGGCCGCGCTGGCTGATCCGGTGGGTGCGATCACGGATCTTACCCGCCGACCAAGCGGGATCCAGGTCGGCCGTATGCGGGTACCACTGGGCGTGGT
>JAYTEX010000340.1:0-5543 GCA_043734785.1 Pseudomonadota bacterium | reverse complement strand
CACTGACCTGCAGTTGAGTGTGTGCGGCGTAGCGGCACACACGGCAGACGGCAGGGGCGCAAGACATAACCGCCCGTTATGCGCGGACGACCCACCAAGAGAGCGTAGCGAACGACTGGGGCGGCGGCGAATAATGCGCGGTTATGTTGAATGGGCGAAGCCCATTTACCCCGGACGCCTGCTGCGTGGCTCTGACTGACGGCAACGCGCGGCGGCAAGCGACAGAGGAGCGCGCATCTCGTGCCTCTGACACAGAGGGCTTCTTCGGCGGCGGATGCAGTGATGCCGGTCCATCGGGCACGGCGTAGCCTGGCGCGTGGCTTGCTGTGCCCTGACTCACTCGTGACGCACAGCGAGCAAGCCGCGTGACGGGCGGGCCTCCGCGATGCTGTCATTCGTCGTCTTCACATTCCATCGCCAGCGTGTGCAGAAGCTCGACGCGCTCGTCGGCAACATCTTCCTTCGCCGGCTTCACGTTATCGCCTCCACGCCTCTCCAATCGCGCCGGATGGGTCGCCGTGTGGATCTCTTTCAACTTGAGAATGGATACCTGCGTATAGATCTCAGTCGTGGTGAGCTTGGCGTGTCCGAGCATCGCCTGGATGTAGCGGATGTCGGCGCCGTTCTCCAGCATGTGCGTGGCCATCGCATGTCGGAACAGATGGCAGGAACCCGGAAACGTGTAGCCGGCACGCTCGATGTAGCGGCGTGTGATCCCACCAGCGGCGTTGCGGTTGATGGGTTCGCCATAGTCGGCCAGGAACAGATAACCGTCATCGGGTTCCACGATCAACAGCGGGCGCACCTCGTGCAGATAGCGCGTGAGCCAGGCGCAGGCGCGCGCGCCGATCGGAATGAAGCGATCGCGTCGGCCCTTGCCCTCGCGCACCATCACGCTGCCGGCGTCGGTGTCGACGTCGTAGCATTTCAGACGCGTCACTTCCATGCGCCGCACGCCGGTCGAGTACAGGAGCTCAAGCATCGCGCGGTCGCGCAAGCCCGATGCCGTCTTGATATCGGCCTGCGCGAGAATCGATTCCACCTCCGCCGGTGTCAGTACGTGATGCGGCAACTTCTTCGACGGTCGCGGCAATTGCAATTCGCTGGCCGGGTTGTAGAGCAGATAACGCGCACGCGTGAGCCACTGGAAGAAGGTCTTCACCGGCGTGAGCCGGGAGCGCTGGCTCACATAGCCCAACGCCTCGCCGTTGCTCTTGCGGTAATGAAACAAATAGCGCTGGTAGCGCTCCAGGATCGGCAGTGTGACATCCTGCGGGCGCGCGAGACTGCGCTCGGCCGCCCAGCGCACGAACACGATCAAGGCTTGCTTGCGGGTGGTGATGGTGGACTCGGTCGCCCCCGTGGTCTCGGACCAGGCCAGGAAATCCATCAGCGCCCAAGTCATCGCGTTGTCCGGCAACTCGGGCGAGCGACGCCGTGGCCCGCCGGGTTTCTTGGCGCGCAGCATGGCTTATTCGGCAGCGACGGCGGCTAAAGGAAATGCGGGTACGACGGGTGCATATGACGACGTTTTGCCGTTTGCCCGGGAGACGTGCGTTTTAGGGCTGGCAGAGGACGATTGCCCGGAGACCCGCGCCAGTGCTTGAGCTTGGGCCGATTGCTCGATGCTACTTGGATGCTCCTTGGGGGCTACCTGGGGGCTACTTGGATGCTCCTTCTTCGGTTTTGCACGCTCCTTGTTGGCGTCGTAGCTCAAGGTTTCAACGTCTATCAAGCCCATCACGAATGGTTTGCCGTCCTGACCCTGGCCGTCGTAGAGCAACTCGTACTCGAACGATTGCCCGCGACCGCCGCGATGCACGAGGACGTATTCCAATTCCTCCAGCTTGTGCATGTGGGTCTTCACCTGGAAATCCGTCCAGCCGACGTGATCGCGTACGAGCTTCCGCGTGAAGCGCACGTCGCCCACGCGCGCGCCCAGCGTCTGCGCGCGCGTACGCACGAGGCCCACCACGTCGCCGAGCAGCCGGCGTGTCTGCGGCGGCAACTCGTCCAGGCTGCGCCCCAGCACTTCATGCGCGATGTCGTTGGCCTGCGCGATGTCGTCGAGTGTCACCTCGATGTAGTCGAGCGGTGCACCTCCACCACTGCCCGGCGTGTTCTTGATCGGCCGTTGGTATTGATGCAAGAGCGCGATGGCGTCGATCAGCGTGAGGTATTTTTCATGATCGCGGCGGGTGCGGGTTTTGTCAGACAAGAACGTGAGTTGATCGGCAAAGGGATTCACCACGAACAGCGGACGTAACAGCCGCTGCGCGTTCCGATGCAATTGGATGAGGCGTTCCCTTTCCCGCTTGGCCAACAAGCCTTCCAGCGTGCGCCTGGCGCGTTGCAGACGGTGGATCGCCTGCGTTTGTTCGCGGCCTTCGTCGACGGACAGTACCAGGCAACGATTCATCAACTCTTCGTCGATCTCGATGGCCGTCGTGGTGAGGAAGATCATCACCGGTCCCTCGACGCGGTACTGCTGCGTGATGAGGTTGCCGGTGGCCGGGTCCTTGCCGGTGCTGGCGATGGTGAGTTCGCCTTCCGACTGCAACAACTTGAGCGCATAGCTCGCTTTACTGGCGCCTTCCTCCTCGACGATGGCGAGGATTTTATTTTTGAGATTGGTCTCGCCCATGTAAAACAAACTCTGTCCGGTCATGGCGCTGTACTTGATCCGCTCCTCTTCCGGCATGAAGGCGAGCACGGCATCCATCAGCGAACTTTTACCGGCGGCACTGGAAGATTGAATCACCACGGCCAGCGGCCGATCGAGTTTGCGACTGACGGCGGCGAGATAGCCGGTCAGCTTGTTGATGCGCTCGCCAACGATGCCGCAGGCGTCGAAGTCGTCGGCAATGCGGTCGAGCAACTTCGGATCGGCGAGCAACGCCAATGCTTCGCGCCGCGCCTCCTCGCCGATCTCCACCGAGGCCGGCGTCTTCGGTTGAAGCGTTTTCTTGATGCTGTCGTCTTGCAAGGCTTCCAGCTTCAACAGCACGCGGCCCAGGTCGGCCTTGATGATGTCTTCCTTCACCTGCAATTCGGTCGCCGCCTGTATCGCAAAGCTCGTGCGGGCTTTCTCGATGCAGAAGTTGATGACGTCCAGGTGGAAGCGCTCAGCGCGCGAGACCATCAGATTGACCTTCATCACGTCGTAGGAAACATTCTTCGCCAGCCCGCGCACGCGCCAGCGCCGGTCACCGATGGTCATGATGATTTCGTTCTCGCGCACTTCTGCGGGCGTGTCGCTCGCGGGGGCAGGCGGGACCGGGGACGCGGGCAGCACAGCAGGGGCACCGGGGATTTTTTCTTTAGCGGCTTCGGCGGCTAAAGAGAGAAACAGAATCTCCGCATGAGCATCGGCCTGCGAGCCAATATCCGCGAGCTTTTCCGAGGCAATGCCGCCAGTGACCGCACCAGTGCTTGAGGTTGAGCGGGGGTTTCGATCCGCATGCGGATCGCCCGCGAGACGGCTGGCCGATGCAGCGGGCAGCGCGGCCTGCAAGGCTGGGCTAATGCTCATGTCAATTTCTTCGCGTGCCGGTGGCTGACCTTTGCCGAGCCACACGGCTTTTCTGATTGCCACACCCAGCGACTTCATGGCCGGCGTGACCTTCAGCGCGTACTCGTTGGCGTCCATGCCCTTCGGAAACTGAATGCGCCAGCATTCGATGCCGACCGCCATCAGCAGCGCCCCGTGCTTCTCGGCTGCGCGCTCGCCGGCCTCGTCGCGGTCGTAGGCGATCAGCACACGCTCCGTGCCGTGGCGCTGGAACGCGGCCAGGTGATCATCGGTAAAACCTTCGGTACCGTAAGCGGCGGTGACGTTGCGATAGCCGGCACACCAGAACGTCATGGCGTCGATCAGCGCTTCGCAGAGAATGATTTCTTTCGAAACTTGCAATGCCTGCACGTTCCACACGCCACGCCCTGCGCTCCTGCACTCCTCCGGCAAATACAAATGCTTGGCCGTGCCGGCGCGCAGGTTGTCGTTAAGCTTGCGGCCATAGACTTCATTGATGCGGCCAGCCTCGTCGATCACCGGCACCACCAGGGAACCGTTGTAGCGCTCGTGTCCGCTGTCGCGATAGATGCCGACGGCCTGCAGACGGGTGCGCAGTTCGGCACCGGCCACGCGGTTCTTCTCCGGCAAGCGCAGGCCCAGGGTGCGATTGGCGAAACCCAGCTTGAAGGTGTCGATCAGGTCGGGATGATCGAGGCCGCGCGACTGGAGATAGGCCAGCGCCTCGGGCGATTGTTTGAGCGTGTCGTGGTAGTAGCCGACCACTTGGGCGAGCAGTGCATCGTTGTCGGCATCGCGTGTGACGGGCGCGGCGAGTGTGCGGATCGTCGAGCGTTTCAGCGAGGTAGCGTTGGCGACTAAAGAGGAAACGTCACCGTCGCGTAAGAGTTCGACGGCGTGGCGGAAGGAGACGGCGGATTTTTTCATGACCCAATCGATGGGACCGCCGCCGATCTGACAGCCGAAGCAGTGCCAGAGATTCTTCGAAGGCGTCACCACCAGCGAAGCGGTGTCGTCCTGGTGAAATGGACACTTGCCGATCTTGTCCTTGCCAGCCTTGGCCAACGCGATGCCGGCACTCTCGATCAATCGCTCGACGGAGATTTCATTCTTTAGCCGCTCGATCTCGCTCTCGGGGATACGTGCCATTCTTTTGCCTCCGGCTAAAAACCTGTCAATAGGGTTTTGAACAAAATAACTCGATTGATACTTACACCATTTTGGTGTAACGTCAACCCCAATTCAACACGCGAGAGCTACAGTGATGCGCAACTTCAATCAAATTGACTTGCCAATCGTGACTCACGACGAGAAAGATTTTTTTAGCGAGGTCGGTGGCCGCATCGCGGCGTACCGCCAGAAATTGAGCTGGTCGCAGCAACACCTGGGCGAACTCCTCGGCGTGCCGCAACAGACCGTTGCCAATTACGAAACGGCGCGTCTGCGCGTGCCGGCATCGCTTTTGCCAAAGCTCGCGCAGTCCTTTGGCGTGAGCGTGGATGAACTGCTCGGCGTGTCCAAGCCGGCCAGCAAGCGTGGACCAGCACCGAAACTCGCACAGCACATAGAGAAGATCAGCCAGCTACCGAAACCGCAGCAACGCTTCGTGATGCAGGTGATCGAGAGCGTCCTCGCGCAGCAGGGGCGGTAGCGCCTCATGAAGGCTTCCACCGTCCCTATCGCACGCATCGAGAGCCGCATCCTTCCCATCCGCAGCCATAAAGTCATTCTCGATTCCGATCTGGCGGAACTCTACGGCGTGGAAACCCGCGCATTGATCCAAGCAGTCAAGCGCAACCTGGAACGCTTCCCGGTCGATTTCATGTTTCAGTTGAGCACCGAGGAGTCCGAGTCTTTGAGATCACAAACTGTGATCTCAAAGCCGGGACGCGGTGGCCGTCGCTACGCCCCGTATGCGTTCACCGAGCACGGCGCTATCCAGGCATCCAATGTACTGAACAGCCCGCGCGCCATCGAGGTGGGCTTGTACGTGGTGCGCGCCTTCGTGCAA
>JAYTEX010000339.1:0-2568 GCA_043734785.1 Pseudomonadota bacterium | reverse complement strand
ACTCGCTTGAAGGACGTCGCACGGGTCGAGCTGGGGGCTCAGGATTATTCGACCATCGGCTACCTTGACGGCAAGCCAGCTTTGCCGATCCCGACCTTTCAGCGCCCCGGCTCGAATGCGCTGGAAACGGTGGCCGCGATGGAGGCCGAGATACAGTCAATCAAAGCGGATATGCCACCCGGCGTGGCGGCCGAGATCGCGTTCAATCCCACCAAGTTCATCGAAGAATCCGTGCACGAAGTCTATTTCAGTATTTTCGAGGCGATGCTGTTGGTGGTGCTGGTGATCCTGCTGTTCCTGCAGTCCTGGCGCGCGGCCATCATTCCAATCGTCGCGATTCCGATCGCGCTCATCGGGACCTTTGCGGTGATGCAGGCCTTTGGCTTCTCGATTAACAACCTGACCCTGTTTGGTCTGGTGCTCGCGGTGGGCATCGCAGTCGATGACGCGATCGTGGTGGTCGAGAATATCGAGCGCTATCTGGCGCAAGGCATGAGCCCTCGTGAAGCCGCACACCAGACGATGGATGAAGTCAGCGGGGCCTTGATCGCGATCGCGCTTGTGTTGGCGGCGGTGTTCGTGCCGACGGCGTTCATCTCTGGCATTTCCGGCGCGTTCTATCGTCAGTTCGCGCTGACTGTCGCGAGCGCCACGATAATCTCGGCGCTGGTGTCGCTGACCTTGTCGCCTGCGCTAGGCGCGTTGCTGTTGAAACCGCATGCACCGCACGCGCGGCGCGGAACACTGCAAACGCTCGTGAGGCTGCCGCTGACTCTCGTCGCTCGGGGGTTCAATCGCAGTTTCGACAGTTTCAGCAATCGCTATGCCTGGTTGACCAGCCGTGTGCTGCAGATGACGACCCTGATGTTGCTGGTCTACGGCGGGTTGATCGTGCTGACGGTGATCGCGTTCCGGGCCACGCCGACCGGTTTCATCCCACAGCAAGACCAAGGCTACATCATCACCGTCTACCAATTGCCGCCTGGGGCCTCGGTGACGCGCACGGATGAGGTGGTTCAGCGCGCCGTGAAGCTTCTAATGGACATGCCTGAAGTCGCGCATACCGCAGGGTTTACCGGATTCGACGGTGCGACCCGGACGAACGCGCCGAATGCAGGCGCGATTTTCACCCCGCTCAAACCCTACGCCGAGCGCCGCGCGATGGGACGCTCGATCGAGCAGACCGTTGCTGAAGCGCAACGGCGCCTGAGCGAAATCAAGGAAGCGACTGCTTTCGTGATTCCGCCGCCGCCGGTACGCGGGATTGGCGTTGGCGGCGGTTGGAGACTCTACGTGCAGGATCGCGGCGGGCACACCTTGCGCGAACTCGAAAAAGTAGCTCAGGAATTGATCGCACGCGGCAATGCCGATCCACATCTGGCGCGGGTATTCACGTCTTTCAACACGCGCACGCCGAAGATTTTCGCCGACATCGATCGCACCAAAGCGGAGAAGCTGGACGTGCCGGCGGAACGTGTGCTCGATACGCTGGAGGTCTATCTGGGATCGGCGTACGTGAATGATTTTAATTTTCTCGGCCGTACCTATCGTGTCACCGCCCAGGCCGAGGGCGATTACCGCGATCAGCGGGAGGATTTGCTGAAACTGCGCACCCGGTCGGATCGCGGTGCCATGGTGCCGCTGGGATCGCTAACAACCTTGCGGGACATGACCGGGCCACACCGTGTCTCGCGCTACAACCTGTATTCAGCCATCGAAGTACAGGGTGTGCCGGCGCCCGGCGTCTCAACGGGTGAAGCGATCGCCGCAGTCGAGAAAATCGCGGCCGAAGTCCTGCCGGAAGGTTATGGGTATGAGTGGACCGATCTGGCCCTCCAGGAAAAGCTTGCCGGCAATACTGCGCCGCTCGCTTTTGCGCTTGCCGTGGCGTTCGTGTTCCTGCTGCTGGCTGCGCTCTATGAATCCTGGATGCTGCCGCTCGCCGTGATCCTGATTGTGCCAATGTGCCTGCTGGCCTCCATTGTGGGCATTAACCTGCGCGGCATGGACAACAACATCCTGGTCCAGATCGGCTTCGTGGTGCTGATCGGACTTGCCGCCAAGAACGCAATTCTGATTGTCGAGTTCGCGCGCCAGGCCGAACGCGCGGGGCTCGATCCAAAGGCGGCGGCGGCGCGCGCTGCCAGCACCCGCCTGCGCCCGATACTGATGACATCCTTAGCTTTCGTGATGGGGGTGCTGCCGCTGGTGCTGGCGAGCGGCGCCGGTGCCGAGATGCGACAATCGCTGGGCACGGCGGTGTTTGCCGGCATGTTGGGCGTAACTTTCTTCGGGCTCGTGTTCACGCCAATTTTCTATGTGGTGTGCCGTGCGGGTGCCGACTTCTTCGCGCGCCGGCGCGCTGGCCGAGCGCATGATTAACTATCGCCACCCCGCACTTTGCGTGTTCGCCCTAGGGCTGGTCGGCTGTCAGATGGTGGGACCGGATTACGG
This sequence comes from Pseudomonadota bacterium, assembly GCA_043734785.1. Classification (GTDB taxonomy): domain Bacteria; phylum Pseudomonadota; class Gammaproteobacteria; genus CAIKBL01. The sequence goes on along the minus strand of JAYTEX010000339.1, from coordinate 114 downwards.
CGGCCCACCGGCGAGCACGGCAGAGACGAGCAAGACTTTTCCTTCGGCGAGCGCGCAAGACGCGGCCGAGCTGGTGGTCAGCGAACCACCCGCCGCCTGGTGGCAAACGCTTGG
>JAYTEX010000338.1:0-5641 GCA_043734785.1 Pseudomonadota bacterium | reverse complement strand
AAACCTAAGCGAGTCTGGCGAGGTTGATCGGGATCGATCTCCCATGGATGCATATAGAAAATGCAAGGTTTGCCTTCGCGCCGGTTCACCCGCTCAACGCACCATCGCGTGACCCGATAGGGATAAAGTCTGAAAAACCCACCGCCGCCGCAGGGCAGATTAGTCCCCGCGACTTGGATAGTCGAAAGCGGGATCTCGATAATGCCAGACGCATCACAATAGGCATGCCGAGGGGCATCCGGGATGCCGTAAAGATCGTGCTTCATTGGCGCGACGCTCGAGCTGTAGCGATAGCCACTTTCCGCGAGGATGGGGTACGCCCAGGTATTGCTGCGCGTGAACGAAAAGGTCGGTGCACGGTAGCCAATAACCTCGGCACCTGTGAGGTCTTCCAGCATGAGTTTGGTCTTGGTCACATCCGCGCGAAACTCTTCTGGCCCCATTTGCGTAACACGCGTGTGATCGTAGCCGTGGCTAGCAAGTTCGTGTCCGCCAGCCACGATTGCGCGCATCAAACGCGGCTGGCGTTCCGCGACCCATCCTAACGTGAAAAAAGTGCCCACCACCTGATGCCGTGCGAGCAGCTCAAGCAGGCGATTCGTACTCGCCTCTACCCGTTGCGGCTGCTGCGCCCAGGCCGCGCGCGCAATGTGGCGCTCGAACGCGGAGACGTGGAAATAATCCTCAACATCAACCGTGAAGGCATTCGCGAGTCGGTGCGTGGGTGGGTGCGGATAGATCATCGGGTTCTGGACTCGAGATTCAGGTGAGACAAATTCACAGGCCCCACTCGCCAATGTATCGGTCCGGCTCGGCGCCGGCTTTAAACCTTGGCTACTTTCGCAGGTATAGCAGCGCGACCCCGAGCGTAATCAACAACGCAATACTCGCGACTATCCACCACATGAACTTACGGCCCGCACCCTGGCCGCGCGATCCGATACCCTCTCCGCTAGCATCCATACCCTGCCGGGCCACATCGCCTGAGAGATTATCAAACGCACGTTGCATTGCGGCGAGCTTTGCCTCGAGTTTGCGGATTTCTCCAATCGCGCCTTCATTCATGGCTGGTGCTGCCGCAGGTGCGGTGGCGGAGGTCACCATTACGGCCGCACTGGGCCGCGGCGCCACTCGCGCAGACTGCTGTTCCGGGACAGAGAGTTTCACCGCGACGACATCGTCATCATCCTTACCGGTATCTTGCTCAGCCATGATCTCGGCGGTAATCTGCCGCAAATCTTTGAAGGTCACACGGTGCGATTCTTCGAGGCTGGAATTGAGCAAAAGCCGATCCATCAAGGTATTAATACGGCGCGGCACACCGGAGGTAAATTGATACACCCCCAGGAACACATCGTTTTCGATCTCCGGATCGACTGTCCATCCGACCTTGGCCAGCCGGTGCTTGATGTAGGTTTCCGTCTCGGGCGGCGACAAGGGTTTCAGGTGATAAGCCGCCAGCACGCGCTGGCGCAGTTGTTCCAATCCTGGTGAACGCATCATTGCGCGAAATTCGCGCTGCCCGAGCAGAAAACTCTGCACCACAGGCGCCCCGTTATGGTCGAAGTTGGACAGCATGCGCAGCTCTTCCAGCGAACTGCGCGGCAAATTCTGCGCCTCATCAACCACCAGCAGCACGCGCTTGCCTTCGTTCACACAACTCTTGAAAAACACCTCAAGCTGCTTCAACAGCGATGCTTTCGAGATCCGTTCGAAAGGCAAATCAAACTCGGAACAGACCATCCTGAGCAGATCGCTCTCATTGATATTGGTTGAGACGATCTTGGCTGCCACGATATTCTTGGCTTCGAGTTCGCGAAAAAGATTATTGACCAGCATGGTTTTACCCGTGCCGACATCCCCCGTCACGATAATGAAACCCTGGCCTTGTTGAATCCCGTAACGCAGATACGCCATCGCCCGTTGATGCCCCGCGCTCTGAAAATAGAACGCAGGATCGGGATTTAATTGAAACGGCTTGCCCGAGAATCGATAAAAATCTTCGTACACGGTGCAATCTTTTATGACGCGCTAAAACGCATAGCTTAACGTTCCAATAACCGAATTTTCCTGGAAATCATTCGTCCCCAGATCGGAGGTATTCTCCGAGTAGGAGTAACTCAAGCGCGTGCTGACGTGCAGTCCGAGCGCGTAGGAGAGACTAGGCGTGATGAACAAGGCCTGCGTCGATTCCTGCTGCGCATCGCCGCTGCGATTCTGGTGATCCACGTTGAACGAACTCGATAGTCGCTTGCCCAACGGACGCGACCAGCTAAAATTTGTGCCGATTACTTTTTCTACTGCCTGGGTGCGCCCAGATTCCTGCTCGGAGCGTAATACGCCCAGCGAGAAGGTGTTAAGTCGGTACTGGTAACCGATAGCGCTATTAAAATTTCTCGAGATGAACACATCGTTGGTTAGCGATAGGTTTGTGTTTGGCAATAACGAGTTAGTTAAGTCGAGCGGGTTGAACGGCGTCGTTAACGGGTTTCCAAACACATCTCGGTTCTGGAATAACTGTTGCTGTTGACGTTGCAATACTTCCGCCGTGGTCGACAAATCCTCGCTGTAGGATCCCGTGATCGAAACACGTCGCAGCCGATGCGAGAAGGAAAAATTCTTGGTTGAACCGAAGGAGCGTTTGCCAAAAGAACCGGTCAACGAAGTTCGACGCGTGGGCGTGTACGTTGCCCCGAGCGACCAGGTGGTGCCGTTATTGAGGTTCTGATTGCCAATGAAATCATTTGACTCGGAGCCGACAGAGCCATTGATCCGGACTAATCGATTGATCCGATATCCGGCGTCAAAGATAGTCGAGCTCAAAGTCGACTGCTGATTATCGGTATTCGCGGCACTGTTATTCGCTTCGAATGTCCGCCGGTTATACGTGACGCCCCAGTTAAAACGCGTGAAACGCCGCCCACTGCTAAGGTTTGCGTTGAAAGCGTTGTTGTTTCCACTACCCGCAAGGGCATTCTGGATCCCCGTAACGCGGTTCCCGCCAACGTTCTGATCGCTCGCATTCGTTTTGCTGAATGTCGTCGATGCCGTCGCTGTCGCCCAGGTGCCAAAATGATGAAGAGCCCGTGGCGTCAGCCCGTAGCTGAGCACATTCGCGCGATTCCCTCCCACGTCAATAAAATTTCGATTGGTGATACGCCCGAAATTCGAGGTGACCGTGGGGGACATGGAGGCAAATGCATCCACAAAGAAGGATTCTCTGATCACTTCCGTGTGCACATTGCTGCTTAGGAAGTGGGTCAGGTTGTTACGTGCTGAATTCCCCAGAAAATAGGATTTCTGCAAATTGTAGTTCGCGGAAAGGTTTACACGGCTTCCGCGGCCGTTCACCGACCACCCAGAAGACAAGCTCGTGATGAATTCGCTCTCTTCCAGCCCCGAGGGGGCAGCGTTGATGTTGTCGCTGAAGATTTCTGTCAGACCCAGATTCGGGGTGATACGCCATTCGCCGGCCTGGACACTGGCAGCGCCCCACGCCGCCAGGATTATCGCCTGCGTCCAGCGAACAAGAAGGAATTTGGCGCTAGCCATCTATTGACGCAATTACTTGGTGGCCGGGTTGTTTGCGTCGCGATTGCCATACCCGTATCCATAGCCATATCCATAACCGTACCCATAACCGTACGAACGTCCCGCTGCGCGGTGGCGAATCTTGTTGATCACGACGCCGGTAATTGGCACGTGATCGAGCGCAGTCAAGGCATTGCGGAGCGTTTCCTGCGTGGTCTTGTAGGCTTCAACCACGAGCACCACCTGCCCGATCATGGGCGCTAGCGCGGCGGCCCCGGAGGTCGCCAACACCGGTGGGGCATCAAAAATGATGATGCGGTCGGGGTAGCGCGCCGCAAGTTCGCGGGTTAAATCAAACATCGCCTGGCTGGCAAGACGTTCGGTAATTCCCTCCCGCACCGTGCCCGCTGGTATAAGACTCAAAGACGGCACGTTGGTGCGCATCATAATATCTGAGATATCGAGTTCGGGATGCGCGAGGTAATCGTACAACCCCGTGCGGTTGTAGGCCCCAAAGAGCTTGCTTAGGTCGGATTTCAGAATGTCGATATCGATCGCCAATACGGTGCGATCGATTTCCAGCGCGAGGCTTAACGCAAGATTCATCGAGGTGTAGGTCTTGCCCTCGCCAGGCGCCGAACTCGTCACCATGATCAGATTAGCCGGCGCATTCGATGGGTTTACGCCTGGCACCAGGTTCGCGATCAATTTGCGCTTGATTTCCTGGAACTCCTCCGAAAGCCGGGAGGTAGGATCGCCGGGCGCCAGGAACCCAAGATGACGAAGACGCTCGAAATCGATGTTCAGTTGAGGGCGAAAATCGACCCCTTCGGATCTCGGCTGGCGTGCGGAGGGACTCTGCGGTAGGTGTAGTGCAGGAGACTCCGCAAGTTGCTGCACCGGTTCAATGGTAACGCTGACCGGGGGCGCTACCGTCTCATTCGGCAAGGCGTCCTCAGAGAGTGCCGGCTCAGGGGTTGGTTCCGGTGCGCCACTCAATCTGCGCATGGCCTTTTCGATTGTGCTCATGCTACTGCTCCCAGCACCGCGGCAAGTTTCGAATGAACATCAAAACCCAGAATCTCCAACATAATCTGGCCGGCGTAAATGGCGACCAAGCCCGACAGCACCACAAAAAATGCAGTAAGCTCGACCCTTCGTTGGTGACGATGCACCACGCTCGACATCATGCTGATAACGCCCAGCACCGGCAGTCCAGTGAGCGCCTTGACGTCAGGCACATCGATAATCCGGGGGTTCAATTGCGACAACGCCACCGAGATACCCGCACCGACGCCAAGCCCCACGAGCAACACGATCGACGAAAACAGGATGCGGTGCGGCCCGGTAGGTTCCAGCGGCACGCGGGTTGGCTCGATGATTTTCACCTTGACTTCGTCTTCCGACTGGTCCGCCTCGCGCCCCATATTCATCAATTCGCGGCGCTTCAGAAGTTCATCGTATTGATTTTTAGTGATGCCGTAATCTCGATTAAGGCGGGTTAATTCCGCTTCAATCTCCGGTACGACGTCAACTCTGCGCGCAAGTTCCTTGACCCGTTTGGTATATTCCTTGACCCGCGTTTTCAATGCTGCGGCGGTGGCATCGGCTTGCGCCGCTTGAATCTTGATTTGCTGTTTGTAAGGAGAATCCAACGCCGGGCCTTCATCGAGTGCGGCTTCCGGCGCCTGTGCCGCGAGTTCGGCTGCCTTCTCGTCTTTGCGCTTCCTATACTCGCCGATTAATTGGCGCATGCCGATAATATCTGGATGCTTCTCTGTGTAATTCAACAACATCTCATCAATGCGCCCTCCGAGATCTGCAATCTTGTTGTCGAAAACAGCAAGTTCGGGAAACTGCCTGGTTTGACTCACCTCATCGCCCAGTGCGGCAAACAGATCGTCCTCTGCGATAAATCCAGCGCCCTCGCTGCTTGCGGTTTCCTTTCTCAGTTGATCGCGGCGCTTTTTGGCCTCTCGTAATTCGAGTTTGGCGGCTTTCAACTGCGTTTGCGCCTCCTCAAGTCGCGCGAAAAACCCACCCTGAGAACCCGGCATAATGCCGACATTGCGCTGTTTGAATTGTTTGAGGCGATCTTCTGCTTCGATCA
>JAYTEX010000337.1:0-4151 GCA_043734785.1 Pseudomonadota bacterium | reverse complement strand
CCCCCACGCTTCACGCCCCGACCCTTCTGGCGAGGGCGGCGCGTCCGTGCGCCTGGCGTTTCTACCCCGAGACTCACTCCACCGCTTCCGCCAATTCTGCGGGGATCTTGTGCTCGTTGACCATCAGCCAGCCAGCGGCGCCTCGGAGTGGATCAGGGTGCCGGAGCTTTGCTTATTTGCTTATTGTCGCGGGGGCCATACCACAGCCGTTGCGGAGTATCCCGACAACGTCGAGCCCAATACGCAAATAAGCAAAGCTCCGGCACCGTTCTGGGCCCGAATGCCACAAAGCGAGACCTGACCCCTTGACCGCTTTTCCTAGATATCCCCAGGCACGGATTGCCGTGCAGCACCACCGGGTCGCCTTGTCCCTCGTCGATGTAGTGCATCCGGTATCCATTGACCTTCGCGTAGCGCGGGCGATACGGTCAGGATGCTTTGATGCTTTCAGGCAAGGAAGGTATTTCGGCGAAAAATGACTTCTTTCAACGCTTCGCTGGCATAGGTTCCGCTTCGTAGCTCTGGATTCGGCAGTTCGAATCAACCTGCTTCCTCCGGATTCCGGAGCCGGCGTGATATCTAAAAATCACGGCCGTACCCGATATTCAGTGCGTCGACTGCCGCCCAGGCTTTGACTGGAACCCCGAAAAAGCCCGATTGACTGTCCTGAGTCGTCGCCCCGAAAGCATGCATGTACGCCATTGAGAGTTCCTGTCCACCGGGTAACCGATAGCTCAGACCCGCGGTGAAATCGTCCCGCATGGATCCGGGTGCGATCGGCGATAGCAAGGCAGCTCTGCCGGGCGCGACCTCCGAACCATGGTCCCAGCCGGTGCGCAGCGTGAGCCGGTCGTTGTACTGATAGATTGCCCCCACTTTGTATATCGATTGATTCCTCCAGCCGAAACCGATCCCCTCGGCGCCACCAAGAAGACGCGACGGCGCGATATTCCCCGCAAGTTCGGCCGGCGATGGGCCGGGATTGCCAATCGTCCCGATCTCTGCAAAGAGTATGCGTTGAAAATCGAAACCCACGGTGAGTTTTGGCGTCGCATTCCACGAAAACCCGAGCGCGTAGTGGGAGGGACTATTAAAACTGCCGTTGTCTGCAAACAAGCCGTTGTATTTCGTATAGCGGGGAATGAACAGCTCGCTGCTGTACTGTGCGCCAAGGCGTACATTCGATCGCAACTGATAGATGACGCCGACGCGGACGCCACCACCCACGCCATAGTCGGAATCGCGACCGGATAGACTCGTATCATCCTTCGAAAGTGCTGCAAAGCTTTCGAGACCGCGCGAACTGAATTTCTGAACGATCAGAATGGGGGCGATGCCCAACGTCCAGCGCTCGTTCGCGCGGTAGGCCACGCTGGTCGCGACGAGGAACTGCGCGAAGTCGATGCCTATCTTGCCGCGGGTCGGAAAACCAGGGTCTCCCGGCTTCTGCCCCGCAATCCGCAGCGCGGTTTCCCGATAGAGATCGCGCGAATAACTCGTGTTCAGACCGCCGTTCGCGTAGGTCGAGACGCCGAGGGTCATGCGTTCACCCCAGCGCCGACTGTAGCCGAAGCTGGGGATGAGAAAAAATTCTCGTTTCGATCGGTCGCGGACGGCTTCGTCGCATTGGCCGATGCCTACGCAGTCAAGCAGTGCCGAGCGCTGTGGATGCAGGAGCGTGGCACTGACATCGAAACCAGGCGCCACGAGCGCCATGCCGGCGGGGTTGTTCGACGCCGCCAGACGATCCTGTGGCATCGCGACACCGGTCCCCGCCACGCCGAGGGATTTGGGCCCGTACCCGGGTAGAAAGAACCCGTTGACGGCCGATACCTGCGACGCCGTGCCTAGGAGCACGAGCAGTAAAGCGAAGCGTGCCGAAAACCGGAAGGTTAATACCGCTAGTCGGCTAATGTTAGTGGCCATCAATTCCTCATTTTGGCGGGGCGGTATGCGCCAATCTGCACGGACCGAATGTCTATTCGTTATCCGGAGCAAGCCGCCGCTCCGGATAACAAATTAAAACTCCATGGGGTTTCGGAAGTAGTTCTTGAATACGTTATCCCGGTGTTCGACCAGAATCGGATCGAGCGCCGCTTTGATCTGCGGATCGGTCGCAACGAATCCAGGCCGCCATTCGTCCGGCATCGGACATTGAGATTTAGGCAGCGGAGCCAGAAGGTTCATGAATGCGACCCAGTAAATATCCAGCGCACTCACTGCTTCGCCCACGAAGAATTTCACGCCGCGCGCATATTGCGCTTGGAGCAGCGCAGAGAGCGCACCCAGCGTCTCCGCGATCCGTCGGCCGGCTCGCTGTGCGTCCGCACTGTTGTAGCCATACTTGCTGCTCATGCGCACGACGCCTTCAGAGGGACTACCAGCGTCCATCATTGGCGCAAACAACTGCAGACGGCGATTCCAACCAATCCCAAGCTCACCACAGATTTCGTTGGAAAGGCCAATCATCAATGCCCGCTGCAGGGCATCATCGGGAAGCAAGGCGGGAATCGGCGCGATTCGCTCAGCAAGATAGAGGATGTCGAGCCAGCGATGAATCGGTCTCTCGTCCTTCCACGCCACGATGGGGGCACTGTTCTCGCCGGCCCAAGCCGTCAACTCGTCATTGGTACTACCGACGACTAGTGGTCCCACGACGAAATCGAGATTTTTCATCTCGAAGATAGTTTTCACGGCCTGTCCCCAAGGGCTAGGCATACCTTGTACAAGCACCAAGCGAAGACCTTTGTGGTGAACAATTTCCTGCGGCGTCAGATACTGAAGCATCAATAATTCTCCCTGAAAGGTTCGACTCGGGAAAGCTGGCGTCGCTCTGAAGGTGCTATTTGGTCAGGATTTTCTTCGCCATCTCGAGCGTATCGGTGCTGAGTACAAGTGGCTCCGGGATCACGATGCCGCGCTGGCAGGCCGGTCGTGCTTCCATTCGCGCGATCCATGCGTTGAGATTGTCGAGACCCGTGACGCTAATGCCACTCCACTCGTGAATCCGCACCCAACACCAGTTGGCGATGTCCGCAAGACTGAATTCGTCGCACAGGTACTCACGTCCAGCTAGCTGGGTATTCAACACTTCGAACAGGCGTCGACCTTCGTTCTGATAGCGGTCAATGGCGCCTTGGAGCTTCTCTGGAAAGTAACGGTAGAAGACATTTGCCTGTCCCATCATCGGACCGACGCCCCCCATCTGGAACATCAGCCACTGAATGACCCGGGATTCGCCCTTCTCATCCTTAGGCAGCAGCTTTCCGCTCTTCTTCGCGAGATACAGCATGATGGCGCCACTTTCGAAGATCGGAAAATCTCCGTTGGCGCGGTCGACGATCGCCGGAATGCGACCATTGGGGTTAATGCGCAGGAATTCAGGTGTCTTCTGATCTCCGTTGCTGAGGCTGATCGGATGCACGGTATATGGCATGCCGATTTCCTCGAGCATGACCGAAGCTTTCCAGCCGTTAGGCGTCGACGCGGTGTAAAGATCAATCATCGTGGCATCCTCAATTCAGAAATCGGCAGCGATACTGCGTGGCCCATATGAGCCTGTACTGTACCATTCGGTCCAGATTAATCAAACGTCGGTCTATTGGTCAGATCAGCTAGGTGCGGACGTCCACCACACGAGTGTAGGTGGATTCCCAAGAGGGTCTGGCAGAGTTCATACTTGGGCCATGAGTATCGGACGTCCCCTCGAATACGATCCCGCCAAAGCGCTGGACGTCGCAATGGAAACGTTCTGGCGCTGCGGGTATGAAGGCACGTCGCTCAATGATCTCCTCATCGCGACTGGGTTGTCGAAGAGTAGCTTTTATCATGCCTTCAATAGCAAGCATCAGATATTTCAGCGCGCGCTCACCCGCTACAGCGACGTTCTGACCGAGCGTCTTCGCGATAAGCTCCTCGCTTCAAACTCCGGCTGGGATTTTATTGAAAGCGTGATGATGACTGCCGTCAGCGAAGCACGTGAATCGGACTGTCCCCGCGGATGCATGATCGTAAATGTCGCAACCGAGTTCTCGAATCGAGACGCCAGAATCGGTAAATTGGTGACCGACGGCGTGAAGCGGATCACCCAGATTTTTTCTGCTGCGGTAAAGCGAGCACAAAAAGAAGGCAGCATCCCTGCCGAAAAGGAT
>JAYTEX010000336.1:0-33747 GCA_043734785.1 Pseudomonadota bacterium | reverse complement strand
GGAATAGGTGGGACGACCCCCTGGGCCGCACTCCGTCAGCAGATTTATCTCGGCGACGAGCGCTTCGTGGAACGGACGCAACGAAAAGCCGAGATCCAGAGCGATGAACTGAGCATTCCACGCGCGCAGCGCAGGGCACCAGTGCTTTCGCTTGCGAGATCGCCGAACACTTCCAATTACATCTTGCGACCGTCGGCCGGATTATCCGAGCACGGATGCTACAATGCGAGAACTGACCCCATCTAACGATAGCCGTCAAACCGGGCAGGCGCAGGTCTGCGCAAGTACCCGCTGGTAGAAAGTGGCCCTCGAGTGTCGCAGGAGGCGGATTTTACCCAGCATTGCTTGTTCAGCGTCCTCATCACGAGCAGCGTTTTCATGGCACCGGCAAGAATTCGCTATGTGCGTTACCGTACAGACCACACTCCGCGATAAGGTAAGTCTCTTCGAGCGGCGCGGCCTAACCTTCGGGTCCCGACTTAGACCGCGGCGCCGTATTGCTTGCTAGCCTATCCAGGATTCTTAGAATCCGTACAAATCAGAATGAGGGGGAATCCATGAAAGCTGATGCGGTATTCATCCATCAACGATTTCCTCGGGTTGCGCTGCAGGTCGCGGGTGACGACTTTTTTGCGATTCAAACCAAGTATCGCAATGATATCGGCATTGCGGACCAAATTACCGGGGATTTGGCGATGCACAAGGTGAAATATTTTTTTAATATTACACGGGGAACATTGATCCAGGTCAAAGTGCTGGGTCGCTTTGCGACTCTGAACTCGGCGATCGGCGCCACCTCGACGCCGGTCTACGGATGAGACCTGGATTGAGCCAGGGGATGTTAATCGGGAACGTGCCAGCGCGCCGTGTTCCGTAGCGCGCGATTTGAAATGGCGGACGTACCTAAGCCTGCTTAAAACCACCTGCTGGCTGCGCTGTCGGAAGAAGTACGAAGCCGTTTATTCGGTCAACTCGAACTTGTGGCGATAGCGCTCGACAATGTCCTGTATGAATCCGGCGACACGCCCCGTCACGTCTACTTCCCTACTGATTCGATCATAATCCCGGCTCTCCATGATGAAGCGCGGTGCGTCGGCGGAGATCTCTGTAGTCGGCAACAAAGGGCTGATCCGCGTTGCATTGTTCATGGGCGGCGAAAGCACCCCAAGTCGCGCGATGGTGCAGAGCGCTGGTTCCGCCTTCCGGCTCGAAGGACAGCGGCTCAACGACGCGTTCAGCCGCCTCCACGCGGTCGATCAGTCATTGTGCCGCTGACTCCTGCTGTCTCTGGAGCGCCTGCCGAACAACCAATTAACGATGACTCAGTAGCTCATTGCCAATATGCTCGTGCTCCGTCGCGAGGGCGTCATTGATGACAGCCGTGGTCAGATTACGGTGCTTAACCGGCACAAACTCGAGAAGTTAAGCTGCGAGTGTTACGCCGTGGTCAAAAAAGAGGCCGATTGTCTGCGGCCTTATCTATTTGACCCGACGCGCCGCACTGTGATTTCACCCGAAGCTCTGTGTCGCAACGTACAGTGCGCAGGCAGTCCTGCCTGTCATACTGCGTCATCGAGATTGCGCCTGCACCTGTCTCGTGCCAATCCGGGCCTACGCCGTGCGAGTAGGAAAGGCAATGCCAATCAAAAAGCCACGCCCAGTGGTTAACCGTCTGCTTGAGGACTTACCGCGGAAGGAACGCGCCGATTTGTTGGCGCGCTGCGACGCGGTAGATTTGGTCTTCGGCACCATTCTCTGCGAGCCGGACGAGCCACACCGGTACGTTTACTTTCCGCTCACTGGGTTCATCTCGCTGGTCGCAAACGTGAAAGGGCATCCACCCTTGGAAATGGGCTTGATCGGCTCTGAGGGTGTACTCGGGGTCACCTTGGTACTGGGGATTAAGGCCGCTCCTTTGCGCGGGGTGGTGCAGGGAACCGGAACCGCATTGCGGATGGCTGCACCTCAATTTCGCCGCGAATTGCGCGATTTGCCGTCCTTGCTTCCGATCCTGAATCGCTACCTTTATGTGCTCGTGGCACAATTATCGCAAACCGCTGCCTGCACCCGTTTCCATACGGTAGAGGAGCGGCTGGCGCGCTGGTTGCTGATGACGCATGACCGCGCGCACGCTGATCATTTTCATCTCACGCAGACGTTCCTCGCTGACATGCTCGGGGTACAGCGGAGCGCAGTCACCATCGCCGCCGGCGCATTGCAACGGAAATCGCTCATACGCTACAACCGGGGCGACATCGAGATTCTTTCCCGTAAAGGGCTTGAGGCTACTGCATGCGAGTGTTACGCAGCCGTGATCGAGGACTATGCCCAGTTGTTCCCCTAGCACCTGAGCTTGGCGAGCAACTTTGCGGAACGTGCTGCTGAGTAACAGTCAGTATTGCGTATAGGAGCCTGTCTACGCCTACGAGACGTGGGCAAGGTCCTACAACAATTTGCGTGCTGGCACCGTTACCCTGGCGCCAGCGATCCGGTTCAATCGTAAAGGAGAATTCACGATCCGACCGGAGCAATTTTATGAGAAAAAATCGACGCCGCCTAGTGACTATGGCAGGGGTTGTGGTAATCGTCGGCAGCGGCCTAGGAATGGCCTCCAAAGCCGCTGCCGAAGCCCGCATGCGTGCACCAAGCGGCACCTCGACCATCGGTGGCACCACCGCAAGCGCCACCGATGGTCTCAACAGCGGGCGGGATGCAGGCGTCAAAACCCCGGGTAGCGATCTTGCCCACGAAAGCGCGACTGCTCGCAACAACACAGTGCAAAGTCAGCGCGCGCGCCGAGCTCGAGATTTGGATGGCGGCACGGATGCTTTTAAGAACTCGGATGAGGACCGTGACAACCGTCTTTCGAAGGAGGAGTTCGAAAATTTCAACCGTCGCAATGGAAAGCGGCCCACAGACGACGACCAAGAAGGCGCCGTAGCGCGTGACTTTTCCAAGCGCGATCAAAATCGCGATGGTCGCCTCACGACCGACGAGGCGATTGTCGTCCCCGAACATTGAGTCGACGACCATAACGCGCCCGAGGGCGCAGAACAGGTCACGGGCAGGGTGATTTGTAGTCAGACTTTTTGGTGTGACACCTGATTCAGATGCCACTCCTACCGGTCTTATTGTTATGCGATAGCGGCAACCGCGCCTACCGAGGTCGGCAGGCCAACCAGAAAATCCGCAAGCTCATCGGCGTGCCCTTCTTCCACTGCCAAGATTTTCTCCAGCATGTGCGTGCTCGTCGGATCCTCGTCTCCGAGGTATTGGATCAGCTCGCGATAACTGTCGATGGCAATCCGTTCCGCCACCAGATCTTCCCTGATCATCTCCACCAATGACCCACCCGCGACGTATTCCGCGTGACTTCGACTGGTGAGACCGTCCGGCGCGAACTCCGGCTCGCCACCCAACTGAACGATGCGCTCTGCAAGCTGGTCGGCGTGGCGCTGCTCCTCATTGGAGTGCACCAGGAACTCGTCTGCAATACTTTTGGCATGTATTCCCCGGGCCATAAAGTGATGGCGTCGGTAGCGCAGCATGCATACGATTTCGGTCGCTAATGCTTCGTTGAGCAGTTTGAGCACCATGGGGCGGTCTGCCGTATAGCCTGCCGTTACAGCGCCTTCCTCAATATGTTTTCGGGCCTGATTGCGCAGGGTGGCGACGTCGGTCAGGCGGGGTTTCGTGGTCATTGGATACTCCGTTTATTTCCGCCACACCAGCGTGCGTTCGGCGGCGTTTGTCGTCACTGCCAGAGACGGGGATGGACATAGGGCCGTACCGACAGTCACCTTGAGAAAGACTGCCTAGCAAGCTATGGACGACTACTGTGATCGCCCGCGCGCGCCACGTCTGTGCGCTTACGCGCTTAGGGGATCATCATCTCAGTGCACGGACGGCCCGATTCACCGCTGCAGGTTTACATTTCGACAAACTGTCTGTCCCGACGAGCGGACTCGTCGCGCGAGATCGCAGCACTTTCCCGATCTGACATGGATAAGGACCTCGCGGTTTGTCTGAGCGATTGCGGGTCGGTCTCGGTCAGACCGACCCGCACGCTGCTAACCGACACAATCTTTTGCGCCGGGCTCGGTAGCTCGCCCCTCACGCATAGAGCAGTCGTCTCCGAGTCCGCGAGGCCTGCCGCTGACCCCCGCTTTTTCCCGCATCTGAGTGAATCTCTGCCTGATAGCATCATCGAGCGAGATTTGGGGAATGTCAGGCGGCGCCGCCGGTTTGAAATCCAGAAGTCGTTTGAGAGCGGGGAATATCAGCTCAGCGGTAGCCGTCGATTCCAGAGCTCGATTAGCGGGCCACGCGGTGACTGTGATCGCGGGCAGTTCTATGAGGGTAAGCATTTTAGCCTCCGATTGGATCCTACGCGCCGGGGGTTCCCGGTGTGCAATCTGGAACGGGCTGCAACGATAAAGCTGTCAGCAGGTGATTTCCGTGCGCTATGACACTCAGGCACTCCGGCTCGTGGCACGAGGTTTGCTCTGGGTTGCGCATGGTTCGCTTTCGTTCGTTCGAACAAAAGTCATTTTTCTGGGCGTTGCTGGTCGCGACACTCGCGTTGCTGTATCTGATTCACCATTTCCTGCAACCCATATTCTGGGCCGCGTTACTCGCGACGCTTTTTTCCACGCTCCACAAGCGCCTGTGTCGCCGATTGCGCGGGCATGCATCGAGCAGTGCTTTACTGGTCGTGTTGTTGATCATCTGCAGCGTCATCGTGCCTATCATTCTGGTCGCCAGCGTCGTGTTGCATCAAGCTTCGAGCGCGATAGAAAATCTTTCGCAGACACCTAATTTCGATACCGCGGAACCTCTGCGACGGGTAGAGCGGGCAATCAAGCCAGCGAGAGAATTTCTCAACCGCGTTGGCATAGACACCACTCGATTGGTCGGGGGAATGTCCTCGGCAGCAGTCACCTCCGGCCAGTTCATCGCAAAGCGCGCGGTCACGCTCGGTCAGAACGCGCTGCTGTTTGCGGTTCAACTGATGGCAATGCTCTACATGTTGTTTTTTTTCTTGCGCGACGGCGACCGCTTGGTCGAGCGCCTTATTCACGTGGTCCCGATGGGCGATGATCGAGAACGCCGCTTGGTCGCCAAGTTTGCGCAGGTAGCAACCGCAACGATCAAGGGAACCTTAGTAGTGGCATGCGTACAGGGCGCGCTGGGCGGCCTCGCCTTTGGGCTGTTCGGCATTCCCGGTCCAGTGCTATGGGGGGTCGTCATGGCGGTCCTGAGCATCGTGCCCGTACTCGGTCCAGCCGTGGTATGGCTACCTGCGGCATTCTGGTTGGGGGCGAGCGGCGAAACAGCCCAAGCGGTGGGCCTCGTGTTGTTCGGCGTGTTCGTAATAGGCCTGATCGACAATTTTCTGCGGCCGATACTGGTCGGACACGATACCCGTTTGCCGGATTACGTGGTGCTGGTCGCGACCTTCGGCGGCATCGCGATGCTGGGCGCCTCCGGGTTCGTGATCGGCCCCATCGCGGCAGCGCTGTGCATCGCAGGATGGAATATGTTCGAGTCCGACTTTGGTCATGCGGAAACGACTACCCCAATCCCGCGCTAAGCGGAGTACTTCTCCGGCGTGAATCGCGCCTTCGCGGAGCCTCTGTACCGTGCTTCGTGTATGCCGGCAAACGTGCGATTGGTGTTCTTCATCGAAGAATCATGCACCGCTTACAAAGCGCTTTGTACGCCTTACGCGCAGCCGTAATGTGTTTCCCGGAGCGGCGGCGACTCACACCACACCTTCGTTGTGGCACGTCCATTGCACCGAAGTGAACAGCGGTCTTCGATAGTGATCTGGCCGCCAGTCAGTCAACACTTCGGAGGTGATACATGTTTAATTGGGCATTAATGTTTCTAATCGTTGCGATCGTCGCTGGCTTGCTGGGATTCAGCGGCATAGCCGGCACTGCTTCTCAAATCGCCTGGATATTATTTGTCGTTGGTTTAGTCCTGGCCTTGGTGTTCTTCGTGATGGGCAGACGACCTTCAATCTAGCGAGCCTCGACAGTCGCGCTAGAGGCGGACCGTGCGGCGGATTTCAGATGCTGTCGATCCGCCGCACTGCCCCTGTTTCGCACGCGCAAGAGCGTTCACCTAAACTCCAGAACGGTAAATAAAGATGCGGAAAAGCAAACCTACGATGGGGCCCGCCACGCGCGACGCGCCCCCCCCCAAGCCAGACACTAAACAACCCGATCACCTAGGGGCGGGCGGCGAGTTGCACCAAGTAGCGAGCGGAGATTGCCCAGCGCTCACGACGAATCAGGGTCTTGCTATTTCGGACGATCAAAACTCCCTCAGGGCCAATCCACGCGGACCAACCCTCTTAGAAGATTTTGTTCTGCGCGAGAAGATTTTCCATTTCGATCACGAACGCATCCCCGAACGCGTGGTACATGCTCGCGGCACGGGCGCGCACGGATTTTTTGAGCTGACAGCGTCGTTAGACCAATACACAACGGCCAGCATCCTGACCAAGATTGGTCACCGCACCCCTGTTTTCACCCGAATTTCAACGGTCGCAGGGGGGGCGGGCTCAGTGGATACCCCGCGAGACGTGCGC
This sequence comes from Pseudomonadota bacterium, assembly GCA_043734785.1. Taxonomy (GTDB): domain Bacteria; phylum Pseudomonadota; class Gammaproteobacteria; genus CAIKBL01. Next base: position 27,149 of record JAYTEX010000336.1, on the reverse strand, counting down.
GGATTTGCCGTGAAATTTTATACCAACGAAGGCAATTGGGACCTAGTCGGCAACAACATCCCGGTCTTCTTTATCCAAGACGCGATGAAGTTCCCCGATCTAGTCCATGCGGTAAAAATGGAACCCGACCGAGGGTTTCCACAAGCGGGCACCGCCCACGACACATTCTGGGATTACATCTCGCTCACCCCCGAGGCAATGCACATGGTGATGTGGATCATGTCGGATCGCACCTTGCCTCGTTCGCTGCGAATGATTGAGGGCTTCGGGGTGCACAGTTTTCGGCTGCTAAACGCGGCCGGCGAATCGATATTCGTAAAATTCCACTGGCGCCCCAAGCTCGGGTTGCAGGCCACGCTGTGGGATGAAACCGTGAAGATTACCGGTGCCGATCATGACTATCATCGACGAGATATGTTCGATGCGATCAAGGCCGGAAATTTCCCCGAGTGGGAGTTCGCGGTGCAGTTATTCACCCAGGAAGAAGCGGATGGCTTCCCGTTCGATCACCTCGACGCGACAAAGTTGATCCCCGAGGAATTAGTACCCATCAAAGTGATCGGCCGCATGGTGCTGGATCGCTGGCCGGACAATTTTTTCGCCGAAACCGAGCAAGTCGCATTCTGCCCTTCCCATGTGGTGCCTGGCATCGATTTTTCAAATGATCCCTTGTTGCAAGGCCGTCTTTTTTCCTATCTCGATACGCAGCTTTCTCGCCTGGGTTCGCCGAATTTTCACCTGCTTGCGGTCAATGCCCCGAAGTGCCCGTTCGCCAATCATCAACGAGACGGACACATGCAGATAGCACAGCAGTCAGGCCGCATTGCCTATGAACCAAATTCTTTGTCCAAAATTTCCCCTCGCGAGTCTTCGCAAGCGGGATTCCGGAGTGTTGGGGTAACTGAGACCGGCGAGAAGGGCCGCATTCGCGCTGCAAGCTTCGCCGATCACTACAGTCAGGCACGGCAGTTCTATATTAGTCAAACGATTTACGAACAAGCGCACATCGCCTCGAGCCTAGTGCTCGAACTCTCTAAAGTCGAGGAGTTGCACATCCGCGAGGCAATCGTTGGGCATCTGCGTCATATCGACGAGGATCTCGCGCAAAGAGTCGGCACAGGCCTCGCACTCGAGCAACTTCCGGAGGCACCGCCCTGCGCCGCGCCAGTGCTGGCGCTAGCACCATCGCCCGCATTGCAGATCATCGGCAACATGAAGGACACGCTGCAGGGGCGAGTAATTGCCATTCTGTTTTCGGAAGGTTCTGACGGTACTGCGATCAAGAATCTTACTAAAGCAGCGGAGGCAGCGGGTGCCACGGTCAAAACCATTGCGCCCAAAGTTGGAGGCGCCACCTTAGCGGACGGCTCCATATTGCATGCCGACGCACAATTGGCAGGGACGCCCTCGGTCTTGTTTGACGCGGTCGCCATCATCCTCTCATCCGAGGGGGCCAAGGCACTGACGATGGAAGGCGCAGCGCTGGATTTCGTGCGCGACGCTTTCGCGCATCTTAAAGCCATTGCCGCCGACGAAGGCGCGCAAGCGCTGTTAACGAGATGTCATGTTGGTAGCGACGCAGGTGTCGTGAATGCCAAAGACCTCAGTGGCTTTATTGCAGCGGCGAAAACCCGTCAATGGGCGCGCGAAAAATCCGTGCGAACGCTGGCGTAATGACCATGGGTTCTCTGTGCTCGTGGCACCCTTATTGCCATCTTCGCGGTGGTTGGCGCCGCAGTGGGGGCTGCTATCGGGGGCCTGGCCGGTAAAGCAATCGGAGAGATATTTGACCCAACAGTGGAGCACGACTACTGGCACTCGAGTTATGACAAAGAACCGTATTATCAGAAGGGCATGACCTATGACGACTACGCCCCTGCGTATCGTACCGGTTACGACGGCCGTGAAAAATACGTCGGCCGACACTTTAACGAGGTCGAGCGAGATCTGGAGGCAAACTACAATCGAGCCAAAGGATCTGCGAAACTGGCTTGGGAAAACGCCAAGAGTGCGACACGCGCCGCCTGGGATCGACTTGAAGCCGCGATTCCCGGAGACACCGATCGCGACGGCAAGTAGCCATAAACGCCGGGGCGCGTCCGTGCCCTGGCGTCTTTAAATTTTGGCCCCAGGAAGATCTTAACGAGATTTTTACGATTCACGTGGGACTCCTTCCGTGGTCATTTGTTCCGTTTTTCTCACGTACACCCTCGCAGCAAAAACAGAACGAAAAGCACGGGGATGGGTATGCCTATCAACCACAGCATTGCCCACCCTAACTTTCCCGATTGTTTGTCGCGCGACGTCACTTTTATTATCTTTCCGAGCATGTTGATCACCTCCAGGATTATGCAGTGCTATAACGACACGGGTCGGGGCGACCGTCCTCAAAGACGGACGGCGCAATGATAGTTCTCTCGGTTCCAGATGCCTGTTTGACCGAGCACGAGACTTCTACGGAAGCGTTTCAGGGTAGACGCGTCTCACCCCGACCAACAACGCCACCGGGCGCGCCAGTTCAGGTAGTGCCACACCGCAGTAAACGACGCTGTAATGGTTATAAGCTGCGAGGTGGGCCAGCGCGCATAAAGTGCCTCCGGTCTACCGGAGAACGGGTTAGACAGCGCAGGCTTCAGGCGTGTTTGATACGGAGGCAGATGAACCTCGTCGTGATGGATAAAAATAAATCGCCGCATGGCTCACCGGCGAAGAATGGACGGTGCGCCATGCGGTTCTATAAAAAAGCGCTCTCAGAACTATCGATTAATGCTTATGCGCTTTCGCGCTGTGTTCGCATTCGTCTTGTGCATCACCCTGTAGGCTTTCGCATTTCTCGATCGCGAGGTCGTATTTTGCGTTGTCGACTTTCTTATGCTGTTCGTCGGCCGCTTCAGCTACCTCTTCGCTTGTCTCAATCGCCGTTGCGGCGCGGGTATGCTGAAGCTGCGCTGCTTTCACGCACACGTCCTGTTCATTCCCATCCATCCGATCACATTTCTCTTTGGCAAGCTTGAGCTCCGCATCCGCCGCATCTTTGCGAGCGTCCGCCCGTGCCTCGGCTGTGCCCTCGTGCGTCGCCTTCGCATAACCTTGCGCTATCTCGCGAGCCTTCTTAGCTTCTGCTTGACAGATATCTTGCGGATTCCCCTGCAGTGAGTCGCACTTCGCCATGGCGACTTTATAGTCAGCATCGGCACGTTCAATGCGGGCTTCGTAAGTGGCTTCAGCAACGTTGTCATCGGCAAGCGCCATCACACCGTAGTGCAGTGCGAGTGCGGCAGCCACACAATTCAATATGGATTTCTTCATTCGTCTTCTCCTGCTAGCTTCCTAATGAAGCGATGATTGGGGCCGCGCCACCCAAAAACCGGGAGGCGCGTAAGCATTGATGATTAGCCGACCTTCTATGGGCGATAGTCCTTGTAACGATTCTCGAAGTCCTTGATTTGCTTTTCGGCGGCATCCTTGCTGAGGCCGTAAGTCTCTTGAACCTTACCAGCCAGCTGCTCGCGTTGGCCGTCGATTTCGTCAAGGTGATCGTCGGTAAGATCACCCCACTCTTCTTTCACCTTACCCTTGAATTGCTTCCAGTTACCCTTCACGGTGTCCCAATTCATGCCGAACTCCTTGTGGAATATCTTGTGTTTCAGCGAGTACGGTCGTCTTCGCCGATGACAACGTGCACGCAAACGCCGTACCAACCCGCGACGCGACACGCAAACAAGGGTTTAGAGATTCGCTTCTGGTCCGCGCTGTAAGTTTTGCGTCGTAATTTGGAAAATTTCACAGAGGAAATGGTTTTAAATGTCATCCTTTGTCCTACTTTTCGGTCCTTGAATCCCACAGAAACGTCGGCCAGAAAGCGATTCCGGGCCGACCGCTTTAAGCGCAGATTAGCCGTCAAGCTGGAGTTCCGATCAATGCGGTGCGACCAGGCGAGATAACGCGTACCTATAGGAGGGCTCACCATGCAAGAAAACATCAAATTCCGCGCGGACCAGAACGCATTGCCGTTACTGGACGAAAAAACCGCGGCGGCACTCCAAATAGGCTTTCGGGAACCCACGATTCGCCATCTCCAAGCGCTGCCCCAGGCGACATCGAATCTAGCGATAATGAACCTGTGGGGAGAATCACCCCCGATGCTGGCGTTGCTGTCGATGCTTGAGCGGGTCGCGCCGACGCGCGCCAATGTGTTGTTAATTGGCGAGAGTGGTACTGGGAAAGAAGTGGTTGCGCAATCCTTGCATCGACACTCCAAGCAAACCGGACAGCCCTTTATCGCAATCAACTGTGGCGCGATACCCGCTAATTTGATCGAAGCCGAGTTGTTCGGCCACGAGCGGGGAAGTTTTACCGGCGCAGTGCGCTCTCACAAGGGCGTCTTTGAGCGCGCCTCCGGGGGGACGCTATTTCTTGATGAAATCACGGAAATGCCGTTTGACATGCAAGCGAAGCTACTCCGCGTATTGGAATCTAATCGTTTTTACCGGGTGGGTGGCGATCAAGAGCTCGTCGCCAATTGCCGAGTGATCGCAGCGACGAATCGCGAACCAGAACACGCTGTGCAAGATGGTGCAATGCGCGCTGATCTGCTCTACCGCTTGGCAGTCTTTCCAATCCGCGTGCCGCCACTGCGCGAGCGCGAGTCCGACATCGAACTGCTCGCCAATCGCTTTCTGGCCGAGCTCAACGCCGAGGACCACCAATTTAAGCGGCTATCTGAGATGTCCATGCGGTTTTTGGCTAGTCACTCCTGGCCGGGCAATGTTCGCGAACTGAAGAACGCGATTCAGCGCGCCTATATCATGGCCGATGATGAGCTCGATCTGCGCGCCGCGATTCAACCTGCAGCCACCACCCGAATGTCCGCTTTCGCGACTTTATCGGTGCGCATAGGCGCCCCATTGGCCGAGGTGGAACGCGATCTCATTCTAGCCACCATGGATCGCTGCGAAGGCAACAAGCGGCACGCCGCAAAGGTGCTGGGCGTTAGTTTGAAAACGCTCTACAATCGATTAAACGAATATCGTACGTTTGCCCGCGACCCTCATCTAAATGCGGCACACCTGGCAGCGGTAAATTAGCAGCACGGCGATGGCTTCTCTGCAACCTAGCCTCCCGCGTGCACTCTAGAAAGGGGTTCGCATCGGTACTGCCATGATTAAGGTTTTGGTGATAGACGACCATGCAGTGGTGCGCGCGGGAATTAGGCATTTCTTCAGCGACGTTGCAGATATTGAAGTAGCTGATGAGGCAGCAAGCGCCGCTGAGGCTATCATGCACCTGCGGCAACGCCGCTATGACATCGCACTGCTCGACGTTTCCATGCCCGACCGAAACGGCGTAGATATCTTGCAGCAAATCAGACGAGAGTGGCCCGAATTGCCGGTTCTCGTGCTCAGCATGCACCCGGAAAACCGCTATGCGGTTCAACTATTGCGCCACGGCGCGCGCGGCTATCTACAGAAGGAATCGATGCCGGCTGAGCTTATCACCGCCATTCGGACCGTCTCCAGAGGCAAGCGTTTTATCAGTGAATCCACGGCGCAGCTACTCGCGGCCGAACTAGACAGCGGTGAGGATCGTCCCGCCCACGCTGGGCTATCTGATCGCGAACGCGAAGTGTTTCTGGACCTCGCGCGCGGCATACCGGTCGGTGAGATCGCGCGCAAATTGACGCTAAGTGTCAAAACGGTCAGTACCTATCGAACCCGCGTGCTGGAGAAGATGGCCATGCACAACAATGCCGACCTTACCTATTACGCGATCAAAAATAATCTCATCGATTGATCGTTAAACAAGATGGCATCATGCGTGCACGTATAGAACCTGGTGCGGCAATTTCGTATGTTTCCCATCATGAAACCAAGCACAGAGGGAAATCGGTGGCACTGAGTGTTTTTGTGGTGGAAGATTCGCCGGCGGTGCGAGACATCATGCTGGAGCAGCTCAATGATTTGCCTAATGTGGTTTGCTCCGGACACGCGGACACTGAGTTAGCAGCGATTGAAGATCTGCGCGGGAATGCCTGCGATGTCCTGATTCTGGACATTAAATTGAAAACCGGCACGGGTATCGGCGTATTGCGTGCCGTCGCCGCAGGGGACTGGGCCAGGCCGCCGGCGACGCGCATCATTTTTAGCAACTACACTGACCACGCATTTCGGACCTTGGCGTTGAGCCTTGGGGCCACACATGTCCTCGACAAAACGCTGGATTTTCCTACGCTCCTGTCTCTTGTCTCGAAGCTAGCTTCCACCGCGCACTGACCGCGGCTCGGCACGCGCGCTTTGCGTCAGCCACACGCGTTGTGGCATAGCGCTTGCAGCTTTCAATTCGTCTTGAGAACACCACTCAATCCCGCGAGGGATGTCACTAGGCGACGACATGTTAAATTACGCGGCAATGTTTTTCGTTATCGCGTTGATAGCGGCATTTTTTGGCTTTACCGGGATCGCAGCCGGGGCAGCTGAAATGGCGCAAATCTTATTCTTCGTGTTCGCGGTCCTGTGTGCGGTTTCGCTGGTCATTGGGTTGGTCCGTCGTTAACGCGGTCACCGTGTACGAATTACCGTGCAGCGTGGCAATAAATGCACAGTGCGATACCTAATCGCGCGATCAACTTAGGAGAGTCACCATGGAAGTACAGAAATATCCTCACCAAGCGGGAACCGCTGAGGAATTGGGTAAGACCGCTGCGCAAACGACGGACCGTCTCGCGGCCGCTGCGCACGATCGCGTCGAGCGCGCGGCTGATGTCGCAAGGCCCGCTGTGGAGAGAGTCGCCACCGCAGCGCATGAAGCTGTCACAAAGGTCGCTGACGTCGCCACCCACGCGGCGGAGAACCTCGCAGGTAAAGCGGATTATCTTAAGGATGCGCAAAGTCAATTTTCGGAAGACTGCCGGCTTTATCTCCGCGATCATCCGGTTAAAGCCCTTGGGATTGCAGCGGCCGCCGGTTTTGTGCTCAGTCGCTTACTCCGCCTGTAAGACGGGAGACTTTGCAACATGGCTCCAGATCCTTCGTCTGCGGTGTCGGCGTCACTGACAGACGCGGGATCCTGCGAACAGCAGGGTCCCTTAGAAATAATCCGCGCCCTACTGGACGCTTGGCGAGGAATGGCGGAAGCCCGCCTTTCACTGATCTGGTTGGATTTTGCCGTTGCGGCGGTTAGCGTTGGGCGCATGATTGCCATCGCAATCGTCGTCGCGATCACTGCGTTATTCACTTGGTTGATCGCTGTCGCGTTGGCAATTGTGTGGGCCATGGAGCATGGCTTTAATGGGTATTTTCTAACGCTGTGTGTGATTGGGGTCCATCTCACTGTCGTATTTGTCGGCATGGCCTTCATCAATCACCTGCGTCGGTCACTCGGCGCGCAGCTAGTGCGACACCTTTCGCGGAACGTGCCCTGATGAATGTCTTGCAAAATAAAATTGAGGAAACCGCACGCGAACTCGCCAGGCAATCGGTGCGGGCAGCGGCGCTAGAGCAGGCGCTGAAGGGCGCGCTTCTAGACGCAGCGACCTCCCCTGTCGCCCTCCTGGTAGCGTTTGGGAGTGGCGCGGTGCTGGGCCTTGCCTCCAGCAACGCTCGGCGACACCGCAAACAGCCAGAAGACTCTGCCGAGGAAGGTCAGTTTAAGACGCTGCTTCAACGCGCGAGTTCAGCCGCTAACTGGATAACAGTAATTCCCGTCATTGTGGGTGTCTGGGAGTCGCTTCGCAGCGGCAACGCGGCTACGGCGCCGAGAACCGCGGCGCGCGAAAATTAGCTCAATCCAGCAAACCCTCTGCAATCCTTGGCTGTGGCACATGGCTTGCGTGTGCCTGGGTGAACGCATCACTTCGCTGTTTCGCGTTGCGCGATCACCAACTGTTTAGGAGTCACGATTATGAAAATGCCAATATTGAGTACTATTTTGCTCACAAGCCTGCTCGCGCTCACAGGCTGTAACACGATGGAAGGCGCTGGTCAGGACATCCAAGCCGGCGGCGAAAAAATGCAAACCAAGGCCAAAGAGGTCAAAAATAATATGTGACGCCGATCAGGCAGCGCGTGAAGAAGGGTTTGCGCGCGCTGCCTGCGGCAGCGCCCTTACTGCTTAAGGACCTAGACATAGCGTCTTTCCGCGTGCATTCGATCGGCGCTACACTCACCCGAATGTTCAACCACAATGACCGCGTTCTTCCTCTTTCGATCAGCTTGCTGATTGTTGGTGGGATCTGCCTGGTCGTCGGCAACGCCGTGAGTTTGTGGGCGAATCTGCGCGATCTAGAAACCGCGATGGAAAGACAAACCCACACGTGGCTCGCCATGAAATACATGAGCGACGTCACCATCGCATTGGCGGAGGCTCAGGCTGGGCAACGGGCTTACTTTGCGACGAAAAATCCCGAATTCCTACAGGCCTATACGATCGCTGAAGCCAAACTACCCGCCCATCTCAACGCGCTAGACCAACAGGTGGCGGGTGATCCTCCCCAGACGGGGCGTAGCACCGCGCTGCGGCGGCTTATAGACGCGAGGTTGGCGGGAATGGCCGCTCGGATCACGCTGTTTCAGAACGGTGACGAACCGACCGCCATCGCGCAGGCGTATGGCATAGGGAGCGATGCAACCGAGGAGGTCCGCGCGCTATTGACGACGATGACCGAGGTAGAACTCGCGCTGGAGAGAGAGCGTGCGGCGAGCGTGTACCGGGCCCACCTGCAGACCAACGCGCTGGCGGCCGTGATGAGCGGCCTGATCTTGTTATTGTTGGTCCTGACCTACCACTTGATAGACCGCAACGTTCGGCGACGCGAGAAAGCAGAGCACGCGTTACAGGTGCTCAATGCGTCCCTGGAAGAGTTAGTGCTGAAACGCACCACGCAACTCTCACAGTTGTCAGCGCGCCTGCAGAATATTGCAGAAAAGGAGAAAATGGCGCTCGCCAACGAGCTGCACGATGAACTGGGCGCAAATCTCACGGCCATGAATCTGGATGTCGCAGCGGTCGCCGGTCGCCTGCAGGCCTCTCACCCGGCGCTGGCTGCACGCCTGCAGCGCGCCCTCGATACCCTTCTCGACACAGTTGAACTTAAACGAAGAATCATTCACGGCTTACGCCCTAGTCTGCTGGATACACTCGGTCTCGGCTCGGCGATGTCGGCGTTATGCGAGGACTACACCAGTCGCACCGGTTGCGCCTGCACCAGTCACATCACTGAAGACCTCGGAGAGATCGATCCCGATTGGCTGATCGCGATTTATCGAATTGCCCAAGAATGCCTCACCAATATCAGCAAACACGCGCAAGCGTCACAGGTGAACGTCGCGCTGATCCGTGAACCACAAGGGATCCGTCTGCGCGTGGTGGATGATGGCATCGGCGTCGAGCGAAACGCCTTTGACAAGCCGTTAGCCCACGGCCTACGCGGGATGCGTGAGCGAATCCGACAACTCGGAGGGCTCTTTGTCATTCGGCAAGCAGACGACCGAGGCACGGTGGCAGAAGCGTTTCTGCCGTTCCCCGGCCTGGCCGTGGCACCCTGAAACCGCTCGATGCGACGAATCCTGCGCCGAGATAATGTAAATACCACCCACGCACAGCGGCAAAATTACACCTCGCCTGCGAAGATTACCCCACTCACTTCCTGAAAAAGACCGTCAACGCCGAGCCCGTGATGGACGTCAGCGCCGCCACTTTCGAACCGAACACGGGGATCACTGGGCGCAGAAGATAGGTCAGGTCATCAAGCTTATCGATGATGACCGGACCCATCGCTGAGGTGGCCAACTGTGCCCGCTCACGGTTTAGGGATACGGAGCGTCTTGCTGATCATCAAACACCCTGACAGCACAAATGGCAGCGCCACGAGATGGTAGTGCAGCCCTGCAATTTCTACAGGCCACAACGCGTCAAAATGAAAGGCAAGCACGAGGGCACCGAGCGGCACCACGCTGGTGGGGATGGGGGTTCCTTCGAAATAACGCACTTTGCCGGCGAGCGAAAGCGATTCTGCGGTCACGTTGTAGCGCGCCAGGCGGCTTAAACCGCACAGGGTGAAGAAGATAAGACTCAGACTATCGAGCACCGTATTAAGACCAACCGCATATGCGATAGCAGCCGGCGCCACGCCAAAGGAGATCACGTCCGCCAGCGAATCGAGTTCCCGTCCGAGTACAGAGCTCTGGTGGCGCCAACGCGCGATATTTCCATCCAAGACATCGAATGCGAGTGCTAAGACCACCAAGGCGCTTGCAGTATAAATGCAACGGTCTGAACCAGAGTTGGCGAACGCCAAGCTGAAAAATATCGCGATGACCCCGCAGCCCCCGTTGGCGAGGGTGACGAAATCCGCCAAATGAAACTCTCGAATCATCGAAAAATGGGTGCTGCGTCGGGCGTGTGGTTCAATTTCCATCCTTGAACTCCTTAAGGTCTGCCGAATCTAAGCAGGAATCGCGCCGAACTTGCATGGATGTGGACCCCCCTGTGCGCCGAGATTTTCCGATGCCTTGGTAATATTTTGCGCTGTCAGCGCTGGTCGCCAGCGCCTTTTCTGATGAATCAGACTGTTAGCTAATGGCACATGGATTGCTGGTTAGTGTTAACCGCTCGGAAAAAGGAGAGACCGCAGATGAATACGTTGCTTATCGGGGCACTGGGCGTGCCTTTTGTGATGTTCGTAATGTTCGCAGCGTTTGGGGGCATCTGAGCGTGATCGCAAGCGCACTCGAGCGACGACCTATCGCGCCCGATATGTCGCGCTTGGCACCCGGACGGCGTCGGTCCTTTCAGCACGGTCGCCGTCACCTCCGTTTCACGAGAACGCTGTGCTTTTGCCTCGCGCTGATGCCGATCCTCAGCATAGCGGCGCAACCGACGCCAGTGGAGGTGATTCGAAGCAGCGTTGAAGGCTTACGCTTGGCCATACAGCGTGATTCGGTCGCAATCGATCAGGATCCTTCGCGCGTCATTCCTCTGATTCGGGAATACATTATTCCCAGTGTTGATACGGATGTATTCGCGAAACTGATTCTCGGACAGCATTGGCAGATGGCCAGTGCAACGCAACGGGCGGCCTTCACGCGCGCGCTGTCAGACGCTTTACTGCATATCTACGGAGTCCATGTCACCCAATATGCGCACGCAAAGGTAGCCTATCTGGGGGTGGTTCCCGTTGGTCATAACGCGAACGCGGTACTGGTGCGCACACAGGTGTCGACTACGCACGGAACCTCGGCGCAGGTGGATTACCGGATGATGCGTCGCAATGGCAATTGGAAAGCCATCGATGCCTCGGTCGATGGGATCAGCATTGTCAGGACCTACCGGGCCGCAATGCATGAGGAGATCGGAAGAGTCGGGTTGGACGGTGTCATGCAGCGCTTGAGTAGGTGAGTTTGCGCGGTTCAAGTTTGCTTTTGTTGCTTATCGCTTACGCGGCTAGCGTTCATGCGGCGCAAACTTCGGAGAAATCAGCGGTGATCCAAGCCCCTAACAGCATTCGCATCGCGGATGAGCAGCTTGCCGACCTTCCGGTGACGATCGCCTCCGCTTTAGACGGAGATTTGACGCGCGGCGAGGTCTCTGGCCAGTTAAGTTTTCCCTATTCCACGGTACGCAACACCTTGCGTCGCCCCCCCAGCTGGTGCGCGATACTCGTTCTACACCAGAACGTGAAGGCCTGTACTTATGCGGATGCACCCCAGGCACAAAGGATCAACGTGTATGTGGGCACGAAGGAATTTCAATCCGTTGAACAAGCGAGCTTGATCCAATATGCGTTCAACGTGGAGCACGATAGTTCGGATGAACTGACGATCCGGCTACATGCGCCGCACGGACCCATCGGCACCCGAAACTACGAGATTAGATTACGCGTGGCGCCGCAAGATGCGTCGCACACTTTCATGCGTCTTGAGTATCAGTACGAGCTGGGAACTCGCGGTAAGCTTGCACTGAAAGGCTATTTGAACACCGCAGGACGTGCCAAGGTAGGCTTCACGGCGCTGGGCACTGAGCCAGACGGCAGCGTGCGCTACGTGTCCGGCATCCGGGGCGTTACGGAGCGTAACGTGGTGCGTTATTTCTTCGCGATCGTGGCCTATCTCGAATGTCTGAACCCTTCCGGTGCCGCGATGTGCGACAATTTTCCGGAAACCGCTGAGCGCTGGTTCGAATTGACGGCACGCTTTCCGAGGCAGTTATTTGAGTTGTCGCGGGAGGAATATCTGCGCAATAAACGGCAGGAGACAGCGCAGCAATCACGTCTGCAGGGGATCATTTCTGCCGGCCAGCGGTAGCAACCCTATTCCCGAAATAAAGACCACGCGACGCAAGACGAGGAGCCGCGTCGCGAGCTTCATCACATAAATTGTGAGTAGTAGGTGTGTCAGGCCATCCCTGCGCACGGCTTATCAAGCGGTGACATCAAGTCCGTTCTGCTTCGTGGTGATTATCCTCAATAACCTCGGCGCCAAATTCTTGAACAATCTGCTGCGCGCGCTGGCGGTCATCCTCATCCACGGTGGCGATCATCAGGGTCGCACCCGCTGCGTCTCCGTTGGTCGGCTCTGCGCTCCCTGCTGCCGGTTCGACGTTCGCCGCTTCAAGTCCAGATAGGGCTCCAATCAACGACCCAGCATAGGCACCGACGCCCATTCCGGCCACGATTCCAATGGGGCCTAAAACGGGGGTTGTGACGACCCCGACGGCCGCCCCGATCACGCTCCCTAACGCGGCGCCCTCCACTGCACGGGTGCCCGACTGTTCGGCCCCAGGGGACACCGCAGGCTCGGGCGACACCGCGAAGGGTTCATCAAGAATCACCGGTTCAAGCGATCGGAATGTTGTTGCCGGGGTGCGTCGTATCCGACGCTCGTCGACACCTGCATTGACTAATGCCAAGTGGGCCGCTTTAGCGGATTGTTCGGACGGAAAATTTGCCAATAGTGTTCGCATTTAATTCTACCTGCAGCTGCTGCCGACCCGGTGCGAGCGCACCCGCTCGGTAATGTGCCGCTCAAATAATGTTGACGCGCCGCCTATACCCATTCAGCCACCGAGGCGTTGGCGCTGTGGGGTCTCTTCCTAATCCCACAGTCCAGTGAGAGCGGACAGACCCCGCAGCGGCGCCATGAGACCGCTTATTGGCTGCCTAATTGGTCATATTGGCTCTCAAGGCCGGGAGTATTCGGTAAGACCGACGATCTTGACCGAGGGATGAAATTCACCGTCGTCTCCAGAGGCGATCGTCCGCTGTGGGTCATACGCAAATTCATACACTTCGTTGGGGTTCAAGGGGTCTGACAAGACCATGGTGGTGGCCCAAGCGGGACTATGCGAACCGGGCTTGGTTTCATTGCGCCACAACCAGTTGTATGCGATCAAAAGTTGCACATCTTCCAGGCGATGAGTGGTTTTATTGACGACTTCGCCACGCACTGTCTGTCCGTCTAGCCGTACGTTCTGCAGCATGACCTTATTGGCAATGGTCTCGGAGGAAACCACCTCGGTCGCTTGACTGCCGGCGCTTGCGAATAAGCATGCGGCGCACGCTAATGATATGGCTATCGATTTGGATCTGCTTAAATCGTTCATGAGTCTTTTCCTCAGCAAGTTGTCTCTCTGCTATGAGGCAATCACTGGGCCAACAGTGCAATCACTCAAAAATCAGGGGATTAGTCTGCTTGAAGCGAGCGAAGGTGTAAGTTCTACAGAGGCCGCGGCAAAAAAGACTACTCGATCAGACACCGCGCTTGGATTGAGTACACACCCAACGCTCGCCACGCAACTCGCGCTGTCAATACCCGCCCCGGCAATCTGCCAGGGCGGGTATTGGTGTGGGTGAAAGCTAAATCACCAAACTATTTAGCCGCGCTACCCGGCATACGGCGCCGCACCGCCTGCTGAAATTCACCGAATTCATCGGAGGACAAATTGCCGTCGCCATCCGTGTCGCAGGTGTAATAATCATAGGGTGCGTGGTCATCCATGGCGAGCATGGAGCCGCGCGCCGCTTCCGCTAAGCTCACGCGATTGTCGCCGTCGTTATCGAGTGCGCTAAAAGAGGACTTCTCAAAGACCTCTTTTATCGAGGAAGGGTTGGTGCTGGGTCGAGGAAGGTCTGGATTCTCCGCGGCATAAAGCTCGGAGTAGTTGACAAAGCCGTCGCCGTTTTCGTCCACCTGTTTGAGTTTGCCCAAGGTTAACTTGCGCTCACTCGCCATGGCGCTATTAGCGTTATCGCTTGCATATTGTCGATATTGCTCCCATTCGGTGCTGGTCAGTCGCCCATCGCGGTCTGTATCGAGTTCACCGAAATGACCGAGTACTTGGGCCTGATGTTTGGTGGTGGGCATCTGCGCGCCCCCACTCGTTGCGTCTTGCGCAAACGTGGGCCCGCTCGCGAGGCCTGTGCACAGGGCGCTTAGCACTGCTGCGGTAGTGATTTTTTTCACCCGCGATTCATTCAATAAGCGTTTTTTCGAAATCCTATCCATTGCGCGTTCTCCTACATCGAGTTAAGCAGGGTCGTTAGTCAATCGTCATCTCATCTCTTGCGAAGCGGTCTGAGATTCTGCGTGACCTTGGCGCAGATTCTGTGCCACATTGAGAGTCCTTCGCGCGCCGGGAGCTGCACCTCCGCAATCCAGAGGTCGCCGCGTGCGCGTGCCTGGTCAGCTCATTGCTTGCCGGTCTTGCTGGCGGAGGTGCGACGCAGGACTGCGGGATCTTCCTCCTTGGCGCGCGCGAGCCCTGCCTGCTCTGCGTCCTCGAGGTCTTCGAGCTCATCGGGGTCCACCTCACCAGCGTCATCTATCGCTGCGCGTCCGCGCGCAGAATTAACAAAATCCTGTTGCGATTCGTTGTAACGACGCGCGGATTCGGTATCGCCTTCCCCTTGATTCTCCGCCTTGGGACCATTGTCGCGTGGCGGCGGCGGCTGCTGCTGTTTGCTCATGAGTCACTCCTTGTTGATACGCTGCTGTAAAGGTGAATTTCTTCTATCCCTGTCCGCGTCGCTTCACGACCGGTAGTTCGATGGTGGCGGCAGCGTAGCGCCGGCCAATTTCCGCCCAATCGACTATCTCCCAAAAACTGTTCAAGTACTTGGCGCGATCGTTACGGTAATCGAGGTAGTACGCGTGCTCCCAAACGTCGCAGGTAAGTAACGGTGTTTGCTTGCTGCGGAGCGGCGTGTCGGCGTCACCGGTACTCACAATGTCGAGCACGCCTTCGGTGGTGAGGACTAGCCATGCCCACCCGGTGCCGAACTGTGCAGCGGCCACTGCGTTAAACCGCTTCTTAAAGTCTACCAGCGAAACAAACTTAGACTGGAGCGCGGTGGCAAGCGCGCCATCGGGGATGGCTTTGGCCTGCGGGCTCATGGTGTGCCAGTAAAATTCGTGATTCCATGCCTGAGCGGCGTTATTGAACACGTCGCCGCTGCTGTGCTGAATTAACTCTTCCAGCGACGAGGAATCGAGACTCTTTTCTTCGACCAGCTCGTTCAGTTTCTGGACATAGGCTCGGTGGTGCTTACCGTGATGATATTCCAAGGTCTCCTCAGACAGCGTCGGGGAAAGTGCATCGTAGCTGTACGGGAGGGGCGCTAGTTTGAACATGGATCTGCCTTCGTTAATGGGTGACTCCCCTCAACGTGCGCAAAGTTCGTGCCGGTTCTTGCTCCGCCCAAGAAGACCGCCCCGGCGAGTTTGGGATAGCCGGAATCTACAGAGCAAAACCTGTAATTTGTCTGGGCCATCGCGGGGTCGTGTAAGGAGATCGTCGCGAAGTTGTCTGAAAGGTACGCACCCGCTCCGTACCTACTCGGCGTTGAGTTGCAGCTCTGCAGCCACCGGCGCGTGATCGGATAAGCCTCGCCAGACAGCACCACGCAAAATACGTGCTTCAAGCAACTGCGCCCCTCGGTAATAGATTCTGTCCAGCTCGAAACACGGCAGCATCGCAGGATAGGTCGCGCGGCGCTTTGGCGCGATGTGATCAGCTGCATCCATCACCCTAAGACGATCTTTGATCGCATGACTCACCCGCCGTCGCCAATCATTGAAATCGCCGGCGATCAGCACCACTTCGTCAGCCCCACTTCGCGCTTGCACGATGTCGCACAGGGCGATGGTTTGGCGCTGTCGCCATTGTTCGAAAAGGCCAAAATGCACGCAATAACAATGCATGACTTGCGAGGAAGGGAGGTTAACACTGCATGCCAGAATGCCGCGACGCTCGCTCGCGTGTTGCGAAATGTCGTGGTTTTCCCAGTGCGCGATCGGGTATCGGCTCAGGATGGCATTGCCATGATGGCCATCGGGATAGACAGCGTTTCGGCCATACGCGAAGTGATGCCATTCGCTATCTGCGAGCGCTTCCAGCTGACCAGCTACTGGCCACGCGGAACCGAATTTACGCGCCAGCCTGTCATGTTGCCCGACCACTTCTTGCAAGAAGACGATATCCGCACGATGGCTTCTGATGGCCATCCGGATCCGTTCCAAAGTCACGCGTATGTTGGTGGGGCCGAGACCTTTGTGAATATTGAAAGACACCACTCTTAGGCGCAGGCCTCCGCCGGGCTCGGGCGCCGCTTCTTTCAATCCCTCCAACCTCGGCACTCGTCCATCGCCGCTAGCCCGCAGGACCAATCCTGAGCTGATTGTCGACCGACACGACGCCATCGATCCCCTTAACCACCATGCTCGCTTTGTCCGCCGCGGCCGATGAGGCCACCTCACCGCGCAAAGTCACGACGCCATTCTTGGTATCTACATCGATTTTCAACGCCGATAAATCGGGATCTGCAATCAACGCGGATTTTGTTTTGACGGTGAGACTGCTATCGCTCAGTTTATCGCCCCACTCCTCGCCCTGCTCGGCCGCGCGGTCGGCCGCTCTTTCAACCGATTGCTCAGCGCTAGCGATGCCGGCGTCGATTTTCCTTCCCGTCGCATCCAGACCCCTGTCTGCGGCGTCTCCGACTTCGGCGGCTTCGTGCGCGATCTTATCGCCGGCGCGGTCAACCTTTTCGCCCAGGGTATCGTTGTCATTACGTTCGGCGCGATCGCAACCTGCAGCGAGTACGGCACCGCAGAGAATGACGGGCCAGATATATTTCGGGTGTTTCATGGATTTTCCTTGTTAAGGTCCTGGCTACTGTCTTGGAGCTACTGCACCATGCGCAAAGAGCATGCCACATGATGCTAGTAGCCCAAATCGCCATCAGGGTTCCGCGCGTCGCTACTAAGCCATCCAAGGGGCCCGCGGTTGCCGGAACGATGGCGTCGACCGTGATTCCACCGACCATGATAGCGCCCAGTAGGTCATGCGGAGAGGCATTCCCGAGTTGGCGTTTCGGAATTAGCCGGATCAGTAGCATGATCGCGAGATATCCGACGCTCGCGATCGCGACGGATTCCATCAAGGCGACTTCAACGTCGAGGAGTTTCGTCATCGACGCTGTTTTGCAATATTTGCCGCTGGATTGCGCATATTTTTCATCCGATTAATGCCTGACGTTAAAACTGAAGGCTCCCGCCTCGCGCAAGCGGGCTGGCATATGCTTTGCGAGGTACAGCCGGAAACATCGCTTGCTCGAGAATTTGATGCAAGAATTGCGCTAAGGCGCTAATTACCGTCGCACGCAGTGAGGCGACCACAGTCAGGAGAAGATTGCTATGCACAAGTCATTCACGCAAATCATGTTATTCACCCTCGGTTATGCCCTCGTTAATCGAGTGGTTCGCCAATATTGCGAACGAGCCACTGCGAAACGTAAAGCCGCTGAGCTTCAGGTGCAGACTTGGGAGGACGAGGGTGGAAAGCCAGCGTCTACCCCAGCAGGCTCATGGTCGTAGAAGTGGGTATACCTCGCTACGCTAACTTTCATCGGCGCCTGTACAGTGTGGCATTCGGGGCGGTGATGGCGTTTCCCGCTCTCGGCGCGGATCGGTCCCCGTCCGAGACCTCTACTTTCACGGTGATTTTCGAGAACGATTTATTCGGTGGACGTGACAACCAGTACACCAATGGAATCCAAATTGGGTGGCTGTCTCCGGATTTGAACCATTACGCCGAAGAGAAACGCTTACCGCGCTGGTTTCTACCGATTGTCGCGCGAATGCCTTTTATCAACGTTCCCGACAGCCAGCACAACGTCGGCTTTGTGCTCGGACAACAGATCTACACGCCGAGAAACGTGCAAACATCCTCGCTGATTCAGGATGACCGACCCTATGCGGGTTGGCTTTATGGCGGATTAGCGTTTATCAGCAAGAACGAGATCTCCCTTGATACGCTGGAATTGCAACTGGGCGTGATTGGTCCGGCCTCGCTCGCAGAGCAGGCGCAGGAACTGGTGCACGATCTGCGTGATATTCCCATTGCGAAGGGCTGGGACAATCAACTCGACAACGAACCAGGGGTGGCGTTGGTCTACGCGCACAAGCGCCACCTCTCGCGCAGCGACAGTGCCGCCGGGTGGGGTTACGACTTGATCGCGCACGCCGGCGGCGTGATAGGCAATGTGTAT
The DNA here is from genome assembly GCA_043734785.1 of Pseudomonadota bacterium. GTDB lineage: Bacteria > Pseudomonadota > Gammaproteobacteria > CAIKBL01. Next base: position 8,608 of record JAYTEX010000336.1, on the reverse strand, counting down.
ACCTATGCCAATGCAGGCGGCGAGCTACGCTTCGGCTGGAACGTTCCAGGGGATTACGGCACTTCCATCATTCGACCCGGGGGTGACACTAACGCGCCGACGACTGTCAACGATCCACGGCTTGTAAGCCGAGAGAACTTTGGCGTCTATGTTTTCACTGCCGTCTCTGGGAGAGCGGTGCTGCGCGACATTTTTCTGGATGGCAACAGCTTTAAATCCAGCCACTCGGTGGACAAAAAGCCTTTGGTGGGCGATTTCGTGGCAGGCCTCAGCGTGGCAGCGGGATCTTGGAAACTGTCCTACGCGCAAGCCTGGCGCAGTCGCGAATTCGACGGCCAGGATCGAATTCATAATTTTGGTTCGATCAGCGCCTCCTATACCTTTTAATGTGGGACTCCAGACGCCAAACGGGGGCGCGCCCAAGACGCGCGGTTCCCAGAGATTGGAGTCATGTGCTTTGGCTGAGACTGGATTGAGTTGATTGCTTTGCCATTCTCGCCGAGCGCTATCGGCAACAGTCGGTCAGTTTCTGCTTTTAGCGCCGAATAGCACTCGCATGAACGCTTTTCTAGCTGGCCGCGGTCAAGCACCGTGATTTTGCCACGGCGGTAATTGATTACGCCGTCCTGTTGCAGTTTTTGCGCGGCGACTGTGACGCCTTCACGGCGCACACCAAGGAGGTTGGCCACCGTCTGCTGCGTCATTGCGAGCTCCGTAGACGATGATCGATCGAGGCCCAGCAATAGACGGCGACAAACTTGTTGGTCTATTGAATGAAAGCGATTGCATAAGGCGGTCTGCGCCACCTGCGCCAGCATGAGATTGAGGTACCGTAGCAGCAGATCCAGCAACGGCCCAGCTCGGGTTAATTCATCTTTAACTAAGCGCGTGCGCATCCGATGGCCGTATCCCGCACTTTGGACCACAGCCTGGATCGACATGGCGTGGTGGATCGAGAACGGAGAGATCCCCACCATTCCATCGTTGCCCACGACCGCGATCTCGATCGAAGCTCCCTCTAAGGTCTGAGTGACCAGAGAGACGGTTGCGGTCGCCGGAAAAAACGCGTAGGCAGACGCGCGAAATGAATCGTATAGCACCTCACCCTCGCTTAGCTCCACCGGCTCCAGGAGCGAGTACCATCTGGCATATTCCGCAGCGGGCAAGCTGGCGAGAAACCGGTTGTGACCCGGGCTTGAGGCGTGACGGTTTGCGGTGTGCATGGGCGCTCATCTCATTGTTTGAGGCTTGCATCATCCAAGCTTTATTTCACCGTCAATATCGGCCTTGCGCGCGCCCGATCGTCGGCTAATCTCCTACATCACGTACGTGTCCAATGACCAGCCACCCCGTACCTTAAGTGGCCGCTTTGCGCACCGTGGAAACCGGGTGGTTGTGGTAACTTCACGCGAGTAACCGGCGAGACAAGGCCTCGCATTGGGCCCCGACCGCGCATTTCCAGAACCGGAGCACTGCCGATGCCACCTGAGTACCTCTCCGGCAATCGACTGACCTTACTCGAGAGCGGCAACCAGTACTTCCCGGCATTGATCGCGGCGCTCGACCGAGCACAGCGCGAGGTGTTCGTCGAAACCTATATTTTCGCGGACGACGGTACTGGTAGCCTCGTGGCAGGCGCGCTCGTGCGTGCGGCGATGCGCGGCGTCCAGGTTCATCTCTTGCTCGATGGATTTGGTGCGCGCGATTTTGCGCCTCGCTTGCGCGACATGCTGGCAGGCGCCGGCGTGCAGGTGCTGGTATTCCGCCCCAAGATCAGTCCATTGACGTTGCGCCGCAGCCGCCTGCGACGCATGCATCGCAAGCTTGTGTGCGTCGATGCGACCGTCGCGTTCGTCGGGGGAATCAACGTGATTGACGATTACGACACACCGAACCAGACCCCGCCCCGCTACGACTATGCGGTGCGGATCGAAGGTCCGCTCGCCACCCACACGAACAGGGCGTCGACGCGTCTGTGGGCAAGCGTTGTGTGGGCAAATAGTGGAAGACGCTGGCCGCGCGGCGTCGATCCCGTCGCTGCAGAAAGGGGTACTTGTCGCGCCGCGCTGGTGCTGCGCGACAGCCTGCGCAATCGCCGCGATATCGAGGAAGCCTATCTCGAACGGATCGATGCGGTGCACACCGAGGTCGTGATCGCGAACGCATACTTCTTCCCGGGGCGGCGCTTCCAGCGCGCGCTGCGCGCCGCCGCCAGACGCGGCGTAAGCGTGGTGTTACTGCTGCAGGGGCGAGTCGAATACACCCTACTGCATTACGCGTCACATGCGCTTTACCGCTCGCTGCTGGAGGCCGGGGTCGAGATCCACGAATACCACCTAAGTTTCCTACACGCCAAGGTGGCCGTATTTGACTCGCAGGTCGCCACCGTGGGCTCCTCGAACATCGATCCGTTCAGCTTTCTGATGGCAAAAGAAGCCAATGTGTTCGTCACGGACGGAGAGTTCGCGCGCCAGCTGCGCGCGAGCTTGGGAGCGGCGATCGAAGGCGGCGCGCGGCAGGTGCAAATACGCGGCTGGCGGCGACTACCATGGTGGCTAGGATTCCGGAACTGGCTCGCGTATACGACCGTGCGCCTAGTGATGACGGTCGCGGGCTACGGTAAGGGTTGAGGGCCGCGGACAAAAGCCGATCGGCGATGCTCCCTGTCTTGCGGTGCGCCGAACCAAGGCCACGCATAATCACCGGTAACGACCGACGGCTTCCTACACACCGTGAGCCTTGTCTGGCAGTCATTGGTGCTTGCGATCCATTCCGTGTGCACGCGCACTGAGATTTAATAATGACACGATCGAATTCGCTCTCGCGAGAACGCCAGAGACGATTTGTCGCCGACGACTTCTGACGCAAGTCGGCTGACACTGACGTGTACCTATCTCAGATGAGGAGAAGATAATGAATATGCATCGAGCTTATCCGCTTGAATCCGCTTTTCTGCGCGACGTTATGCATTCCGATTCCGACGGTGTGATGCACTTGGACGAAGCGCGCTTAGCCGACCTTCTGCATCTCGACAACCCACTGGCAACGTTCGAGATATACGACTTGGAATCAGAGCAGGATGTTTATAATGACGCCGATTACCCATTAGGGGAATCCTCATAAAGCATCAACATGGTGTATGAGTAATGGGCGCCGCTCGCGCGACCGCGATTCTCGAGGGGTTGATAGCCAGCGGTGCCGTGTTTGAGGCTGACACGATGTCCACGGGTAATCGGGGCGTCGAAGGCAGTGGCCAGCTGACGACTGCGGCATTATTAAGGCGATGCCGCAGCGCCCTACTCCCGTGGGGTTGGGAGACCCGGGGTCGTACCGTATCGTCGGCTCGCAGTATCGGCTTCTATTTCTTCCTCCGAAACAAGGAAACGAAGCGTCGAGCAGTTCTCCTGGTACGTCACTTCGACAGACTCTGCAATAGCGAGTGCTTCAACATCCTGCCACATAATTTCGCGATAGATACGGACGTGCTCCAAAATCGCCACGCGATTTGTCGCTCGCGTAATGAGGGTTAGCGTGACATGTGTTTTTGTAGACGCTGTGCGCAGCACAATATCCACTGGCCTTGCTGCCGAGTCTGCCACTGCCATGAGCGCGGCAGGCAATACGTCACGCAGCGCCGTGCGCGCAATACAGAGATCGGTGCGTGGCGCTTCGAAATCGATCACTACTGCGCGCACGCAGAATTCAGGCCGTAGTATCTCGATACACTCTTCAATGCCCTCGGCGAGCCTGCAGACAGCCTCGGGTGCGGGTTCCAGCCAGGTCATGAGCTCGCAGCAGGAACGTATCGATGCGCTAGATAAATTTTTGATTTTCTCTACATTTTCCAAAATGCTTTTCAGATCGACCGCCTCACTAAACAGGCGTCGATGCATGAGCTCGCACAGCATGCCCAGAGGATTAAGGTTGCCGACCATATCGTGACGGATTGCGGGAGCGATTCTCCTCTGGACCGCGTACCGTGCCGCTTCTACTCGATTAGCAACCATCTTGTGGCCCCCAAGGCCGGCTTAGTATTACAGGAGGTTGCATCACGGTCCGTGGCCGGCCCGTCGGCTCGGCCACGGCGTGTTATCAGACACCCAGCGCTTGAAAGTTCCAAGCGCTTTCGCGCGAAAGCTGGATTTAATTTACGCGATGGACAGCGCGTCACGAACGATTGTGATTGCCATGCATCATCCCAAACTCTTTGATGTCGACCCCGCCCTTCGGGTTCTTTTTCATCTTGTCGAACATCATTTCATGGTGCTTCGTAAACTCCTCGCGCGTAATCATGCCGTCGCTGTTCAGGTCCATGGCTTTAATGTGCTCCGCCTTCATGTGCGAGCATTTCATATGCTTCTCGTGCTTTGTCTGCATGCCGGTGTGATCCATTGACTTACCCATCGCGCCGGCCTTACCGGACGCTGGCATACCCTCCTTCATCGAGTCGTTGTAGTCCGCGGCGGGCACATTGGTGAATCCAATAACACTGGCGGTCGTTAGGGCTATCAAAAATTTATTCATGGTAGTTCCTTTGAAAATTTACCGAAACCGAAAGCAGTCCGTGCTGGCTCTGCATCACAACCCGTAGGACCGCGACCGACTCTAAGCGACGCGCGCAATACTGTCTGTTCGCTCGCGCACATAAATATTGACGCCAGCTTGCCTCCGCTCACCCCTCGTCCCGGGAACGAATGCCAGCTCCTATAACTACCCCGCAGAGCAGACCACGGTGTAGATGCCGACCGCCGACTAAATTTGAATAAAGTTAGTCAGTTTATAAAGAAATTGTAATTTGACTAACTTCAGTATAATTTTTTGGCCATGGACCCCATACACAATCCCTTCGCTCCAGGCGCCGGCACGCCGCCCCCTGAACTAGCAGGCCGCGACGAACTCCGCGAACGCGTGCGCGTCGCCATCGAAAGAGGAAGGCTGGGGCTCCCAACGAAAAGCATCTTAATGGTCGGGCTGCGAGGCGTCGGCAAAACAGTGTTGCTCGACCGCATGCGCGATGATGCCGGGCAATGACTGGAAGTTGTGAGCCCCGTTAGTCCGCGCCTTTAGTACAACACGCCGTCCAAGCCCTCGCCACAGACGGTCGCGGCCGCTAGATTGGGCGCACATTTTCCCCGTCAACGAGGAGCGCCGCCTTGAACGCAACCGTCATAATTTACGATGAGCGGGTCACCCCGCTCGTTACGGCCGAGACCCGCGGCGAGTCGCTGTGGCTGAGTGCCGCCGATATGCAAGCCGCGACCGGCTGGAAGCTCGAAACTGAAGGCCTGTGCCGGGGTGACGCCTGTGTGCGCGTCGACAAGGCCTGGTGCGACGCACACGGGCGCATCGATCTGATGGCCTTCGCACGCCACATGGGCCAACCGGTGACGCGCGACGACGGCGTCGTGGCTTTCGGCGAAAGCGTGAATGTGCGTCGCGACGCGCTGTTCTCGCTCGAAGCCCCCGATTTCACCCTACCCGATCTCGATGGCGTGATGCATTCACTGTCGGACTATCGCGGCAAGAAAGTCTTTCTGCACAGTTGGGGCTCGTACTGAGGCTGTAGCTTTGACCTGTCCGTGTGGCAGGCAATCTACGTTGAGCTGAAAGACCAGGGCTTTGAGATGATCGCGGTTGCGTTCGACACGGCCGGCACCGCCGCCGTGGAAGCGAGTATCCGCTGCGCCAATATCAAGGACCGTCCGCCGATGCTGGCGCGCCTTATGGGCTGGTCCGACGACCTGTGGGCGCGGCAAGCGCCGCCGACTTACCCCTGTCTCATTGACGAGGGCCATGTCGTCGCCGAGCTATACAACATGCGCAATGTGCCGCAGGCGGTGTGGCTGGATGAGCAGGGTCGCATCGTGCGTCCCGTTGAATCGGCGGGCACCTACGACATGGTGCCACACATGGACAGGTCAACTTTTGAAGTGCCGGACGCCGCCGCCGCGCACGGGCTCGAAGTACGTAACACCTACATCGACGCATTGCGTGACTGGGTGAAGAGCAACGCCGCGAGCCGCTATGTGTTGCCGCCCGACGAAATACGACGACGCATGCAGGGACCCAAGGCAGACGACGTAGTCGCGGCCAATCACGTACGCCTCGGGCGTTATCTGTATACGCAAGGCAAGCTGGAACGCGCCAAACATCACTTCAACGAAGCCGTGCGTTTGTGCCCTGAAAGCTGGAATTACCGGCGTCAGTCGATGATGCTTGACCCTGAACGGGTCGGTGAGTTGAACGGCGGGCCGGATTTCTTCGCAGCCTTCGACGCCAATCGGCACCTGCCGTATTACCCGGAGGCGGATCTGGGGAAGGTGGGCGGGTAGGGCGCGGCTTAGGCGCTTGGGGCGGATGTTCGGATTGGGGAGTGTGCGCCTGGCGGCGGGCGTGTAGTGCGCCTGTTTGCTTATCGATTTCTGTGCGATGAATATCTCGGTGGCCTCATCTTCAGGTACTTGAGCTAGAGCAATCACACCAGCCCTCTCACGATAGCCAGCACGTCATCGCCGTTGCGTAGAGGTCTGAGGGCTAGGGTTCAGCTAATCTGCTGGCGCCCGTCCACACTATCTTCAAAGATATGGGCTAATCTCGCCGCTTAAGCCATGGTAGGCATAATCCGAATCCGTGTCGCATTCCCTTGGAAGTCAAAATGGCTGAAGCATTAAGGCCAAAACGTTCGCCCGCCTGGTATGAAAGTTCACGAGACGAATTTCTTCTGGTATCAAAGGAACATATTGCCGAACAGCTTGCGGGACGCGCTGCGGACGAAAGTTTGGCAATTGAAGCGGCTCAGACCGAAGAGTGGCGACAGAGTATTGCTGTTCTTCAGCGCAACCTCGGTGAACGCATTCCGATTTTGCGCACACTCCTGTCTGGACCTGGGAGCGAGTCAATTCGCCATGTCATCCTCGAGTTCGATTTTCGACGGCGCGGCCTGCGCATGGACTGTGTGCTACTCGCCGACGGGGTTCTGTTCGTCATTGAATTCAAGCGTACAAGCTTGGCGCGCGCCGATTGTGATCAAGTGATGGCTTATGCTGTCAATCTCTTAGAGTTTCATAAAGTCACGCGTGAATGGAGCACGAAGCAGGGTGGAATTGTCGTCCCTATTCTTGCGCTTACTGTAGGCACCGTCCGTCGATCCCTTGAGTGGCCGGGCCTGGCTGGACATAGTTGGTCAGCGCTTGCTCATCGTCCACTCGAGTGCGATAACCGAAACATCAAAGACGCCCTTTGCCTAGCACTGCAGAACCGACGTGCCGAGACCTCTGTGCCTGGACGAGAATGGCTAGCTTCAAGCTTTTCGCCATCATCCTCGATTTTGGATGCAACCTTGTCTCTGTATGGCAACCATGACGTCGCGGCAATCGAGGAGCATGCCGCGCCGAAAGACGCTATTGCTGCCAGCGTCAAAGAGATTCGAGAGCACATAGGTGCGGCGCTAGAACAGGAAAAATTTCATATTATTTTCCTGTCTGGCGCGCCCGGTGCCGGCAAGACCTTAGTTGGTTTAGATGTCGTGATGCGCGGCGCGTTTGCCGAGGCCGCTGTATTTGTGACCGGCAATGCGCCACTGGTTGAAGTCCTCAACAAAGCCCTTACCACCTCCTATCGAGGACAAGGGCGGCAGTCTGCGACCTGGGCTGTCACAGGGTATAAACATACGGATGCGAATCTCGTCGCCGCTGCCGCGAGCTTCAAGATTGTAAAGGCCCATCATTTTCTCGGGCAGCGCGGATCTGTTCATCGGCAAGAAGACGCACGCGTGTTGGTATTTGATGAGGCGCAGAGAACGTATGAGAAGGGAAGAGTCGTTCTACGGGAGAAATTAGCGGATCACGAAGCAGATCTCATTCTGCTAGCGCAAATGAAGGTTTTCCCACGGGGTGGTGCGGTGGTTGTGGCACTAGTCGGGCATAACCAGGCGATCAATCGCGGCGAGCGAGGTATGGTTGCCTGGCTGGATGCTGCCGAGCGTAATGGCTGGACGTTTTCCATTGACGACGAGACGCTCAAACTCGCTGAGCTTGCCAATATTGAAGTGTGGGCGACGCACCCGCACCGTAAGCAGCTCCATCATGGTCATTTGCACCAATCCATGCGCTTCTATCGCAATAGTGCGGTTGGAGAATGGGTGGCAGCGATTTTGGACGGCGATACCGCGATCGCGGCCTCGCTCGCGACAACGCTCGCTGAGCACGGCAGTGTCATGTGGCTGACTCGCGATCTGGCGAGCGCGCGCAGCTGGACGAGACGCCACGCCGTGGGTGGTCAACGTGCGGGAATCATCGCCTCGGGTCAGGCCCGGCGTCTTGCTGCGGAAGGTTTATTCGTCGACCACAAGCCGGATATTGCGACTTGGATGCTCGCACCGAGCACTGACATCCGCTCGTCTAATGCCCTTGAGACTGTACAGAACCAGTATCAGATCCAAGGATTGGAGTTGGACTACTGCATCGTCTGTTGGGACGCTGATCTGCGCCACAACGGCTCTGACTGGATGGCCTACAAGTTATCCGGCAGCGATTGGCAAAACGATTCTTTGCTCGACGTCGCCAAGAATGGCTATCGAGTTCTCCTGACTCGGGCGCGCAAGGGCATG
>JAYTEX010000335.1:0-2775 GCA_043734785.1 Pseudomonadota bacterium | reverse complement strand
GCGCGGGCTGGTCCAATAATTCAGGAACGATGCGTGATCCGCGAACCAGAGTTCGGCAACCCCATCGTAGGCCGGCGTACTTTGCGCGTAAGTCTCCGGGATCTGATGACATTGCACATAGCGCAGAACGCCCGCGTCGCGCGGAATCTGCGGTGCGTGGCCATGCAACCAATAATCCTGAAACTGGGCGACGGTCATGTCAGTGCGTCGGCGCAGTAAGAATATCGCTTTGATCCACGCGGTATCCTGGCTGATAGGCGGCCCTTCGATCACGACGTGCTCACGCGTGGCGAGAAAGGCGAGCTTGTGCACATCGATGAAATTAGGCTCATCGGCTTGCGCATTATTGATGTAGTCCGGGTTCTTTGGCAGGTTCAGGATCTCGTCTAGCGTGTCGAACCAGATCTCGGCGACGCCGTCGTAGGGAACCTGGTCGAAACCCGGCAAGGGATAGTGCGAGCGATGACTCTGCACATACCGGCGGAGGTTTCCCATGCGCAAGGCCAGCGGCCCGTGAATTTCGCGCCAGTACCGATGAAATTCGTCATCGGGCAGACCTGCCTTCTTGGCGACCATGGCGATACCTTTAATCATGTGCGTGCTCCGTCAGCTAGGGGTGGGGGGTTGCATTGTAATTCCGGGACGATGCGCGCGGGGGATATTGGGTTGTCCGCAGTGGGGTGGCGAATCCAGCCTCGCGCAACGCACACTGCAGCCCTATTTCTTGTTGCGGCGCAATGCCCCACCGGGCGTGGATGTCCCGGCCGCACCGGACGCATGTTAAGTGCCGAGAACCCGGTCGCGGGCGTATAGTACGGCTGACCGGCCGCACTCGAACCACGAAACTCTTTCGACAACGAAGCATCTGCAGCAAGAGGCACAACATGACATACGACCTGGTAATCAAGAACGGAACGGTGGTCGATGGCACCGGCGCCCCGCGCTTTCGCGCAGATATCGGCATCAAAGACGGGCTGATCGTCGAGGTGGGCAAGGTGGCGGGTTCCTCAGCCCGCACCATCGATGCGGCGGATTTGATCGTCGCCCCTGGGTTCGTCGACCCACACACGCATTACGACGCCCAGATCTGCTGGGACGATGTAACGTCACCCTCCAGTTGGCACGGGGTGACATCGGTGGTGATGGGCAACTGCGGCGTCGGGCTCGCGCCGTGCCGACCGGCGGCGCGCGAGATCGCCGCCTGGGACCTCGTCAATGTCGAAGCGATCCCGATTGAGGTGCTCGAGAAGGGCGTCACCTGGGACTGGGAAACATTCCCGGAATACATGGACGCCGCTGCTCGGCGCGGCTCCGGTCTCAATCTCGGTTTCCTCGCGGCGCTCACCCCCTTCCGCCACTACGTGCTCGGCGAAGAATCCATGGAGCGCGCCGCGACCACCGCGGAAACCGCCCAGATCAGTGCGCTATTGCGCGCCGCCATGGACGCCGGCGCGATGGGCTTCACGACCACCAATGTGGGGCAGCACATCGGTTACCAAGGTCGCCCATTGGCCTGTCGCTTGGCGAGCCGCGAAGAACTCATCAGCTACTCGCACGTACTACGCGATGTCGGCCGCGGCGCTATCGAGCTTGCCTTGACCAACGAAGTATCGGTCGTTGATGCAGCCGAACGTGAACTGCTCGATCTGCTGTTGACCGAGAGCGGGCGGCCAGTTACCTGGCTCGCGCTGCTCAATCGCGAAGATAATCCAGAAGCCCCGCAGAACACCCTGCGCGAGACTGCCGACCTGCTCAGCCGCGGCGCGATACCGCAGGTGACCTGTCGGCCGCTGATCGTGCAGATTGATCTGCGCAAGCCCTTCCTGTTCGCCAACATGGCGTGCTGGAATCCAGTCTTCAATCGTCCACCGGAAGAACAAGTGCAGATCTATCGCGATCCGAAGTTTCGCGCAGCATTCCGCGAAGCACTCAAGACCCCGATGATCTTCTCCGGCGATTGGTCGCGCGCGGTCATCCACGAAGTCGAAAACCCGACATTGCGTCCCCTGCTCGGCAGAAATGTCGAGGCGATCGCGCGCGAGCGCGGCAAGGATGCGATGGATACCTTCCTCGATCTCGCGCTCGAAGATAACCTGCGCCTGCAGTACACCTACGAACTTTTCAATTCGGACGAGAGCCGGATTCCGGAACTCATTAAGGATCCGCGTACGCTAATCGGCTTATCCGACGGTGGCGCGCATGTCGATATGCTCTGCGATGCCGGCTATTGCACTTACCTGATTGGCACCTGGGTGCGCGAACGCGAAGTCATGACCTTGGAACATGCCGTGAAACGGATTACCACCGAACCCGCGGCGTTGTTCGGGATCACGCAGCGCGGGCGGATTGCGCCGGGGCTGGCGGCTGATTTCGCGATTTTTGATCTCGCACGGATCGGCTCGAAAAAGCGCGGCGTGATGCGCAACGACCTCCCGGGAGGCGGACGCCGCTTAGTCATGCCGGCCGAGGGTGTCGAATACACCATCGTGAACGGTGCACCCTTGTTCGAGCGCGGCAAGGATACCGGCGCTCGCCGGGGTCAGGTGCTGCGCTCGGGCCGGGCTTAGACCGAAAAGAGGAATCGAAACATGGGCGCGCTCAATCAAATCATCGATAAGCCGATCATCTCAGCCGACTCCCACGTGATGGAGCCGCCTGGTACCTATATCGACCGCATCGCGCACAAATACCGCGACACGGCGCCGCAGGTGGCCTCGGATCCCGCGCGTGGCGATATTTATGTGATCCACGGCATGAAGGACGCGATTCCCATGG
>JAYTEX010000334.1:0-6851 GCA_043734785.1 Pseudomonadota bacterium | reverse complement strand
GCTTCGCTGCGCGGTCGTGAGCACCGCCGAGGGTCCGGAATAGTGTTAATCTTGAGCCATCCAGGCGAGCTTTTAAGGAGGCCACCATGCCCATGTACGACTACCACTGCGCGGCCAATGATCAGACGGTCCAGGTCACGCACCGCATGTCTGAGGACGTAAAAACCTGGGGCGACGTCTGCTCGCTCGCCAAGGTGGCACTCGGCGACACACCCGGCGATTCACCCGTCGCGAGAGTGCTGCTAGGCTCGAATTTCATACGTCGCAAGGCCATGGGCAGCGACAGCTTCGGCGGCTCTGCTTACGGTGCTATGACGACCACCAGGAACTATCACAACACCAAGAATTTCGATAAGTAAGAAGCACCATGCCAACCTACGAATATCACTGCCCGGCCAATGACCAAGTCGTCACTGTGGTCCATCGCATGGTGGAGGATCTCCACACCTGGGGTGAACTGTGTACCCGCAGTGGAACCGCGCCCGGGGATACGCCAGCAGACTCGCCAATCGCGAAAAAAATTGGCCTGTCGATCCTCACCCGTCGCAGCAACATGGGTTGCGATGCGGCCCCCCCTATCGAGAACGCGCCCCCTATGAGCGGCCCATTCGTGAATCCGAATGCCTGGTGATCATAAGGTCATGCTGGTCACGGGTGGCGCAAGCGGCATCGGTGCGGCTTGCGCGCAAGTCTTTGCGCGGGCCGGCTATCGCGTGATGATTGCAGACATTCAGGATGAGAAAGGCGTGCGGCTGGCGGCGGAGATGGGTGGCGACGCGAGTTATATTCGGCTCGATGTGCGTGAAGAGCAGGATTTCGCGCACGCCATCGATGCCACGGCAGAACGGTGGGGCCGCTTCGATTGCTTGATCAACAATGCCGCGATCGTCGGGGTGATTGGACCATTGGCGGAAACTTCACTCGCTGAGTGGGATCATGCTTACGCGGTGATTCAGCGCAGCGTGTTTCTGGGCAGCAAGCACGCGGCGCGCGTGATGCAGCCGCGCAAGACGGGCGCGATCATCAACATCGCGAGTGCAGCCGCCTTGACCGCAGGCTGGAGCCCGCACGCCTACGCCACCGCCAAAGCGGCGGTGGTGCATTTCACACACTCGAGCGCGCTCGAACTCATCGAACACGGCATCCGCGTGAACTGCATTTGTCCAGGCAATATCGAAACGCCGATCCACACCGGGGTGACGGACGAGCGTTGGAAGTCACGCATGGAGAAAATCCGCGAGGCGCAGAAGGACGACCAGCCCCTGCCGCGCTTCGGCCTGCCAGAGGAGATTGCAGAGGCCGCGCTATGGCTCGCGAGCGAGCAGTCCGCGTATGTTGTCGGGCATGCACTGGTCGTGGATGGCGGCATGTTGGTAGGGCGACACTGGCGCAAACAGCCGGCGCATTTGCGCGAGTATCATCCCGCGCTGAAATAGTTGGATACCGTATTCTCGATCATCGCGCCAGTGTTCGGCGCGGTCGTGCTCGGCTTTGCCCTATTCCGCGCGCGCATTTTCGATGCCTCCACCAGCGATGGGCTCGCGAAGTTCGTGTACTACGTGGCGATCCCTGCGCTGTTGTTTCGCAGTCTCGCGCGCGCCGAATTGCCTGCGGTGCCGCCCTGGCACCTGATTCTCGCGTTCTATATTCCATCCATTGCGATGTTCGGCGCTGGAGTGTTCCTCGCCCGCCAACGCTTTGGCTGGGATCGCCCCAGTCAAGGCATCGCGGGCATGGGTGCCTGCTACTCGAACATGGTGATGCTTGGTCTCCCGCTGTGCCACGCCGCCTTCGGCGCTGCGGCTGACGTACCCTTATTCACCTTGCTCGCACTGCAGAGCACTATTTTGTTCACGCTTGCGACTTATACGATCGAGATCTATGGCGCGCGCGGCAGCGGCCCCCCGATGCCCTGGACTCGCGCACTCGGCAAGCTGTTGCTGAATCCCGTCATCCTGAGTCTGGCCTTTGGAATTACCGCGAATCTCACGGGCAATGTGCCGTCGGGTGCGCTCGATGGCTTACTCGACAAGCTCGCGCAGGCTGCGCCCGGTTGCGCACTCGTCTCGCTCGGGATTTCACTCGCGCAGTATCGGGTCCGTGGCGCGCTCAACGAAGTCGGAATCCTGCTGCTGCTCAAGAATGTGCTGCATCCACTCGCGGTGTGGTTGGCTTGCGTCGCCTTAGAGGTGCCGCGCGAATGGGCGCAGGTGGCGGTGTTGCTGGCCGCCATGCCCGCCGGCGTCAACGGCTATGTATTCGCCAAACGCTACGGTCTGCGCGAAGAAGTGATCTCGAAAACGATCGTGTTCTCCACCCTGCTTTCAAGCGCGGTGGCGAGTGTGGTGTTGCGGTTTTACTTGTAGGAAATCGACAGGGTGCCGTACCCAGCGTTACTCGCAGCGCAAACTGGCATTTCAATAGATTGGCACGCTCAATCGCTTGCCGGGGCCGGGTCAGCCGGCAAGGCCCGCATCTCGTAAGTTGGTGACTGCTGCCGTGCTTACGGTAGCCACAGCTCGAAGCAGCCGCCGCCGTTGCTCGCGTCGTTGCGCAACACCACTCGACCTTGCCGTGCGCGATGTTCATGCATCGCGGCGATCCGGCGTGCGAAGTACAAGCCCAGCCCGGTATTGCTATGGCGATAGGCCGATGGGCCCGGTTGATCGAAATCCGCGACCAGTAGCTTCGGCGCATAGCCGGCACCATCATCGACGATACTGAAGACCGTGTAGCCATCGCGTATGTCACAGGTCACCGCGACACTCGTCTGGGCATGGCGAAACGCATTGTTCACGATCGAATTGAGCACGCCCAGCACGAGCTCACGATCGAAGTACCCTTCGCTCGCCAGGCGGCACTCAGTGACCAGGGTGATGCCGCGTTGCGCGAGCAATTCAGCATTGAACGCGGCAAGTTCGGCGAGCAACTCGTGGCAATCCACCACGCTAAGCTGCACGGCCGCGCGGGTACGTTCAAACTTGAACAGCCCCAGCAGGTGCATGAGATCGTAATTAATGCGTCGGGCCTCGTGCTGCAAGGTGCAGACATCAGCCCGTGCATGACTCGCGGGCGGGATCGCGATGGACAATGCATCCGCAGCCGTCAGTAAAAGTCCGATTGAATTTTTGATGTCATGCACTGAGTTAGCGAGCAGATCGACGAAGCGTTCGTCGTGATAATCGACCACCGAATCTAGCACGGTGTTCATCCTACGGACGCCAAAGCCGAGGCGACGGATTTTGGCCCCTGATTGAGCAGGCTTTGAAATTGTTGGCGCAGCCGGAGCACCTTCTCGCCTGTGGGCGAGATCCGCATCGCGCGTGCGAGATATTCGTTGACCAGTAGACGGCGTTGCGCACTCACACCCTCCGCCCGAATCTGCAGGGTGACTGCCTGTAGGACGTTCAAAATCACTGTTAAATTCCCGGGCAGTTCATCTGCAGCCTGCGTCAAAAGTGCCAAGGCGCCGGCATAGTCGCCAGCGTTGGCGAGTGCGACGCCTTGATTGTTCACCGCCACGATGGCTCGCTGCGCGTGCTCGATCAGGACTGCGCCCTCTGCCTGCATCCCGAGCGAATCGAACATCGCGAGCGTCGCGCTGATGACGTCCTGCTGATCATGATTCTCGCGTACCACCTTGTCCGCGAGAGCCTGCGCCGCTTCAGTTTGCCCACAGGTGAAACAGACCTTGATCAGTTCGAGCGTTGCCGTGGGCGAGACGGTCGCTTGCTCGCCGTAATAGCCTTCCAGGGCACGGGCCACCGTGGCGGCCGCTGCTTCCTGCTGATCGGTGTCGTGCAGTAAGCGACCTTCGAGCATGCTCAGCCGCCAGTGCTGCTTGCCCTCGCAGCGCCGCCCGGCGCGCTTAGTGAATTCACCCAAGGTTTTGAGCCCGGCGGCCGAGCCCTTGATCTGCGTGATGGACTCGACCACGCCGGCTTGATCATCAGGACGCGCAAAGCATGAATTTTCACCCATTTGAATCGCGCGTCGGTAGGCCTTTTCTGCTGTCGCAGAATCGCCATTCTCCTGCGCCAGATCGGCTAGGCGTTGTTGCCGTCGGATCGATTTGGGTGAGATCTGCAGCGCTTGTGTAAGGGTACGCTGCGCAGACTTACCGTCCCCTGTTTCGCGTTCGATGCGCGCCAGCCATTCGTAGGCTTCTAGTGCGGTGGGTTCATTCTCGATCAGGCGGATAAGCAGGGTCTTGGCCTGCCGCAGATCACCCCCCTGGTAGCGTGCACGCGCGAGCGCGAGCGCGGCCCAAGCCAATTCGCGTTCGTTCAAAACTTTTGCACAAATTTCGCTCGCGAGATCAATTTCGCCCGCACGTAACAAGGCTTCGGTCTTGAGCCGCAGCAAATCGGAACGCATACCGGGATATTTCTCCAACTGGCGATCGCAGCGTGCGAGCGCCTCTTCGAATGCACCGCTGTGTAATGCACTTTCGATGTCCTTGACGATCGTCTTGCGCGCCACCACCCGTTCGAGCCTGACCTGCAGCACGGATTTGTTGATGGGCTTGACGAGATATCCGTCCGGTTTGTTCTCGACCACCCCCATGACCATATTCATACTGCTTTCCGCGGTGATCATGAACCATACGCTATGCGGGGGCAGCAGCCGCGCGGCCTTTGCTTCTTCGAACAATTGTTGGCCATCCTTGCCCTCGCCAAGATTGTAGTCGCAGAGCACGAGGTCGGGCCGATGCTTCGCAAGCATGACTTGCGCTTCTTCGGCGGTCTTCGCCTCGACGATGTGCTTGACGTAAAGCGCTTCAAGGATGGCGCGCAGACTCATTCGCATCTCTCGAAAATCGTCAACGATGAGCACGGTCTGGTCCTGTAGCGTCAATGGCATCGGTGTACCCGTAATTGAAAAGCGGGAGTTTCTGAGATATCTCCTTGAACCATTATCGACAGTTCGCGCATTCACCTTGAGCCGCCGAATGGTACGGCGGTGAAATCAGGGCACGAAAAGTAGTTGTAGGTCGTTGAGGAAGCGATAGCCGAGCGCGGTCGGTTGCAAATGGTCACCCTCCTCCACGAGCCAACCACGCATCGTGGCTGCGGCAACGCCGGCGTCGAGCGCGGCTACCGGTAACCCGGTGCGGGACTTAAACAGCGCACGCGAAAAGCCGTTCGTGAGGCGCAAGGCGTTTAATATGAATTCGGTGACGAGCATGGGCCCCGCCGAGATTTCGATCGTGCGCGCCGCCAGCGTGCCGGCTTCCCGCTGGTAGGCGCTCGGATGCCGACGCTTCACGGTACGGAGGATCCCTTCGCGAGTCGTCAGTTTGCCGTGCGCGCCCGCACCGATCCCGAGATAGTCCCCGAACTCCCAGTAGTTCAGATTGTGCCGGGCCTCGCGCCGAGAGCGGGCATAGGCCGAAACTTCGTAGCGCGTAAAGCCCGCGTCCGCGAGCAGGGTCAAGCCTAATTCAGCTTCCTCCGCGATGCGCTCGTGGGGAGGCAGGCGCGGCGGCCGACGTCCGAATGCCGTGCCAGCCTCTAGGGTCAACTGGTACCAGGACAAATGCTCGGGCGCGAGCGCGATCACGCGTTCGAGATCGCGCAACGCATCCCCCCGGCGATCGCCAGGTAAGCCGTACATCAAATCGAGATTCAGATTCTTGAATCCGGTATCGCGCGCGACCGCCACTGCGCGCAGTGAATCTGCCACGCCATGGACCCGCCCGAGGCGTTTTAACTGAGCATCCCGCATGCTTTGCAAGCCTAGCGACAGGCGATTGATGCCAGTCGCACGATAAGCCGCAAAATGGGCTTCATCGACGGTACCGGGATTGGCTTCAAGGGTTATCTCAGCGTCTGGCGCCAAAGACAGCAGCCGCCGAATGCCGTCCAGCAGGCGCGTGATCGCCGCACCCGAAAACAGGCTTGGCGTGCCCCCGCCAATGAAAATCGATTGGAGGAGACGCCCGTCCACCCAAGGTAAATCCAGCGTGAGATCGGCAAGCAGGGCATCCACGTACGCCTGATCGGGTATGGCTGACGAACTCGGCTCGTAGGAATTGAAATCGCAGTAGGGACACTTGCGCACACACCAGGGTAGGTGCACATAAAGCGCCAGCGGAATCTCGCCCGGATCGATCAGCGTTGGATCAGTGACCTGCATGGCGCGCCGCCAATTGTTTAACGAGTTCAGTCAATGCGATGCCGCGATGACTCATCGCATGTTTACGTGCTGGCGCAAGCTCAGCGGCGGTGAGATCGGTCTCCGGCACTTCGAAAATCGGATCGTACCCGAAACCCTGCGTGCCGCGCGGAACACGCGCCACCCACCCATCCCATACACCTTGCGCAATCACCGGAAACGGATCTGCAGCATGGGCAACGTAGACCATCACACAGATAAAACGACAACCACGCGCCGCGCGCGGCACTGGCTGCAGGGTCGCCAGCAGCTTGGCCATGTTGGCCGCGTCGCCGGCGCCTAAACCGGCATAACGTGCGGAATAGATTCCGGGCGCGCCATCCAAGGCCTCGCAGGCAAGCCCCGAGTCATCCGCGATCGCGGGCAAACCCGTGTGTAGCGTAGCGTGACGGGCTTTGATGAGCGCGTTCTCAACAAAACTTAAGCCCGTCTCCGCCACCTCGGGACACGCAAATTCGGCTTGCGGAATGATCCTGTACGGTGTGCCCGCCAGCATCGCCTGCAGCTCTGCCACCTTGCCGGCATTGCCGGTCGCCAACACGATATCCATGGGCAACCGAAGGAGTCTATCCGGCGAGCGCGGCTTCCTGCGCCGCGATCAAACGCTCAATCCCGCGACTCGCAAGATCGAGCAAGGTATTCAACTCATCACGGCGAAACGCGTGGCCTTCCGC
>JAYTEX010000333.1:0-17578 GCA_043734785.1 Pseudomonadota bacterium | reverse complement strand
GTCGATGGGAAAAAACGCCCCTCCGGCTGCTGATCCGACGCGCCGATCTGGCGCATAACCTCTCCGTCAAGGGAATTTCGGATAGTCGATTTCACGCCCGGAAGTCTTGCCAACTGCGTACATAATTCCCGGAAAGTGCTGCCTTCAACGACCATGAATTGATATTGCTTGACCTCCCCACGCACGAATTTTTCCAACAATGCGCGCGGAGTGGTTCCGGGCAATACTTCGTAGGTTCCAATCTGCACGCGGGCGGCGACGCCACGGCGGGTGGCTTCGAGTCGAAGGTAAATGGCGTGTGTTAGCCAATCTTTGGCGACGAAAGTCCGTGCAATTTTGGTAATCGTCTGCCCGGCGAGGATTTCGTATAACTCGGGCCGTGAGATCGGGAGTGGGGTGTCGAGCGCGCGCTGCATGTCCTGCACCAACAGCCATCCCCCAACGCTCGCCAGCAAAACAAGGCCGAGTAAGCTGTATAGCGCGCGTTTGATACGCCACTTCACGGAGCCAGATTCTCGCGGCGTAACCGTTCACACATGTACTCGGCCAACGCGCAATCCAGTTCCCGCACGCCGCGCTTCTGATGTAACGCATGGACTGGTTGGATGCCGAGTATTGAATTGGTGAAAAACAACGCCTCGCACCCTGCGAGTTCCGTGGCTGAAAGGTTTGCCTCGTGTACCTTTATTCCCCATGCGGTGGCGCATTCCAGTACAACACCGCGCATCACGCCGGCGATTCCAGAATGCGTCAAGGGAGGTGTCCAGAGCTGTCCGACAATCACTAGAAAAAGATTGCTACGGGTACCTGCGATTAGATTCCCTTCCACGTCGCACATGATGCCTTCATGCGCGCCCGCTAAAGCGACTTCCCGCGCGCCCAGAACCTGTTCCAAGCGGTTCAGATGTTTGAAGCCGGCCAACGCTGGATTACGACCCAGTGGGGTCTCACACTCGATGGCCATGAAGGGCGCCTGCCTACCGGGCGACACGGGCCAGTCTGTCAGTTGCGCGATACGGGTCGGAATAGCCGTCGGGTCCGGCGCGTAGCCTCGGCGCCCACTGCCTCGGCTGAGCAGGAGTTTTAGGACGGCGCGCGGACGAGGAATGCCCCACGCAAGCAACTTATCGAGATCGGAAAGCCACACAGATTCGGTCGGGCAGGTGAGAAAAAGGCGCGTCGCACCTTCCGTCAAACGTGCAAAATGCCGCGCCCAATGCTGTGGCCGAGCGTTGACCAGCGCGATGGTTTCGAACACGCCATCGCCATAAGCAAGCGCGCGATCCGTACACGAAACGACGTTTGCCCGATCGCCATCGACCAAGGTCAGATCAGGCGGGATGTCTGTCAGGCGTGACCCCAGCGGCGATCGCGCGGCGTGGACATTGAATCAGAATTTACGAAACGCCAGAGTGGCGTTAGTGCCGCCAAACCCGAAGGAATTTGAAAGCACAATATCGAGTTTCATTGCGCGCGCCACATTGGGCACATAATCCAGATCGCATTCCGGGTCCGGAGTCTCGAGATTGATGGTGGGCGGCGCAACCTGATCTCGCAACGACAGAATTGAGAATATCGCCTCCACTCCGCCCGCCGCGCCCAGCATATGCCCGACCATGGATTTGGTCGAACTCATCGCGAGTTTATAGGCGTGTGCGCCAAACATGCGCTTAACCGCATCGGTCTCGGCCTTGTCGCCCGCCGGGGTCGACGTGCCATGGGCGTTGATGTAATCGATCTGTTCGGGATTGAGTTTCGCGTCTGCGAGCGCGAGCGACATGCACTCGGCGGCACCTTCGCCGTTAGGCGACGGTGAAGTCATGTGGTAGGCGTCGCTATTCATCCCGAAGCCGACGAGTTCGGCATAAATCCTGGCACCACGCTGTACGGCATGCGCCAATGATTCGAGTACGATGACGCCTGCGCCATCACTGAGGACGAAGCCGTCGCGATCCTTGTCCCATGGACGACTCGCGCGTTCTGGATCGTCGTTACGGGTTGACAGTGCCCGCGCCGAGGCAAAGCCGCCGACACCGGTCGGGCTTGTCGCGAACTCGGAGCCACCAGCGATCATGATATCGACATCACCGCGTTCAATGTGACGCGCCGCGATGCCAATGGAATGAGCGCCTGTGGAGCATGCGCTCACCAGCGCATAATTCGGACCCCGGATCCCATACTTTATCGATAAGTTGCCCGAGATCATGTTGATGATGTTGCTGGGCACGAAAAACGGAGAAATCTTACGCGGACCGCCGTCAAGAAATGCCTGATAGCCCTTCTCGATACCCGGCAGACCACCGATGCCCGACCCAATCAGCAGCCCCACACGCCGACTATTCGCCGCCGTAATTTCGATGCCAGAATCGTTGATAGCCTGGATGGCGGCGGCCATGCCGTAGTGGATGAACGGGTCCATCTTCCGCGCGTCCTTGGCAGAGATGTATTGTTCGATATCAAAATTCTTAATCGAACCGCTGATACGGGTTGAAAAATTGGTGGCGTCAAAAGCGACAATCGGGCCGATTCCACTGCGCCCTGCAAGGATGCTCTGCCACGCTTCAGGGACTGTATTCCCCACGGGGCATACAGTTCCCATTCCTGTCACCACAATGCGACTCGTCACCTAATTGTTCCTCACCTTGGCCCACCAACGCAAAAGGCCGCGGTTAACACAGAAGTGTACGCCGCGGCCCTTGAGCAATTTGACGCCAGTAACTTACGCCAAGTTTTTGTTTATGTAATCGATGGCTTGCTGAACAGTGGTAATCTTTTCGGCTTCTTCGTCTGGTATTTCGGTCTTGAATTCTTCTTCCAGCGCCATCACCAACTCGACTGTATCAAGGGAATCAGCGCCCAGGTCATCCACGAAGGATGCTTCGTTAGTGACCTCTTCTTCTTTAACCCCGAGTTGCTCGATCACGATTTTCTTGACACGCTCTTCAACGCTACTCATTTTTAAACCATCCTCCCAACACATGGGCAGCCTAGGCTGCGGCGGCTGCTAGTGTAGTGGAAACCCGGTAAGTTGCAAGCCAAACCAAGGGTCGTGTGACTGACGACATTGGACGCTAAGCGCCTAATGTGGATTACGATTTTTCGCTTAAGGAATTTCTGAATATATCCTTCCTGGCGTTTTCAGAGAATGAAAAGCATAAAGCGCGATTTGCACTTTTCGTACTCAATCGATGAACTGGGTTCATTGATCCAGGCGACACGCCGCTGTGTCGCGCGGAAACTCCGCGTTCCGCAGAGTTTCGTTAAGCCATGTACATCCCGCCATTGACGTGAATCGTCTCGCCGGTGATGTAGGCGGCGGAGTCCGAGGCAAGATAGACCGCCAGACTCGCAATTTCCTCGCTGCTGCCTAGGCGGCCGGCCGGGATCCTGGCCAGCACCTGTTCGCGCTGCGCATCTTTGAGCGCGCGGGTCATATCGGTATCAATGAGCCCCGGTGCGATCGCGTTGACCGTGACTGCTCGATTGGCGACCTCTTGCGCGAGAGATTTGGTGAGTCCCACTAGGCCAGCTTTAGCCGCCGCATAATTTGCCTGACCGGGATTACCGGTGGCGCCCACGACTGAAGTCAGATTGATGATGCGTCCGAAACGCGCTTTAATCATTGCGCGAACGAAATGTTTGCACAGACGAAACACCGACGTGAGGTTGGTGTCCACGACTTCTTGCCACTCTTCATCTTTCATCCGCAGCAACAGATTATCGCGAGTGATTCCCGCATTATTCACCAGAACCGCGGGCGTGAGCTGCGCCACCGTGAGTTGTTCAAAGAAGCTTGCGAGCGATTCCCGATCCACCAGATTCAATATGAACGCGCGGTGGTTATCTCCCAATGGTGCGAGCGCTGAGGTGATAGCGGCAGTACCAGAGGTGCCAGTCGCGGTCCCTATCACGCAATATCCGGCACGAGCAAAGGCGAGCGCGATTGCGTGCCCGATCCCCCGACTCGCCCCGGTCACGAGCGCGATACGTTGCTCTGCCATCTAACCTCCCGTGTGCAAAGATTCAAGCGCATTGCGCAGATCCTCTGGAGTTCCCAGTGACGCAGTACTGATCTTGTTTGCGCAACGACGGATTAAAGGTCCCAGAACCTTGCCTGGGCCACATTCTAATGCCTGGGTGATGCCCTCTCGAGCAAACAATTCGATCGTTTCCTGCCAGCGCACTGGGTTAGCCAGCTGTGCGACGAGCGCCGCTTTGATATCGCTCACTTGCGAGTGGGCGGCAACATCGGTGTTATGGATGACCGGGATCCGCGGTGGGGTGATCTCGGCGCGCGCCACCAGCTCACTGAATTTTCGGCTTGCGGGCAGCATCAATGCACAATGCGCCGGCACACTCACCGTCAACGGCATAACCCGTTTTGCACCGCGCGCCTTCGCCAATTCGCCCGCACGCGAGACGGCTGATGCTGCGCCAGAAATCACAATTTGCCCCGGCGCATTGAGGTTTGCACATTCAACAACCTCGCCTCTCGCGGCTTCCAGACACACGTCTTTCAAGGCGGATAGATCGAACCCAAGCACTGCTGCCATGGCCCCAGCGCCCACGGCAACTGCCGCCTGCATGAACTGACCGCGTGCTGCCACCAGCGCAATTGCATCCTCGAATCCTAATGCGCCGGCACACACAAGGGCCGAGTATTCTCCGAAACTATGCCCCGCCATCAGCAGGGGTTCAGGGCCGCCCAAGCGCAACCAGACGTCCCATGTTGCCACGCTCGCCGCCAACAACGCTGGCTGAGTATGGTGAGTCTTATTCAGTGTTTCCGCCGGGCCTTCACCTACTAATTTCCAGAGATCGAACCCGAGCACCTCGGAGGCCGCTTTGAAGCGCGCTTGAATCTGCGGAAACTCAGCGGCCAGCGCCTCGACCATGCCGACCGATTGGGCGCCTTGTCCGGGGAACACCATCGCGAATCTCGCGCTCATCTAGAGCGCCTGCTCGTGCACCAGTAATTGTTCCAAATGGCTGCTGATTTTGTCGGGCACGGCTTGTTCAATCTGCAATAGCGCTTCGTCGATCGCCCGTGCAAATGACAGCGCGTCTGCGCTGCCGTGGCTCTTCACCACAATGCCCCTCAGTCCTAACAGACTCGCACCGTTGTAGCGACGAGGATCCGCGCGATCTCTCAAGCTACGCAACGCGGGTGCCGCCAGGAGCGCACTCAAGCGGCGCCACCAATTCCGTTTAAATTCCGCCCTCGCTATCTCGGATAGCATCGAGGCGACACCCTCACTGGCCTTGAGCGCAACATTCCCGACAAAACCATCGCATACGATGACATCGAAAGTGCCCGAAAAAATATCGTTACCTTCAGCGTAGCCACAGTAATTAAGCGCGCTTTTTTCGAGCACAATGGCGGTTTGCTTAACCCGGTCATTGCCCTTGATCTCTTCTTCGCCAATATTGAGCAGCGCGACAGAGGGACTGGGTTTGTGATCGATGGCGCTCGCCAACACAGACCCCATGACTGCGAAGCGAAAGAGTTCTTCAGAACTGGAGTCCACGTTCGCACCGAGATCGAGTACCCGGGTGCCCTGGTTCAAGCTGGGCATGGTGGCACAAATCGCTGGACGGTCGATTCCAGGCAACGTTTTGAGTACGAAGCGCGCAATCGCCATCAACGCGCCGGTATTGCCCGCGCTCACGCACGCCTGCACCTCGCCAGTCTTCACCAAGTCGATCACATAGCGCATCGACGAGTTCCGCTTGCTGCGTAGGGCAATCGACGGCTTATCGTGCATCTCGACCTGCTCGTGCGCGTGCTTGATTTCGAGGCGCTCGCGAAACGCGCTGTTAGTCCCGGCTAGTGCCGCGGAAATCGCATCTTGATCACCCACGAGGACCAATCGAAGATCTGGGTAGCGGGCTAGCGCCAGCAGTGCTGCGGGCACGATCACAGACGGGCCGTGGTCGCCGCCCATCGCATCGAGTGCAACAGTTCGACTCAAGGGGGGCTCTGGCGGGGATTGACGGCGGGCAAGGGGGCGCGGCGAAAAAAGTCGCCGCGCGTGTCAGTCATTTTTTTTCGGCGATCACACGCTTGCCGCGATAGTAGCCGTCGGGGCTAATATGATGCCGAAGGTGGGTTTCCCCGGTGGTCGGATCTTCGGATAAGGTGGGCGCCGACAAACGGTCGTGCGAACGACGCATGCCGCGTTTGGACGGGGTTTTACGGTCTTGCTGAACAGCCATGGCTGATTACTCCTGTGTATTCGAATCCGCGTCAAAGTTACGCGGTTCCTTGGGTTTATTTTGACGCAACGCGGACAATACGTCGAACGAATTCTCGCGATTGCCTGTGCGACTGATGCCACCCGTCATTGACGGCCCGCATTGGTCGTGTGGGTGCATCGGGACCATGGGGCACGCCAACAACATCTCGTCTTCTATTAACGCTAGCAAATCTAGCGACGATTCGCTTTCGTGAGCCACTGAAGCGAGCCCCCGCTCCGCCGCCTCTTCTTCTTCCGGTAGATGTTCGAAGTCACCCGCGAGATTTAGCGTGACCGGCGCAAGACAACGTTGGCAGGTTGCAGTGACCCGCCCGTTTAGATGACCGCGCAGGATGACGCGGCCTGCTGCATTAAGCGAAAAATCGATGGATGCCGCGACAGGTTGGACATCCGTGAAAATGGCCGTAAGCCGCGTGAGCACCGCCGCCGGGAATTCGCCGGCCAAGCGTGTGCCTTGAGCGGCCAGGCGGCGGGGATCAACATGCTCGGCAAGGGTAAGCACCATCAGCGGCGCGTAGTATACGGAAAGATATTCCCGCCGAACATCACCTTGCGTTCGCGAGTGACCACCCAACGCTCACCTCGGTCCACCCGCTCGTTGAACAGCGCCAGCCACGCGGCGTGGATAGCTTGTCTCCCCTACCAACCGGGTAAAAATAAGGAGCGAATGGCCGTCGATACATGCGCGCCAAAGCGGCGCGCAACCTTATCAAGCACGCCTTCTTGCGGGGTGAAATCGACGATCTCTTCCGCCCCGATGATTTCGCGGGCCACAAAGCCCGCAGAGCCCAAAGCATCCACCAGGCCGAGTTCCAAGGCCGTTTCTCCGGTCCAAACCAGCCCGGTAAATATCTGCTTATCAGCCTTTAGCCGATCTCGCCGACCTTGCTTGACCGTGTTGATGAATTGCTGGTGGATCTCGTTGAGCAGACCGGTCACATGAGTGACTTCCTGCTGGTCGAGTGGCAGAAACGGATCGAGGAACCCTTTGTGTTCACCGGCCGTCAACAAGCGTCGTTCGATGCCGAGTTTTTGCATGGCATCGACAAACCCGAAACTGTCCATGCGGACACCGATAGAGCCGACGATACTGCCCTTGTCGGCGTAAATTTCGTCAGCGGCGACTGCAATATAATAGCCGCCGGATGCGCAGATATCCTGGATCACCGCATAGAGTTTCTTGGTCGGATATTTGGCTTTCAAACGATAAATTTCATCGCTGATGTAGCCTGCCTGCACCGGGCTGCCACCCGGGCTGTTGATGCGCACGATCACCCCGGCGGTGGAATTGCTCTCGAATGCAGCCCGCAGGCCGGCGATGATGTTGTCCGCGCCCGCCGGTCCGCCTTCAGCGATGACGCCCTGCACATCGATCAGTGCGGTGACTTTATCCGCGCCAAACGCCGTGGTGGTAGACAGCCGAGGCAGTGACAACACCAGGAGCACAAGCACATAGGTAGCGGCGAGCAGTTTGAAGAAAATGCCCCACCGACGCGTACGACGTTGTTCGCGCAACGCTTCAAACGCAAAGCGCTTCAGCAGTGCCTGCTCCCAGTGCTCCCCTCGGTCGGAAGGCTCAGATGATTCTGGTTTGCTCGCCTGCTCGTCACTCATACTGTTGTTCCATTGCTGCTCCAAGAATTCGTGTTATCCAGTTGACCAAGGATCGCTTCGAGGTCTGCCGGCAGGGGCGCTTCAACCCTAATTTTGTGCACAAGTGCGAATTCCAGGGACGCGGCGTGCAGAAAAAGCCGCCGCAGCCCCATCGCGCTCAGTTCGCGGTTGAAGTCGGCACGACCATACTTTAAATCCCCGGCTAAAGGATGCCCCATGTGCAGTGCGTGGGCGCGGATCTGGTGGGTACGGCCCGTTTCCGGCTCGGCCAGAACCAGCGAACAACCCGCAAACCGACGTGCCAGCGTGAATCGAGTCCTCGCCGCCCGCCCTGCTTCCGAGGCGATGGTATGTCGCTCGGAACCCTGCCGATGTTGGTCGTCCAGTGGTGCATCGACCGTGACCCTGTGAGCCGGCCGTCCATGCACCAACGCCAGGTAGGACTTGCGAAACTCGCGCTCCGCCAATTGCGCATTCAACGCTCGCAAGGTCGGGAGATCTTTGGCGATTAGAAGACAACCTGAGGTCGGCCGGTCCAGGCGGTGAACCAGATCGAGCCGCGTGGCGCGAGGACGCGCGGCGCGTGCAATATCGATGATCCCGAACCGCACGCCGGAACCGGCGTGCACCGCAAGCCCGGACGGTTTATTCACCACGAGAACCTGGGCGTCTTCAAAAAGCACGCTCGCTTCGAACTCCTCCAGGATACGCGCTGCGATGGCAGCAGGCGCCTGCACCGCCGTACGCACCGGCGGCACTCGGACTGTATCGCCAAGCATAAGCTTGTGAGCAGGCTTGCCCCTGCCCCCGTTCACGCGCACCTCACCGGTGCGGATAATTCTATATATCAGAGTCTTCGGAACATCGCCTAATACTGATCCCAGAAAATTATCCAGCCGTCGCTCGGCCGAATCGGCGGTCACCACCAGGTGACGGACCGTCGGTTTATCTGCGAGCGAATCAGGCATTGACAAAACACCGGCGGAATTGCCGGATCAGGCTCAAGGCTGTTATAGTCGGGTTGCCCCTGTGCATGAAAAGCGATTTCCGTTTTTGGACTGAGACCAAGCAGTTAGCGTCGATTGTATCGACAGTTTATCAAATCCCGCGACCCGGCCCGGATCACTTGCAGGCCGCACCCTCGCAGAGTGCTTCAATCAGGTTCCAGAAACCGCTCAGTCCCGCGGCGGTCGGCGCGACAATTTCGGCAAATAGTTATGCAGTCCGCCTACGCTGCCTTCGAGCTCGCCGCACATTCGATAGCGTTAAAGCTTTGTCGAACCATTGGGGGGAACCTCGCTCGGCACGTCGTTCGAGCCGCGCGAGGTTAACAGATCAGCGTCCGTCACAGCGCGCGCCTGCGCGCACGATCAGCAAATTAGTGCCTACATCGAGCACGGCGATCAACGTTTATCCGCACCGGCGGAACGGGCGCGCAGCTAAGGAATTCAAAAAATGAAGAGAATGCTCATTAACGCAACTCATCCGGAGGAGTTGCGGGTAGCCATGGTTGAAGGCCAACGCCTATACGATCTCGACATCGAGGCCACTGGCAAAGAGCAAAAGAAGTCGAACATCTACAAGGCACGCATCATACGCCTCGAGCCTAGTCTTGAGGCGGCCTTCGTCGACTACGGTGGCGACCGCCATGGCTTTCTCCCGCTCAAAGAAGTGTCCCGTTCGCTGTTTAACGACAAGCCGAAAAATGGCGGGCGCGTCAATATCCGCGAGGTCCTGGACGAAGGTCAGGAACTCATCGTCCAGGTCGAAAAGGAAGAGCGCGGCAATAAAGGCGCAGCCCTAACGACCTTCGTGTCGCTGGCGGGGCGCTATCTTGTTGCCATGCCGAATAACCCGCGCGCGGGTGGCGTGTCCCGGCAGATTGAGGGCGAAGACCGCGAAGAAGCCAAAGAAGCCATGTCCGGACTTGTCATTCCCGAAAGCGTGGGGCTCATCCTGCGCACGGCTGGCATTGGCAAGACCACCGAAGAACTGCAATGGGATCTGGATTACCTCTTGCAGCTATGGACCGCAATCGACGAGGCGGCCAAAACGCGTTCGGCGCCGGTCCTGATCTACCAGGACCAGAATGTCATCATCCGCGCAATTCGCGATTATTTGCGCAGCGATATCGCTGAGATTCTGATCGATGATCCGGGCCTCTACCAAACTGCCCAAGATTTCATGACACAGGTTATGCCGCAGAACCTGTCTAAACTGAAAATTTATAAAGACAGCGTCCCGCTGTTCACGCGCTATCAAATTGAAAGTCAGATCGAGACGGCCTTTAGCCGAGAGGTCAGACTTCCGAGTGGCGGTGCGCTTGTGATTGAACCGACGGAAGCGTTGATCACTATCGATATCAACTCGGCGCGCGCAACGCACGGGGGAGATATCGAGGAAACTGCACTGCTGACTAATCTCGAGGCTGCGGAAGAAATCGCGACCCAGCTTCGGATCCGCGATCTAGGTGGGCTGATCGTCATCGATTTTATCGACATGATGGCGGCGCGTAATCAGCGCGCGGTCGAGAACAAGATGCGAGAGTGCGTCAAGATGGACCGCGCAAGGGTCCAGATAGGCCGCATTTCGCGCTTTGGTTTGCTCGAAATGTCGCGCCAGCGGCTACGCCCTTCGCTCGCCGAATTCAGTCATGAAATATGTCCGCGATGTGATGGAGTCGGCACGATACGAAGTCTGCGGCCGACTGCGTTGTCCGTGCTACGTGTCATTGAAGAAGAGGCCATGAAGGAATCAACGGCCAAGGTCGCCGCGCAGGTGCCGCCGGACGTCGCAGCGTTCCTGTTCAACGAAAAACGCCGTGAAGTCACTCGTATCGAGGAGCAGCAGGACATCGAGATCCTGATTATCCCGAATCCAAATCTGGAAACGCCCCATTTCAACGTACAGCGCATCCGTGAACAGGATCTCGCGCGCCGCGATATTGGCGAAAGCCACGAGATGGTCTCGGAGGCCGACCCCGCACCGGTCTACGATTTCAACCAGCGAGACCTCCCTCGCCAACCGCAAGCGATGGTGAAGGACATCGTGCGAAACGCACCGGTAAGTGCAACGGGACAAGACGCTGCCGTTATCCCTGGCAAGGGGGTTATAAAGCGCTTTTTCTCAGCGCTGTTCGGCGGCGGCGAACCTCCCGCGGCCGCACCTGTGCCCGAGCGCGCGTCGAGCGACGCGCGTGCGACGCCGCCGCCGCCTGCGCAGCCGCGCCGCACTCAGTCATCCTCTCAGGCGAGTAACGAACAGCAGAGCGGGCGAAACGACAACAACCGGCGGAACGCCCCGAACAGCCCTGCATCTAATCAAGGTCGTCAGCAACGCCAGCGCGGAGGTGGCGAGGGACGCGGCCGACCTGATGAGCGACGTGGTGGTGACGCTCGAAATGTCCAGGCGGAGACGACCACGGACGCCCAATCGCCTCGCTCGCCAGAGCGAGCCGAAGGTCAAAGTCGACGCCGCGATCGCAATCCGCGGCGCCACGAGCAGCGCGCCCCGGTAGACGTGACGGGTAACGAGCGCGTGGAAGACAACGTGAGCGATCAGCAGCCAACGTTCGAGGCGGGACCGCCTCTCGCGCCAGTGTCTGCGCCACAGGCTCGCCACGACGAGATCTCGCTGGACAACGCGGCCGAACCGCGCGCGACCCCGGCCCATTCCGTGGTGACCGATGACTCTGGCGTATCGCGCGCACCCGCAGACGGATTAGCGTCCGCAGACACGACATTGATCCCGACGAATACCGAAGCATCACCGACTACCGAACAACCCTCACCGGCGCTAGCAGTAGGTGACGAGACCCCGAGCGCAAAAGAGGAGCGCACGAACGCATAAATTTAACTTAACAGCCTCGGACTTAGCAGGAATCTACTACGCGATTCCCTAAGGCCGAGGCTGCTCGCTAGAGCGGCTCGCGCCGCAAACTCACTTCTCGGGTGCCATGAAATGCAACCTCGGGCCATCGCTCGGTGGTCAACTGCAAATTGACGCGGGAAGGCGCGAGATAGGCCGGTAGCCCTCCTCCATCGAGCGCCACGTTTTCTCCCACATGGCGCATGAATTTCTCGAGTTCACCCGCCTTGCTGCTCGAAACCCAGCGTGCAAATTGAGTGGAGACTGCCTCGAACACGCAGTCGACGCCGTATTCATGTTTCAGACGGTAGGCGACCACGTCGAACTGCAAGATACCAATGGCGCCCAGAATCAGGTCGTTGCGCTGAATGAGGCGAAACACCTGGGCCGCACCTTCCTCGCACAACTCGGTCAGCCCCTTGACCAGCGCCTTCGCGCGCATCGGATCCAGTGAGCGCACGCGCCTGAACAGTTCAGGTGCGAAGCTCGGAATTCCCAGAAAGTTCAGTTTTTCGCCAGCGGTAAAAGTATCCCCGATCTGGATCGTGCCATGGTTATGTAAACCGATGATGTCGCCCGCATAAGCATCCTCGACTTGCTTGCGCCCACGCGCGAAGAAAGTCAGCGCGTTGGAAATCTGCACGTCCCGGCCAAGGCGGACATGACGAAGGCGAATTCCTGGTTCGAAGTGTCCGGAGCAAATTCGTAGAAAAGCGATGCGATCCCGGTGTTGCGGATCCATATTGGCCTGGATCTTAAACACAAAACCGCTGAAATTCGCTTCGCTCGCGCACACGGTGCGTTCGACCGCTTGCCGGCTGAGCGGCGCCGGCGCAATTTCCACGAAGTAGTCGAGCATTTCTCGGATCCCAAAATTTTGCAACGCGGACCCAAAGAACACCGGCGTCACGCTTCCCGCAAGATAGGCGTCGAGTTGGAAATCGGTGCCCGCGGCTTCAACCAGCTCTATTTCTTCTCTGCACTCGTGCAGGATGTCAATGAATCGGGGGTCGCGCGCTGCAACGTCCAGCGGCAGTCGCTCGGTATCGACGATGCCTGCATTCGCGTCGACCTCGCGGGCATAGCGCAGCACGCAGCGCTCTTTTAAATGATAGATTCCCGCAAAATGCTGGCCCGACCCCAAGGGCCAGGTAATTGGCGCGCACTTGATCTGCAGAATATTCTCAATCTCGTCGAGCAGTTCGAGAGGCGCGCGACTATGTCGATCCAGCTTATTGATCAGCGTGACAATCGGCGTACGGCGCATACGACAAACTTCCAACAGTTTGATCGTGCGCTCTTCAACGCCTTTGGCGGCATCGATCACCATTAATACCGAATCGACCGCGCTCAGCACGCGATAGGTGTCTTCCGAAAAATCCGCATGCCCCGGGGTATCCAACAGATTGATGACATGGTTGCCATATTCAAACTGCATGACGGAAGACGTGACAGAAATTCCGCGCTGGCGCTCGATTTCCATCCAGTCGGAAGTGACGTAGCGCGCGCTCTTGCGCGCCTTCACGGTGCCTGCGGCGTTGATAGCGCCGCCAAACAACAGAAGCTTCTCGGTCACCGTGGTCTTGCCGGCATCGGGATGCGAAATAATCGCGAAAGTACGCCGCTTCGCAGCTGCTTGTTCGAGCGAACTCACCATCGAGCCCTCAGTTTGACTCGAACACGACGACCGCCGCGGCATAGTCGCGTTCGTCGGTCAGACTGACATGAGTTGAGGTAACCTGTTGGCGCTGCGCATGGTCAGCGACTGCGCCATGCAGCCGTAGCGAGGGTTTGCCGGCAGCGTTGTGCGCGACCTCGATCAGACGCAGTGATACCCCTTGCCGGAAACCCGTGCCTAGCGCCTTGGAGGTCGCTTCCTTCGCGGCGAAGCGCATCGCGAGAAACCGCACCGGATGCGGCGTGACACTGAAAGCTTCCAGTTCTGCGGGCGCCAGTACGCGACGCGCGAACTTGAAGCCATATCGGCGATACACATCGGCCACCCGATCGACCTGCACGATATCAATCCCAAGCCCGGTGATCATGGTCGCGCCGCGATCATTAATTGCTTCATTTCGGTCACTGCCGCCGCCAAGCCTACAAACATCGCCCGGGCGACAATGGAATGCCCAATATTCAACTCGTAGAACTCTTGCTGGCGCGCAATCTCCTGCACGTTCTGATAGTGCAAGCCATGCCCCGCGTTGACGCGTAAACCAAGCGCGAACGCATGGCGGGCGGCAGTCACGAGGCGCGCGAGTTCTTCGCCGCGAGCGCGATCCGACTTGGCGTTGGCAAAGGCCCCAGTATGTAATTCGATCGTCGGCGCGCCGACGGCAATGGCTGCTTCTACCTGCGCGAGCGCGGGTTCGATGAACAGAGAGACTTCAATTCCCGCCTCCGCCAGACGCTTGCAGGCGCTCTCGAGGTACGCTCGTTGACCCGCCACATTCAAGCCACCCTCTGTCGTGAGTTCTTCCCGGCGTTCAGGGACCAGACAACAACACGCTGGCTTGAAGCGACAGGCGAGCGTTAGCATGGCATCGGTCGCGGCGATTTCAAGATTAACCTTGGTTTGCGCGGTCTCCACGAGCAGTGCTACATCCCTATCCTGGATGTGTCGCCGATCCTCCCTCAGGTGCAGCGTAATTCCATCCGCACCTGCCTGCTCCGCGATCAGCGCGGCGTAAACCGGATCGGGATAGCGTGTGTGGCGTTGCTGGCGAATAGTCGCCACGTGATCGATATTCACACCCAGCTTTGGCACGCCCAGCTTTGGATAGTCGAATGAACTCAAGAATCGCCTCGGGCTAGCATCAAAACAGGCGGGCTAGTCTAGCGGGTGTCCGCTTCCAGCGATAGAACGCGGGCTATTGGCGAGCGTCTCCGCTCAAGCGGAACAATTCACGCGAACTCAATGCCTGCCCCCCCAAATGATGATGAATGAGGAAACGCATCAGGCTTTTGGCCTCACGCAGGCGGGTGGATCCCCAGGGCAGCGCGCCTGCGAGCGCCAGCAGTGCCCCCCCGGAGACTACTCGGTGTGGCACCGGCGGTATTTGCGATACAGGTCCTCGTTCTGGAATATAAAAATAGCCTGCGTCCACATCGAGTGCGGTCCCGGTATCGACCGCCTGCGCGAGTTCCATCCCATAGCCGCAGGCGTCAAGCAATAGCGCTTCGAAATGTCGTAGCGCCGGTTCAATCGGCGCCTCGCCCGCGAGACTTTTCAAGGTTAGTTCATATGCCCGGTAACCCGCATCGTCACCCTCACCGCGGTGCACCAAACGGACGATCAATTCATTCAAGTACATGGCACTGAACAGCCGCTCTGCCTCTAGTCGAAGTCCGCGCTCGGTCGGCTCCGCACGGACTAGCGTCGGGAGGTCAGACTTGCCCGACCACACCAAAAAATAGGGAGTGAACTCGGCGTATGCACTGCCGCCACCCTTCTTGGACGACAATGCACCGCGGGCGATCACCCCAAAGCGTCCATGCAGGCGCGTGAAAACCTGCAACAGCAGACTGGTCTCGCGCAAACGCTTCCGATGCACGATATATCCGGTATCAGTCGCTTCCCGAGCGGCCAATCCTCAGCCTCCTTCGCGGGATCCGAATATGTCGAGGGTTGCTGGATCCTCCGTCCACTTGCCTTTGACTTTGACCCACGTCTGTAGATAGACACGGCGTTCGAGCATTTTCTCTATATCCAGGCGAGCTGCCGAGCCGATTTGCTTAATACGTTTGCCGCCACTGCCAATGACGATGGCTTTCTGGCCAGGCTTCTCGACCCAGATGGTCGCGTCGATATGGGTGACGGACTCTCTTTCCTCGAAAGTGTCGATCACCACATGGGTTGCATACGGAAGTTCCGCCCCGAGCTGGCGCGCGAGTTTTTCGCGGATAAGTTCGGCCACCACGAAACGCGCTGGCCGATCCGTTACCTGTTCCGGGTCGAACAGATTGGGCTTCTGGGGCGCGTGCGCAGCCAGCTCGTCAAGCAGGGATTCCAGGTTGTCGCCCGTGAGCGCACAAAGCGGAAACACCGACTCAAACTGGAAGCGGCCAGTCAGATCTTGAATTAAAGGCAACAATGCTTCCCGACGAGAAAGGCGATCCATTTTGTTGATGACCAAATATTTCAGCCCCGAGAAGGACTGCAGGCTGGTCGCCAACGATTCATCCTCGTCACGCCATTGTGTGGCATCAATCACCAGCAGCACGCCATCTATCTCGTAGAGTGCCTGCTCAATCTGCTGGTTCATCAGCTTGTGCAGTCGTCCCTGCGGCTGACGCTGCCAGCCTGGCGTATCGGCAAACACCAACTGCGTAGACCCGCGTTGCAGGATGCCGTTAACCTTGTACCGCGTTGTTTGCGGTTTGCGCGATGTGATGCTGATCTTCTGGCCGACAATACGATTCAGCAACGTGGATTTACCCACGTTCGGGCGACCCACAATCGCATAGATCGCGCAGCGGGACAGTTCATCGCTCGACATTGCCGTTCCTTAAGGTTGTGGTTGCGCGTGTAAGGTTGAAAGGGCTAAGCGAGCCGCTTCCTGTTCGGCATGGCGTCGGCTCCGACCGCTGGCTTCGACCCGCAGCGCGGGCGTCGTGATTTCACAGGCGATCGTGAAAAACTGCTCGTGCGCGGGCCCCTGGACTTCGACCGTGTGGTAGAGCGGCAGCGGGCTCCGGCGTTCCTGAAGATATTCTTGGAGCAGCGTTTTCGAATCTTTTTGGGTGGCAACTGGATCGACACTCGACAGCCGCGCTTTGAACCACACCATCAGTTCAGCGCACACGGCATCCATTCCCGCATCGAGGTAAATGGCGCCAGCGACGGCTTCCAGTGCGTTGGCCAGGATCGAGTCGCGACGCCACCCCCCGCTCTTGAGCTCCCCTTCGCCCAGCCAAAGCGCAGCGCCGAAATCGAGCTCGCGCGCAATGCTGGCTAAGGTGTCGCGATTCACCAGAGTGGCGCGGGCGCGCGTTAATTGGCCTTCGTCCGCGCCGGGGAATCTGTCGTACAGAACATCGGTAATGGCCAGTCCTATCACCGCATCGCCGAGAAACTCCAGGCGCTCGTTGTGCCGGCTGCTTGCGCTCCGGTGCGTGAGCGCGAGCGTCAGCAGATTCTGGTCCTTGAAGCGATGGCCAATGCCGACGAGCTTCAACGCCGTAGGTGCAGGTCTATTCGACCGCGCCTGGCAAGAGATCGTACTGCTGATGATAGTTGAGGAGCACATCCAGATCGCAGCACAGCTGATTTCGGATCTCATATTCGAGGCGCATCACCCGCTTCGGGGAGCCCTTGACCTTTTCGATCTGTAGCAGTTTAGTGAATTCGATCGTCGACCAACGGTCAACGTCCGAGACTTCGAATTGCCGCATGATGGCCTTCACGAGATCTCCCTTGGTCTGGGCGCCAGCCGAAGCGTCCTTCATGACTGTCTCGAGTGCGAGATCCACCTTCATTTTTTCATTGTAGAGCGGAAACAACCGCATCGCGGTGAGTGCCAACGCACCTACCAGCACGCACATAAAGATCAATCCGCTTAATGAAACACCCATTTGCCTGGATCTAGGATTACGCATTTCTTGTCCCCACTCTGTCTCAGTTGATAGTCGTGCCGATTCGTCCAAAATCCGGCCCTTTATCCCAATTCATCCAGATCATAAACGCTCTACCAATAAGGTTTTGGTCCGGCACGAAACCCCAATATCGCGAGTCGCGGCTATTGTCTCGATTATCCCCCAACACGAAGTATTGCCCAACGGGCACATCGAACTCTCCATCGAAAGTAGGTGCCTGCGGCGTTAACAGCAGCTGGTGGCGA
>JAYTEX010000332.1:0-24406 GCA_043734785.1 Pseudomonadota bacterium | reverse complement strand
CCCCGGTTCAAAACGTGGTAGCAGATATCCGCTGCGATGGTCCGTGCCGTCCTTGGCATGACCGAACGATAACCCGATGCGCGCGTCAAAACAAATCGCGTACTTGAACGTTTCGGTTGTTGGATAAATTTAGGGATGTCCCCATTCCCTCCTTACATTCCCTAGGGATGTCCCCATTTCCTCGAAATTTAGGGATGTCCCCATTTCCTCGCTGTCCAGATACGGGACATCCACCAAAACAACGTTTCGTTCTAACGCCAAGAAGGCGTGTCCCCAATTCGCCCCCCCTTTGTTGCCTACGTCTCAGTTTGCGCGGTCGAACACGAAATCCTCGGGCTTGGCCTCGCGCGTCAGGTCGAAATAGGTAGCGTTCAAGAACGGCGAGTTGACGACCACCCTGCCGCGCGAATTTCGGTAATAGGTCTCCATGCCAGGGTGGGTCCAGACCATGCTGGCATGGGCACGATCGACGTCCGCGTTGTATTCGTCGTGCACGTCCTGGCGACATTCGACAGCACCTGCGTTCCGTTCGAGCATTTTTCGCAGCACGTCCATGACGTAACGCATCTGCATCTCGACCACGAACATCAGGCTGCCGCCATGGCCTGGTTGCAGATTAGGACCGTACAAACAGAAGAAATTCGGAAAATCCGGGATCACGGTACCGAGGTAGGCCTTGGCATCATCGTCGTTCCACACTTCGCGCAGGCTGCGGCCAGACTTTCCACGCGCCTCGAAGCAAGTCAGGAAACGCAGCACATCGAAGCCCGTTGCAATGACGAGGACGTCGGCAGGGTACTCGGTGCCGGCTTCAGTGACGATACGATCGGATTTGATCTCGGCAATCGCCGTCGATTCCAGCGTGACTCGTTCATTGCGCAACATCCGGTACCAGTCATTGTCCATCAGCAGACGTTTCCCGAATGGCGGGTAGGTGGGCAGCACCTGATCGATCAAATCCGTTCGATCCCCAAGTTCAGCGGTGATGTATTGCGTGAAGTATTCGCGATGACCATCGTTGATTCGATTCAGTGCGCGCGCCGGATACTGCCACGCAGAATCTTTCTGCAACGCGCCGTGAATGCGATCGCCAAAGGCCCAACCGAGTCGTAGCCGATACCAAGTTCGATAGAGCGGCACTTCGCGCAACAGAAAGCGTAACGATTCGGGAATGGGCTTGCGAAACTGCTCATGCGGCGCGATCCAATGCGGCGAACGCTGAAAGATGGTGAGCGATTTGACCTGGTGCTGAATGTCGGGGCAAACCTGTAGCGCGCTGGCACCGTTGCCGATCACCGCGACGTTTTTGCCCGTTAAATCGAAGTCCTGCGGCCATTCGGCGGTGTGGAAACAAGACCCCTGGAATTGGGCCAGCCCTTTGATGTCGGGATATTTGATCGGGTTGAAAATCCCCACCGCGCTGATGACGACATTGGGCGTGCGCATCTCTACCGCCCCTGATGGCGTGCGCACGGTGACTCGCCAGCGCTGGGTCGTGCCGTCGTACGCCAGTGACTCAACGGTCGAATTGAAGCGAATTTTCGAACGAAGGTCGAACTTATCGGCAACGTACTCTAGGTACGCCTTGAGTTCGTCGCGCAAGGCAAAGTACATCGACCAGTCATAAGGCGCGAATGAAAATGTATAGAGATGGTTAGGGGTATCGACGCCGGCACCCGGATAGCGGTTATCGCGCCACACGCCACCCACAGAACCCGACCTCTCGATGACGGTGTACGGTATGCCCATCTGCTCAAGATTGAACGCCGCGCAAAGCCCCGAGACACCGGCGCCTATGACCAGTACTTCGAAGCCTGGTGGGATGTTCAGCGGTGCAGCGGTGCTCGCCTCCACGCTCGGCAGCTCCGCTTCGATGATCGAGTCGTAACCTGCCGGAATAGTTTCCGCCATGGCGCATGAGAGCATCTTCAGGCGCAACGCGCGCGCGGGCACCGGCGTGGCAACCGGCCTACCGGCGCGCCACGCGAGGATCGCCGCAAGCGCCGCGGCGCGAATTTCCGCTTGGATGACGTCCGGCAGCCCACCGCTGTCATTATCACTCAAGCCACGCGGGCGCTGCGGTCGATAAGGCGATTCCAGCCAGCGCTGCTCGCCGGTTAACTGGACGAGCACCATCAACAGCGTGGGGATATTCGCCTCGGCCATGGCTTCGGCCATCGCCGAGGCGAAGGTTTGCGAGTCGTGAGATTGGCCATTTTCGAGCGATTCGGTCATAGGGAAGTCCAGAGTAGTCGTTAAATTGATCCCGCACGCGCGGGGATTGCACGACGTTCATGCACATGAGCGTAAACGTCTACCAGTAGCGCCACAAGCATCATGGCGAGCACCGTTTCCGGCGCCGCGCTCTCAGTGAAACCCCTCCGCTTAGCGGAGGACGAAGCTGACTAATGCGTTCGCCCCTCATCCCCTCGCAACTCGCGCTCCCAATGCGAGACCAGCACCGTCGCGACGCTGTTGCCGACCACATTGGTCGCCGAGCGGCCCATGTCGAGAAAGTGATCGATGCCAAGCAGGAGCAGCAGCCCCGCTTCGGGGATGTTGAACTGCGCGAGGGTGGCCGCGATCACGACCAGCGATGCGCGGGGCACGCCGGCAATGCCTTTCGAGGTCAGCATCAGGATGACGAGCATCATGAACTGCTGGCCGGCGGAGAGATCGATGTCGTAGACCTGGGCGATGAACATGACCGCGAACGTGCAGTACATCATTGAGCCGTCGAGATTGAACGAATACCCCATCGGCAGCACGAAGCTCGCGATTCTATTGCTGCACCCGAACCGTTCGAGCTCTTCCAGAGTTTTCGGATACGCGGCCTCGGAACTCGCCGTGGAGAACGCCAGCAGCAGCGGTTCGCGGATGCGACGCACCAGACGGAACACGCGGCGACCGATCACCAGGGTGACGAAGCCCAGTAACAGCAGCCACAGGATCACGAGACCGAGATAGAACTCAGCGATAAACAAGCCGTAGACGCCGAGGATGCCCAAGCCCCGACTCGCGACCGTGCTGGCCAGTGCACCGAAAACGGCTAGCGGTGCAAACAACATCACATAAGACGTGACCTTCAGCATGATATGCGCGAGCGCGTCGAGCACATCGATAACCGTGCGGCCACGTTCGCCAATGGCAGCCATGGCGGTGCCAAAGAAAATCGCAAACACGACGATCTGCAAAATTTCGTTGCGCGCCATGGCGTCAATCACGCTGCTCGGCACGGTATGTTCGATAAAGCCGGTCAAGGTCAGCGCGCCAGCCTGGATACCTGAACTCGCGTTGGCCTCCGGCAGCGGCAGATCGAGTACTTGGCCGGGCTCCAGAAAATTCACTAACAAGAGCCCGAGCGTGAGCGAGACCAACGAGGCAAAGACGAACCAGGCGAGTGCCTTGCCGCCGACCCGCCCAACCGTCGCGACATCGCTCATGCGCCCGAGCCCGACCGCGAGCGTTGAGAACACCAGCGGCGCGATGATCATTTTGATCAGGCGCAGGAAAATTAGCGGCAGCAGTGCGGCGTTCGTCGCGAAGGCAGCCGCTGAATCCGGGAATTGCGTGTTGACAAGCCACCCCCCGGCGGCGCCCGTAGCGAGCCCGACGAGGATTAAACTGGTGAGTCGATTGGAAACCATGCCGGCATGATGCACGGATTGCGAATCCGGGGACAGACCACGCACCAGCGATGAGAAAAGCGCTACATCGTTTTTGCGGGCATCACGCGGCCATCCCGCACGAGGCGTGCTGGATCGCCGCAAGCTTGCGGCACCTCTGGGCGGGAAGTTTATGGCTTTAGATCGAACGCGCGCGAACTGCTTGGGTCCTCTTCTTGAGTGGCAGGCTCATGCCGCGCGGTTGAGCCGCATGTCGAAATCGACGGTGTAGAACGGCGACGTCATCGCTTCACCACTGGGCGCCTTGCCTGGCGCATGCAGCGCAAAGTGACCCACCAGCGCATGTTTTGCGCCGAATACGGCGTCGTTATCGAGATACACGCTATCGGCGACGAAAATCTGCGTGACCACTGGCGTGTAGCCCGGGGCCGAAACAATGAGATGTAGGTGACCGGGCCGGTTGGGCTCGCGTGCCTGCTGTTTCAGCAACACCCCTACCGGGCCATCGGTCGGCACCGGATAGTCGGCCGGTTTGATCGAGCGGAACCAGTAACGCCCCGCGGCGTCGGTTTTAATTTTGGCGCGACCCTGGGCTTTGAACGGGCCCGGCTTCTGTACGTCGTAGGTGCCAATGCCATCGGAAGACCAGATATCGAGGACGGCGCCCACGATCGGTCGCCCGTCGGCGTCGCAAATCGTGCCGGAATAGAACGCCGGCTCACCCGCCATGCCATCGGTGAGATCGGCGCCCAGCGGTCGCTCCACAGCACCTTCGACATAAAACGGCCCTAGCACCGCCGACTCCAATGACCCGGCCAGCGCCGGATGATTGACTTCGAGCACCAGACTCGAGATGCCGAGCGTGTCGGATAGCAGAATGAATTCCTGCCGTTGTTCAGTGCAGGTCTTGCCGACCGCAGTCAGAAATTGAATCGCCTGCATCCATTCATCATCCGTCAAGCGCACATCCCGCACGAAGGCGTGCAGATGGGTGATCAGTGAAGCCATCATGCTCTTGAAGCGCGGGTCGGGGCATTTGGCGAGTCGCTCGATCACCGTCTGCGTCAGTGCATTCTCTGATGCATGGGACATCTCGATCCTCCTTGAGGGTGCGTGAAGGGTATGCGTAGCGTAGCGCCAGTTGACTCGGCTGTCAGTGCCGGCCACTGCGTGCAGGGATGACCAGCCAGGCCTGAATCTGCGCGTGGTAGCGCGCACGTGGTCAATCTTACGCCTAGCGTTTGTTGATGACGGGGCAGGCGCAAGGCTGGCGCCATCCTTAAGCCGCGACCTGCTCACGCAGGCTACAGTATGCGACGCCGCGGCCGCCATACTGCGAGGTGGGCCACGGTCCTTGGCTTGGTGAGGGTCTCTGATGCGTAAGCGATTTTTCCTGATGCTGGGACTCCTGTGCTGGACCAGTCAGGCGGCCACGCGCCCGGTGTGGCCTACCCCTGTGCAGGTTCGAGAAGACGCCGAACAGTTCGCCCACGACCGCCTCGGCGATGGCCGACGGCTCCTGCTCGGCCCCTATCCGCCGCGTAGCGCACCCGTTCCGTCCGCGCAGAGCTGTCGCGATCTCTACACCCAGCGGCTCGCGATCATGCGTACGCAATACGATTACAAGCCAGCGTTTACCGACGATCCACGCAACCGGGCAGCGATCTTTATCGGCACGATTTTCACTCCCGCCTTCTACTACCTGGCCTTCAGCGGCGTCCAGGCCTACGGCGAGGCCAACGACGAAGCCCAGAGCCAGTCCCAGCTCGACGCCCTGCGCTACGCCTCCGCCCAGCAGCAGTGCTACGTGCGCTGAGGCGGCGACACCCACGCGACGATTCTCAAGCCGGGCACTGCTCGATATCATTCGCGCCTTCGTTCCTCTGGGCGGTGATCAACCATGTTAGAGACCCTTAAGGCATTACAACCCGACCCAATCCTCGGTCTGATGGCGGCTTATCGCCAGGACGAAAACGCCCATAAAGTCGACCTCGGCGTGGGCGTCTACAAGGACGAGGTGGGCCACACCCCAATCATGACTTCAGTGTTGAAGGCCGATGCGCTGCATCGCACCGCGGAAACCAGCAAGACCTATGTCGGGCCGTCAGGCGACGCCGAATTCAACCAGCAGCTGCAAAGTCTGATTTTCGGCACCGACAGCATTGCGCAGCAGGACCAACGCGTGCGCACCGTGCAGACCCCGGGCGGTTGCGGCGCGTTGCGAGTCGCAGCAGAATTGATCAACCGTGCGCGCCCCGGCGCTGCGATCTGGGTCAGCGATCCGACCTGGGCGAATCACGTCCCGCTGCTGGGGGATGCAGGGCTCGAGATCAAAACCTATCCCTATTACGACGCCGCACGGCAAGGCCTTAAGTTCGACGCCATGTGCGATGCGCTCGGCAACATCAATCGCGGTGATCTGGTGCTGTTGCATGGCTGTTGCCATAACCCCTGTGGCGTCGATTTGAATCCACTGCAGTGGGACACGGTGGCCGCGATCACCCTACAGCGCGGCTTCACGCCGTTTGTCGATTTGGCCTACTTGGGCCTCGGCGTGGGTTTGACCGAGGATGCCTATGGCGTGCGCAAGCTGGCCGCGACCGTGCCGGAGCTGATCGTCGCGAGTTCCTGCTCGAAGAATTTCGGGCTTTATCGCGAGCGGGTGGGCGCGCTATCGGTGGTATCGCCTTCCGTCGCTGAGGCCGATGTGGTGTATAGCCAGGTGCAGAATGTGGCGCGTGGCATCTACTCGATGCCGCCGAATTACGGCGCCGCGCTGGTCGGTCGCATCCTCGCCGATCCCACGCTGCGCAAGGAATGGGACGCCGAACTGACCGACATGCGCGATCGTCTCAACATTTTGCGCGCGCAACTCGCCAAAAAATTCAGCGCGCGTCTCGGCACATCGCGCTTCGACTTCATTCCGCAGCAACGCGGCATGTTCTCGTTCCTGGGCTTGAACAAGGCACAGGTGCAGCGGCTCAAGCAGGAAAACAGCATCTACATGGTGGATTCCAGCCGCATCAACGTGGCGGGGATCAATCAGCAGAATATTGATTACTTCTGCGACGCCGTGTGCGCGGTGTTATAAGGCGCCTTCATCCCGGGCGCAGCGGCGTACATAGCCGAAGCCCCAGCGAAAGCGGGGGAGCTGAGACCCCGGATCCGAGGGAGTCGCGCTACGCGTGTTCCAGCCAAGGAGAGCCCGCTGAATAGCGGGGCGCCGTTGACCGTAAGCTTTATCCGTCGCGTCGAAAACGATGCACGATACCTGGTTGATCCTGATCGGCACGCGTGAAGCGCCGTGATTATCTGGCTGGATAATTGTGGTGAACTGGTTGCTGTTGCCAGCCTGTGCTCTTTATCGGCAGCTTCAATGAGGCCGGAGCAAATTGCTCCGGAAAACCACCCAGACCATAACGGCATGGTTGACCGCCTATGAAGCTTCAATGAGGCCGGAGCAAATTGCTCCGGAAAACGGCGCTCCGACTGGGGCGTGATTAAGCCGGTGAGGTCGCTTCAATGAGGCCGGAGCAAATTGCTCCGGAAAACCGCGAGACAAAATATCGATTACCCATGTCTATCTCCTCGCTTCAATGAGGCCGGAGCAAATTGCTCCGGAAAACTACGTGATGCTGGTAATGCCCATTGTCATATCCTCTAGCTTCAATGAGGCCGGAGCAAATTGCTCCGGAAAACAGCGACGTCGTAAGGCCTTGATTACACAGGAGAATAGCTTCAATGAGGCCGGAGCAAATTGCTCCGGAAAACGCCCGATGTCCCAAACATCCCGCACGACTACGCCCGGCTTCAATGAGGCCGGAGCAAATTGCTCCGGAAAACAAGGTCGAAGGTCGAAGAGCTGTCGCTCGACAGGTCGCTTCAATGAGGCCGGAGCAAATTG
Organism: Pseudomonadota bacterium; assembly: GCA_043734785.1. Classification (GTDB taxonomy): domain Bacteria; phylum Pseudomonadota; class Gammaproteobacteria; genus CAIKBL01. Next base: position 16,876 of record JAYTEX010000332.1, on the reverse strand, counting down.
CTCCGGAAAACTTAACGCGGCCGAGGCGAATGATGGCCTCAATGCGTTGCTTCAATGAGGCCGGAGCAAATTGCTCCGGAAAACCCCGGGCGGACCATTTGACTGTTTAGGACCGTACGCAGCTTCAATGAGGCCGGAGCAAATTGCTCCGGAAAACGACATGCCGCTTGTGTTAATGAGGCCCGAAGAACTCGCTTCAATGAGGCCGGAGCAAATTGCTCCGGAAAACCTTCGACCTTCGGCGATACATACGCCGATACGCCTGCGGCTTCAATGAGGCCGGAGCAAATTGCTCCGGAAAACGCGCTCGCGTGGTTTTGATGGATCACTCTAGCGCCCTGCTTCAATGAGGCCGGAGCAAATTGCTCCGGAAAACTGGCTCACTGGCGGCGTGGCAAATCGCTACCGCTTCGCTTCAATGAGGCCGGAGCAAATTGCTCCGGAAAACGATCCGTGGCGGAAAGCAGCACGGTATCGCAGCGATTGCTTCAATGAGGCCGGAGCAAATTGCTCCGGAAAACAACAGCAAGAGCAACAGCGAACCGAGGCGATGCGCAGCTTCAATGAGGCCGGAGCAAATTGCTCCGGAAAACCGTCCATCCGTAAGTCCAGGATAGCAATACAGTTCTACAGCACTTTTCGAGCGGTGGGAGTATCGCGGCTCCTCCACCGCGCGGCGACTGGGCCAAGCCAATTGGCATTCACAGTATCTTATTGATTTGTTAATGAACTCATCCGATCGAGCGCTCCCCGGCTTGCGCGCGTCACTGGAGCGCTCGCGCACTTCCGGCGAACCAGAATCCGCCTCCAAGTGATTAAATCACAACCGCTTCGCTCGCAATAGCGGAAAATCCCTTCCCTAAACTCGTGACTCTGGGGGTAACCGATTCCGCTGGCCCGAGATCCAAAATCAGCACATGGTCTTCCTTGTGGTCGATCGCCATGTCCAGGTTCGCCACCAATTCCGCGCGGCGTTTGGGGGACAGCCGGCATTGGAATACCGACAACTGCAACCATTCGCCGTAGCCCTTCATGACTTTGAACACGGACCGCCAACGCTTCTGGTCCGCGATATCGTAGGTGACCATGAGGAGGCGTTCGTCCATCCGATCACTCAGCGCGTGACAAACTGCGGAAATTCAAAAATCTCACCAGTCAAGAACCGACCGAGAAGCCGGGCTTGAACTTCCAGAATTCGACGGTAGCTGATGCGATACCCAAAGATCGGGTGCGTGACTTCCTGCGACAATCTACGTTCATATGCCGCAATGAATCTCTTGCGGGCATCAGAATTCAGATTCACGCTGCCAGCCGCTGTCACAAAATCTCCTGGCTTTATTTCGCCATTATTGATTGCCATCAAAACGATTGAATCCGCCAGCAGGGGTCGAAAGGGTTCCATCATATCGAGTGCAAGTGACGGCCGCCCGTAACGCGGCTGATGATAGAACCCGCGGTACGGATCGAACCCCACCGCCGCGAGAGTGACCGTCCACGTGCGCGCCAGCAGCGCATAGGCGTAGGACAATAACGCGTTGACGGGATCGGTCGGCGGTCGTCGGTTACGGGTCGTAAAATCAAAACTCAACGTATCATCGTCTCGTTTAAGCAAGTTGCGGAAGTTTCGAAAATACCGGGCCGCCGCCTGCCCCTCAATCCCGAGCAGGGTTTCAAGGTTGCTCGCACGATCGCACTGATCAACATCGCGCCGAAATTCTGTCATGAGGTCATCAGGAGATTCATCGCCCCGCCAGTTTCGGCGCGTCAATGTTCGACAATTCTGAATCTTTGCGCGGGTTAGACTCTTGGCAATGCGCAAACACACCTGCTCATCGAAACTGCCTTGGTACTGCGCGGTGCGCAGTTCTACGTTTTTGTGGCCAGTCCCAATGGTGTGTCCCAAGAACCAGCCGCCGAACGAATGCCAGGATACGGGGATTTCCCGCCACATCAGTTCATGCAATGTCGGCGTGGTGAGGTATACGTTCCCCATCAGCACGACTTGCGACACATCAATCAGGCGCACGGTCGAGACTTTTTTATCGTTAACGCTAACTTCGAGTGTTTCGCCCGCCTTACGTACCGAGGCGCTATGCGCCTGGACATAGAGCGGCAGGGCCTCGTCGAGACCGACCGCGACGGGTCGCGGCACAGTGCCCGCCTTGCGCAGGAAATTCATCTCATCCGGCAGGCATATCCCGACCAGGGAACAGCGCGCGCATTTGGGACTGTCTTCCAATGGCGGAGGCATCTGGCCACCGGCCGCGACAAACCGCAAACCGTTCACCGCCGCGAGGGTGTGTTCGCGAAGCTCCGCATCGAATTCGACAGTCACGCGTTCGCGCGAACCGGCAAAATAAAGCACGCCTTTCTCGCATTCGTAACCATGCTCTTCAAGGATCAACCCCTGCACACAGAGCTGAACCCGCTCTGGATCGTAGGCGCCCCTGGGAACATGCGGACGCTTGCCCCGCTTATAGTCGACCGGCGTCACGGTCGTTCCGTGACCCTCGATGAGGTCCATCTTGGCAATGAGGCCGAGCCGGGTCGATGACAAGGTCACCGAGCGCGCGTGAAACCGTTCTTCGGCTACGATGTCTTCTGGCTCCGGTAGCGCGCCACCGGGTTTATCAACGCGGCGGTGTATATACCTTCCCTCGGTGGTATCGCCGGATTCGGCCCACTCGCCCTGCACCCATTCGAGATAAGCCAAGCGTGGACAGTATTCATATTCGTTGACCATCCGCGCGGGCAGCAGTGGCATATCGCCGGTGGTTGCCGGGAATGGCAGTGGTAGTTCGAATTGAAGGGAATCTTCAAGCATCAGGTCTGGAGTATCGGCGCATGGGCCGCGAGGCTTAAGTCGCGCAGACCTGAGGGAGCCGCGCCGCTGTGCCAGCGAGTTTTATCGCGCTCTACACGCTTCGTCCAAGGTGAGACACGAAGCATCTCTCGTGGCTTCTTCGTATTTTCGCGACCGGGCCCGTCCAGGCTGACCGGCCTGTCGTTCCGGATTGGACGCGCATATAATCCGGATCCGACGAAACAATATTCCGGATTAGACGAAATAACGCTCCGCCATGGCCGCTCTCGATTCCGGCCTGCTCGCAACGACGCTCGGTGCCACAACTGCGCGCATCGTCAAAGACCGCGCGCTCCTCGGATCTCTGCTCGAAGCCTTCGCCTTTTCCAAGATCCTGAAGCAGGCAGAATGGTTCGGTAAGGATTGCGCCGTGCATGATTACCGGGGTAAAAATCAGGATGAAGTGGATATCGTCGTGGAAAACCCCGCTGGCGAGGTTGTTTGCATTGAGGTGAAGGCGGCTGCAACGGTCGGCGCAAACTGGCGGACTCCTGCGGCGACGAGTTAAAGCTCGGCGTGGTGCTTTACGATGGTGCACAGGTAGTCCCGTTCGGAGCACGGATGATTGCGGCACCGGTTTCGTGCTTGTGGGCTTAACCAGTCAAGCCTGCATGTCGCAGAGACACCGAAGTGTCCGCGCCGATTCCAGTGCATTCCATCGTCGTTGTAGGTCTACGTTTCTTCCTCCACCAGCTCTCCATCCATCGCACGTGCGGCCAGGCGAGTTGTCGCGCATGGGTTATTTCGCGAGCGGAAATCTAGCGAATCCGCAAGTTCTCGACCGTTACCACCGCGATCGTTTTGCTATTCAGCGCGACAAATTCGACATCGATTGCCGCGCCATTGCGATATTCGTGAATCACGGTGCCAACGTCGCCGACGGCGAGCTTCTGTGCCGGCAGGTCCACTGCGCCCTGCGATCGCCGGCATCAGCTCCTCTGCGATACGGGCATGGAAGGATTGGACTAATGATTAACCGCTGGCGGATGCTCCTCCGGAAGGCGCATCCGCCAGCGGTTAATCGCCCGGATCCAGTTCATAGGGATCATTGCCGTTGTTGCGCAAAGACATGGCGATTGGTTGGAAATACTTTCAGCGGTCTGTGCTGTCTTTCATAAAGGGGGCGAAAAGGCCGAGGCCGAAATGGCAGGCGAAACCCAGCGCGAGCGGCCCGTGTATAGGTTGCGCGAAGCGAACTTCCAGCAAGCGGCCGAGGCTGTCGGGCTGCACGAGGCCGCGCTTACGGCGGAAGCGGTGAAAATGCAGCGGGCGTAAGGCGCGGCCGCCGTGTTGAATGGAGGGCAGTTCGCGAATTTCGACGATGTCTGGTAGCTCGGAGCCGCGCGCGCACCATTCACGCCGTAGCTGGGCAAGGATGGCCGCCGCAGTGGCTTCCGGCGTGCGCATCTCGGGCTTCTTGAGGTGCCAGGGGTGCAGATAGGGCGTGACGCTACGCCATATCGCACTGTCGCCGGTCAGGTGTGTAATCCTGTCGAACACCGATGCAGTACCTAACCCCTCCAGCATCAGACGTAGCGACTCGCCTTCGCCACGATTGATCTGCTGAACGGCAGTCAGTACGCGCATTGCCTCATGGCTTAAACCACCCGGAGCGTGCACGAGAATATGTTCAATCTCGCCGCGCGTGTTCGGATCAGGCAGCCAGAAGGCATGTGCGTGACGGTTGAGCTCGCCCAAGTCATGCCCGGAAAGCAGGGTGGGCAGAGCATCAGGGCCAAGCAGACGCTTGGCGAGGCCCATCGCGGCAGCGCGCAGGGCCTCGCCGATGCGTACCGCGTCTTCAATGCGCGGAAGCGGTTTGCCGTAGAGCACGAAGCGCGCAGTGGTGATGGCCGTATTCGGCCTGATGATCGCCGGCTTGCGGAGGACCTTCTGCGCGGTGGTCCTGAGCGCGTGCAGTGGTCGGCGGTAGCTTACTGTCCGTGCGCAGGGCGGCGCGCTCCAGCCGGCGGCCTGGAGTTCCCCTGTTTCAACACCAATGGCATTCAGCCAGTCGTCGGGCAGAGTTTTCAGCAGCTTCTTCTGGTCTGGCTTGAGGTTGGGCGGGCGTCCCGCAGGGTCGAGCTTGATCCCGGCGGCTTCAAGCTTTCCTGAACGGAAGGCGCGATAAATCTCCGACGTGTTCGGCGCCATCAGGCGCACGATCTCGCCCGTTACCTCGCCTGTTTCACAATCCACGGAATCGGCAGCGAGCACGCAGTTGAAGTCCGCTGGAGCCGGCGCGCGGCGCGCGTCCACCCAGGACTCGGCGCGACCCAGGAAACCTAAATTCTCAAGCAAGGCGTCGAGCACTTCGGTTTGCGGTGTATCCAAGGCAAGCCCTGGCCATGCAATAACGACAGGATCGTCATCCGCGACGCGGGCGAAAGCATCGAACACCAGCGTGCGTTTGTCGCCCTTGCCGGGCATGTAGTGCCGCGAGTGCGCGTGAATCGCAGACTCCGGAAGGCGAAAGGAAGGTGGTTCAGCTTCAGCTAGACGCGCCAGCAGGTCATACAGGCGCTCGCGCGGAAAGCGTGCGAGATCAAGCTTGCGATACCACACCGCGATCAGCGCGCGCGTGATCCGCCACAGATCCGGTGGCCAGGCCACGTCCGCTTCGTTGACGTGCCGACCCCAGGGTGTGGCGTGATATCGCCCGGCGACAAAGGTGAAGGCGATGGCGAGCATGGGCTTCAGATCGCTTCTTGCTCAGCATCGACTGTAGTCAGCTGATTTTTCTTGGGCTTAGCCGGCCCATCCCAAGTCACTCGGGTCACTCGGTCCGCAGGCCATTCCTGTTTGCTGGCCACCGCCGCGATCAGGCCTGGTAATTCAGTTTCAAGATCGACAAGCGGTGGCATCTTGAAGCCATCGGGTCGTTTGACGACAAGACCGGACTCTTTGACTTTGAGATCGCAGGCCGTCCGCAGGCGAAGACCCGAATGCAACAGCGCTTGAATTTTGAATAGCGAAAGTGCTACCAGCAGCCGGAAAACCGCATCGCCCATGCCGAAGGCGCGAATCTGAGCCAAGTCGAGGTTGAAGTAGACGGTGATTTCGGGCGACGTAAATTCAGATCGCGCGAAGGGCACATTGCCGAAGCCCTCCGAACTGGTCTGCCCTTCCCCGCCTTTACCGGGCTTGACGTGATCGTTCTTGACGCCACCACTTTGTGCCTCGCGAACGTCGGTCGCCTCGATGAAGGACGACAAAGCGCGCGGCAACCGTAAGCGTCCACCGGCAAGATCGGATTTGGCGAGAAATACGCCGTGAATCAGTGCGTTTGCGTCCAACTTCAGCAGTACGGCGGCGAGCTTCTTGATGTCGACCGGGCCTTCGTCCATCTCCGCAAGTTCTTGCTTCAGCAAATTGAACACGCTCTTGTCCTTGCCTCCGAGAATGTATGGCGAGTTGATTCGGTGTGCTTCGAGCACGGTGTTGGTGAGCGACTCCTCAATCTCTTGACCTTCCTTTCTCGACTTCTTCACCACCTTGACCAGCGGGAGTCCCTTTAGCGGACCCACCCAGTCATCGGCAGGCTTGTCCCAGCACACGGTTTCAAGACGATTGGCCATGCTTTGTGCCGATTCGACTAGCAGCATCCGCTCGCCATTCGGACCTTCGTAGGTCGCGGCACCTAGGTTGGGAAAGCCGGTCGGCTGGAAGCGGGTGCCCTGAAGCGGTTGCAAATGCGCTTCCAGCAGCAGGCGCGGGGCATTGTCGAGAGCATCGAGGTTCAATGGCATGGTCAACTCCTTCAGGAAAGCGTTTCGGTTGGGGTTTCAAGGTCTGGTTCCACCTCGAGGTCGAGGTCGCGCAGCAGCCGTTTGGTTTCTGCGAAGGTGAGCGGAATGCATAGCGCGGCGAGCCACCGCGCACCAACGTCTTCGCCAATGTTCTGCGGCGGATTGCGTCCTGGTAGCTTCACGCCGAGCGCGCGCAGGCGTTGCCACGCGATGCGCACAGCCGCTTGCACATCGTTGGCAGCCAGGCGTGCGGGGATTTCGGCCGGCAGGCGCAACGCGCAATCTTGCGGAAGCCACTTCATGGCGTGAAGAAAAAACTCCGACGTGAAAAGAATTTTCAACAGAGCGAACGCCGGCGGCAGTACGATTTCTTCATCTGCACGTTTATCCGCCCTTGGCGGTACGGCGTTGCTCCAGTCCACACAAGCAAGACCACCGAGAAGTTCGCCGATGCGGGCGTCATCAGTGGCACCATTGAGAAATGCGGCCACATCCTCGCGGGTGGCGCCGGTCTGGCTGGCCAGCACTTCGCCTTCCGCGCCAAGCGCAACCGCTTCCTGCCATCGCCGGTGCAGAAGCGCGGCGAGATTTCCGGTAAGCGGGCCTGGTCCCCAGATGGCAAGGCGGGAGGTGGGTTCCCATGCGCGATCACCCTCTCTGTTGAAGGATTCGCTGACCACGGCAAGGTGACGGCGAACATGCAGAACGCGGCGGCCTTGATCGTCCCGCATGCACAAGCCTGCAAATGCGGCAGCAATCCTGAATTCGGCGGACTGATCATCTGCATTAATCGCCCAAGGTAATGACAGGCACGGGGCCGGAACACGCACGGATTCTTGCGACTTGCGGCTAACGTTGAGCGCGGCTTCGATTCCCCCCACCCGTCGCAGCACGGTTTGGAATGCGGCACGGCTGGGTTGTTGCGTCAACGCAAACAGGGCGGTGTCGAGTTGATGGGCCGCGGTGCGGAAGGCGTTAGGGGCGTTCTCGTCACGCGCATAACGCTGCACGCCAGCAAGCCAACTGCGGCGCTCAAGTTCGGCAATGAGGTCGGCATCGGGGTTGCGGCGCACCGCGACGCGCGACAAGGGTGTCGCCAGGAAGTTTTTTCCTTGTCGCTTCAGGAAACCGTAACGCTGGAAGCTCCGTATTCCACGGTTGACACCCAATTGAGCCACGGCGCGGGCAAAGTCGAGACCATCGCGGGCGGATCGCCCATTGAGCGTGGCGCGGCCTTCGCTTAGCAGGCAGAGGATTTCTTCCACCCCGCAAGGCACCGCCCACAGCGGCATCCACATTTCATTGCGCGAATCATTGTCGTCGCCTGGACTGGCAGCCCCCTCTGTTCCCATCCGACTACGCACGACGAACGGCGCCGACAGGATCGCCCGGTCGCCGAACTCCAGCCGCCGCACTGCAGAAGCGGCAAAAAGCACCGCGCCTTCGAGCATAAGGATAAAATCCCAGGCGTTGGTACGCGCGTCACCCTCGAAGCCCGACGATGCGTTAGGACCGCCTGCGGAACCGGGGGCAAACTGACCGATAGCGTTTTCTGAGAGCAAATTGCACGTAGCTCCAAACAACGCTGAATCGAGATTTTCGTCCGCACTTGGACGAGCCGCACCTGCTGATACGTCAATCACTTCCAAGAGCCGTTGCATGAAATTGTTCGTGAAGTCGAGGTTGCCATCATTACCGCCCGTGCCAAGCAATGGAGGAAAGCTCGTCTCGCCTCCAGAGATCACAACTGCGCTGTCCATGGCAGATAGGCAACGACCAGGAGCAAGGTTTCTGAACGATTGAATGAATCGGTCTTTCTGGTTATTTGTCGAGGTGTTTTCTGGTGCTTCAAGGATCTTGAAATCGGCGATCACGCTAACAGCGATGGCAATCGCATCTCGATAGTTTTCGAATCGTACGGAGGTGGAACGTGCTATCGCGGTCACCGTTCTTGTGGCCTCGGTTTCTTGATCACGAACGCCAGTCTTGAGCTTCTTGCCCGTGACCGAATCCTTCTCTTTGAGCTTGCCTTCCTGGAAGTAAAAGCCACTCCCGCCGTTCCATGGCGCAATCAACGGCGAAGGCCGATACCGATCCAGAAAGAACGCACGCAGTTTTTCCTTCGTTAACCGCGTGCGCAACACAAACATGTCGTCGCGCCAGAAACCGACCGCGTCTGGATCGCCACCTTCGTCCGCCCCCGCCTCAGCCACTAGGCGCAGCACGGCCAGCGCCTTGAGATAAGACGCAAGTGGCGTAGGCGTGCAGCCTTGCAGAATGTGTTCGCTCTTCATTGCGTTCCACCTTCGATTCGTCGCCGCCAGATCGCACTCAAGGGTTGCCAGTCGTTATGGTCGGCAGCCTGTAGGGCGACGAGATAGGCATTTGCATCGGTGACTTCGCGAGGCGCGAGTTGAACTGGCGGCAAACCAAGGCGCCGGATAATTTCCCGCAACCAGACCCTCGTGACGCGGCCATTAAAGTCGACAAACGGATGAATCGACAGCAGGCGCCCCTCGGAAAAAGCGAGGCTTTCGAGCAAGAAGTCGTCAAATGGGCGGCGCAACGCGGATAGCCTGGCTTCAAGATCGAGCCCGTATTCACGCGCCAGCACGGGCACGCGAAAGAATTCGGTTGGCGTATGCGACCCAACAATGACATCGACGCGTCGCCACCCGGTGAGCTGCGGCACCAGGTCGCCGCAAATCAGTCGGTGAAATTCGAGAAGAAGTTGATCGTCGAGCGAGGCGCTCCAGTATTCGCCGTCTTCGATACGCTCTTCGAGCGCTTGGACGTTGTGCGCGAGATGCGGAGCTAACTCTGCGTAGGAGAGGGTTCCAAGTCGGGTTTCGACATATCGAGTCGCGTGTTGCGGCGGGCGTGTTCCGCTTCCAACATCTGTAGATCCACCGGCTCGCCCTCGAAAGCCATGCTCTCCGCTACGTTCCGCGGTATGCGGAGGCGGCGAAGTCGCGCCTGTTCCTCCGGCGGCAGCCCTTGCCAGCGTTGGATCACTTTTTTCCAGTCCATGGCCCACATTATCGGCAGGTGCAGATGCAAGCTCAAGCTGCTCTTCGCGCGACGCCCGCCAGTCGGCGATTCGCACCAGCGCCTCGCACCAAGTCAACTGAAACGGACCGAGATCCTTCAACAATCTTTGTGTGCGCGTGGTCCACGACGGGCCTTGGGGTCCGTCGCCGAGCTGCATCAGGTCCAGCTTGAGTTCGACTTGAGGGATGGCTTCACCGTCCGCGAATTGCACCGCCGGAAGGCGATCGCCGTCCCATACGCCTCGCGCGAATAGCCGCCCATCGGGCGCCTCGGTCTCTTGCGGGAGTGCGCGCAGCGACATACGCACTTTGCCGTGGTGCGCGGCGATCAAATAGGCGATCAAATCGGCGTCGACATTGTCATCATGCAACGCAAGCCAGGCCAGCGCGGACGCGAGTTCGTGCCGAAAGTAGGCACGCTTCACTGCCTTGCCATCCACCATTACCTGATAACGCGGTCTGCCGGGTTGGTGATCTGATTTTCGACCCGATTTTGCCCAGTACCCTGCGCCCAGCGGTTCGCCTGTTCCTTGGTCATGCGCGTATCGGAGCATTGAGTCGAAGGCTTCATGCGCCTTGCCTACGTCATGCCACCGCGCAGCACGGATGACGGCCTGCGGCTCTTTGACTTTCAGTGCCTCGCAAAGCTCGTGCGCCTTTTGTTCCACGTCGGCAAGATGGCGCGGGAGCGTCACCGCTACCTGCAACAGGCTGCGTTGATCATCAGCAAAAGCTTCTTCACCCGATGATTCCTTCGAAGGCGCGGCGATCGGAGGCACCTCGACCTTGCTCTCCGGGATCAGGCCGAGTTGCGGCGTATAACCGCCGACAGCGGCTTTCAGCATCAGCGTCATGCCGGGGCGCAGGCGCAGACCTTTGGGACTGGGCGTTGTCCACTTGCGGGTCAACGTGTCCCACACGAGCACGTCCCCGGTTTCCAAACGATCCATAAGCTTCTTTGCTGCACCCAACCCGGCGCGGCACAGCTCTTTCCACGATGCGGGTGGTTCGTCCTGCGTATCTCCATCCAGCGCACGCCAGAACAGCAGCACGTCGGCGTCGTCGGCGTCGCGAATGTAGGGGGCGATGTCCACGTCGAAGCCGGAAAGATCAGGGTCGGTGTTGAACAAGTCGAGGAAATCCTTGCGTCGTAACACCGGATGCAAAGGGGCGTCGGCGGTGATCCGCGGGAGATCGGCGGGCGCGGCACTGGTGAGACTTATCAGAATTCTTCGCGCGCCATCAAGTTCCTCGGCGGTGTAGGGCTTCGCATCCGCCACGTCCATCCAGATAACCTGCGCCTCTTTTGTCTTGTTGAATTCGCCGTAACGATTGCAGCGTCCGAAGCGCTGCACCAGCGAGGCCCAGGGTGCCAGTTCCGTGAACAGCACACGAGCAGATAAATCCACGCCGGCTTCGATGGCTTGGGTGGCAATGATGATGCGGCCTGGCCCCGCATTGTCCGTTGGCAGGGATATTTTTAAGCTTTGTTCAGCGCGTTCTTGCGCGCGAAAACGGGAGTGAATCAACAGTCGTTCCGGGCCGTTCAAGACCAATGCCACCGGTACCGCCGCTTTCTTCCTGTCTTTCACTGGCGAGTCCGCATAGCGGTTTTCGATCTCGGCAAACAGGCCTTGCGCTCGCTCGACGGTATTGAGGATGGCAAGCGTGGCAGTCCCCGGCTGATGCGCCGCAAGAACCTGGTCAGCTAATGCTTTGAGGTAAGTTTTGATATCGTCGCCCGTGGGCTTGTCGGTCTTCGCGCTTTCCTCTATTTTTTCCGACTTGGTGGGCTTCGTTGAGACGAGCGCCGCATCACAGCGCATTAGAACCTTGACCGCCTCGCGTCTCTCCCGAACTTCAGGCGTCTCCTGTTCTTCTCCGCTCAGCGCCAGCGGGATCGTTGATGCGGGATCGAAATCTACCGTTTTTAACCATTCCGGATTGAGCGTGGCCGAGACCCATAGACTGCGACTGTTAGAGGCCGACCCGATGCTCCGCCGAAACGCTTCAAGTTGAGCACTGGTCTTCAAGCCCGAGCCCATCAATTGGACTTCGTCGAACACCCACATGGCGTCGTTATGCAGCCAGGCAAAGTGCACCGGCCATTGATAGCGGCTCATGCCGTAGCCGCGCATCAGTGCCCTTGAGAGCAGCATGTCTTGGGTGCCGATCAGGATCGCGTCTTCTTCCGGGTAGTCAGCCCAAGTCGCCTTTTTCACGTCCTCGGAGCCACCCATCAGAAGGTGCACCGAGACCTTGTTTTCGCCAGGCATACCCGCAACCGCGAGGTTCGCCAGCCATCGACAGGCGTTTCGCTCCGTCTGCTCGACCAGCACTCGCATCGGTAGGCAGTACACGAGCCGCCGCGGTGTCTCTGCGTCCGGCCCTGCCCGGCGTCCCCCCTCGCGCCAGCCGCGCTTCCACAGCCAGGTGAGTGCGACCGCAGCGGTTTTTCCCAAGCCGGTTGGAACGTCCAGTAATTCAGGCCATGGCTTTTCCGCAAGATGGCATTGGTAGGGAAATGGCTTCAGCCCGTCTGGCTGCTCTTTGGTACGCGTCGCGCGCTTGAAGAAGTCTGTGTAGCTCATCGCTTATTCCCGTTTGACGGTATCGACGAAGGAACCTCGTCTGTGCCGCTCGCGCCGGGCGTTTCCTCGCTACCCGAACACGTCACGAATTTGCCTTGCGCACGCATCTCCCGAAAACGACGCACGACATCCGCCATCCCTTCCACCGCCTCCATGCGCTCGCGCAGCGTCAGCGCGTGGCGCAGTTGCGCTCAGTGACTACTCTCGCAGGTGGTCAGGCTCCCGTCGATGTTATCCCGATTTTCACTCATGTTGATCGTTCTAGTAAGGCGCTCGTGTATGTGTCATCCGCGATACGCTCTTCGAGCGCTTGGACGTTGTGTACGAGATGCGGAGCTAACTCTGCATAGGAAAGGGTTCCAAGTCGGGTTTCGACATATCGAGTCGCGTTTTGCGGCGGGCGTGTTCCGCTTCCAACATCTGTAGATCCACCGGCTCACCCTCGAATGCCATGCTCTCCGCTACGTTCAGTAATATCCCCGTCATGTACGCAGAACAACAGGCGGGCGATGCAATTACTTTCATTGGCTCGGCGGTGTCGCCGCTTTTTTCCCGTCTTTCACCGGCGATTTCGCGAGGCGGAGAATCCGTCAGGGGTTATCGCTTGCGAGATGACACTTTTTGTACTTCTTGCCGCTGCCGCAGTGACAAGGATCGTTGCGACCAGTTTTGGGGATGTTCCTCACGAAAGGGTGTTCGATAAAGTCGTGGTGGCACCTACCCTCCTCTGGAAATTCGAACGATTCATCCTCTAATAGCGCTTCCGACGCCCAGCGCACCTGACGTGCTTCGATTTGCGGTGGGGCGTAGAACTCCCAGGGGTCGGCAAAGCCCATCCTACTCGGCAGATCCGTTCCGCGCTCGAAAGCGGCTGTGATCTCGCTGCGGCTGTAGGCACGTATAAAGCCGTGCTGTCCGCGTTCCAGGGTTTCGAGCAATGCGCGGTGCCGCTCGCGCGGAAAGTTCAGCAGTTCCCCGGCCAGCTCGGCTTGCCAGTTTGCGTATTGCGCAGTGGCACTCGGGGCGCCGGCATGTTCCGCCACCGAATCGAGCGCCGTCTCCAGTGCGGCAGGGCTTTCGCGATGCGCGAGGGCCAGGATCACCTCGAAGGTATTACACCGGGCATACCAGCCGAGTGTTGCATCTTCCGCAGTTGTTCTGAGGTGGCTGCTTGTCGATGTCGGCTTATTGATAAACAGCGCGGGCCAGTAACCTGCGCACCAGCCTGCGAAATTTTCATCATCGGTTTCGGCGAGCCGACGCATGGTTCGAGCGAGGATTTCCCCAGCCCGCAAGGTCGGCATCAAGCCCTGAATCAGGATGGCGTGCAATTTGAGCCACCAGGCACCCAGCGGAATTTCTTCTTCAGACCAGAAGCGCGGGTCTTCGAGCATCTGCTCGAAAATCGGGAGGAACTCATCGGCCCGCGCCGCGCAGGCATCGATCACGTTGCGTGGCACGCGATCTTCGTCGCGAGTCATGAGTTCAATGAGATCCACCGCATTCAGTGAACGCAGGTATTCATCCGTATAGCTGGGCAGAGAATCCTGATAGGTCTGCAGCGGAACGTGCTCGTCGGTCATGAGGCTTTCGGATCTATGGTTTTGGAAATCGATCGCCTGCGTTGGAGCATTCAGCAAGCTGTTCAGACCTTCCATCTCCTCCAGGGCGGCGACGATATTCTCGAGTGGCATCTCGGCCCAACGCCGCAATTGCGCGCGACGCGATCCTTCCCAGGTCGTCAGTGACCAATCGATCCCTGCCGAAGGGTTACTCTCGGTCATCATCGGTCATCAGTAATCGAAGTTGCTCGACATCTATTTTGTCCTGATCCCGGCCGGCGTTCTGCTTCATCACCAATAACGTTCGCACCGACACGAATCGAACCGCGATCTGGCCATAAAGCGGTTTAATCAACGCGTGTTCGTACTCGTCATCGAAATTGAAGGGCTCGGCGGCGAACAAGTCGATCGGCGTCTCTCGATGTGTATCGCTCCAAAGCTGTAGAACCATCATGTTCTTATCTCTCACCCAGCTCTCGCGCGTGGCAGGATCGGCGAACTGCTCCGGAGTAACGGGAATAATCGGCTTGTAACCGAGCGGTGCGAGCGCAGCGAATGCGCGCAAAATATTCGCGGGGAGTAGTTGCAGGACGAGATCCACATCTTTCGTGAATCTCACATACCCGTGTGCGGAGACCGCCATGCCACCAGCAATCAGGTAGAGCACGCGATACTCGTGCAGGGCTCGCACGATGGCCTCGAAACTTGCGAGCTTCATTCCGACGCATCAACCAGTGGTTAATCTGGGCGGATTGTACCGCAGCCACGCACCGCAGTAGCATCGCCTCCGCGTTTCAATATCGTCCGGCGACGCATTAACCAGACTATGCCGTCCACCTTATGCAGCAGGCTTCAAATCTTCGGCCTGACCCCGCGCCATGGCTTCGCCTTTTCAAAGGCACTCGCAATTCGGAACACGGTGGGATCATCGAAGGTCCGTCCGACAATCTGCATGCCGGTGGGCATGCTGGTCGCGCCGAAGCCCGTCGGCACACTCGCCACCGGACACCAGCCCATCATGTTGAACGGGTAAGTCATCGCCCATCCCACATAGGCCGGCACCTTGTTGCCGTTGATGCGGAAATCCTTGGCCATGTCGTCGTGTTCCGCATCGAGGCAGGAGACTGCCACGGTGGGACATACCAGCGCGTCGTATTTCTCCAGGATCGGGCCCAGCTTCTGATACATCCAGCCGCGCACAAGATTGGACTTGTACAGGCGCTCACCGCTATGGCTCAAGCCACGTTCGAGCAGGGTCTCAACCAGCGGCGTCAGGTGGTGGCGCCAACGCGGCAGCAGATCGGCGCAAAGACCCGCAAAGAGCCCTTCCCACCAAGTCTGCCAGGCATCCAGCACTGTCTCGTTCCAGCCGACATCCACCTCTTCGACCTTCGCGCCGAGATGTTCCAAAACCGCGACCGCTTCACGCGTGTTCTTCTGCACGTCCTCAGCCACTTCGAAGTAGCCGAGATTCATGGAGAACCCAATCTTCATGCCCCGAATGGATTCAAAGGTTTCAGGCAGCACGCATTTCTCGCGCAGTGAACAGATATCCATCACATGCTGGCCGGACATCACGTTCTGCATCAGCGCCGCATCCGCCACACTGCGCGTCATCGGGCCATAGTGGAGTAGCGTTTCCAAGGGATGATCGAGATCGAGCGGGTTACGGCCGAAGGGTGGCTTGAAGCCGAAAATACCATTCATGGCAGCCGGAATGCGAATCGAACCCCCGCCATCGGTGCCATCAGCAATGGTGGTCATGCCGGCCGCCACCGCCGCTCCCGAGCCGCCGGAGGAGCCGCCACAGGTATACCGGGGATCCCAGGGGTTACGCGAAACGCCCCACAAGGGGCTCTTGGTGATGCCGCAATGTGCGAGTTCGGGGGTGGTGGTGCGCGACAACAGAATCGCGCCCGCCTTGAATAAACGATCAACCGTGGGCGCCGAATTCTCAGGTTTGAAATCGGCGTAGGCCTTGGAGCCGAACGTGGTGCGCTCACCTTTCACGGGGTGAAAATCCTTGATCGCGACCGGCACGCCTTCGAGCGGCCGCGCGCGACTGGACTTGGGGTTGCGATAGCGGTCTTCTGCCGCGCGCGCAGCTTTGAGCGCATCATCGGTCTTGAGATCCGTCAACACATTGAGCTTGGGATTGACCGCCTGTGAGCGTGCAATCAGCGCTGTCGTCAATTCTACCGGCGACAACTCGCGGGCTTTGAACTTCGCAATCGCTTCGGTCGCTGTGAGATAGCAGAGATCCAGATCGAGCTTTGGCATGCGTCCTCCCTTGTCTGTCATTTTTCGGTGGCTGTGTTCAAGACTGGCAGCTTTTCATCGATAATCAAGCAGGCGCGCTAATTCTTTGCCGCCGCTCACTACCGCATGAGGTGATCTATGGAAAAGCCTGCCCGCACACCTGAGCCTCCCTACTATGCCGTGATCTTCTCGTCCGTGCGCAGCGGGGAGGATCCCATCGGTTACCAAGCGATGGCGCAGACGATGCTCGAACTCGCGGCGACCATGCCGGGTTATCTGGGGGTTGAGCACGGTGAAGGGCTCAACGGTTTCGCGATGACCGTTTCGTACTGGCAAGACGAGGCCGCGATCCAACACTGGCATAGCAACGCGCAACATCGCGCCGCTCAGGCACGCGGGAAAGCGGTGTGGTACCGGGAATTCGCCATACGCGTTGCGAAAGTGGAGCGGGCTTATGGCTTCAAGAAACAGGCTTGACGTGCCCCAGGCGCAGATCCGCTTGGACTATCCGGCGTGTGGTCACTAATGGTTTAAGCCTGGTTTAAGCTTCCCCTCGCATAATGCCTCGCATGCGCAAGCTGCCAACGCCCGAGCACGGGCCTAACTATAACCGGACAATGCCCCATATCTTGTCCACTTCAGCGACCATGCTCGGCGTGTGCATGACCGTGTTGTCTTTGAGCCGGTTGGACGATGATCAGATTTCCTTCTGGCTCATCGATAAAATCGTAGCGATTGCAGGCCTGCTGTTTCTGGCGAGTTGCCTGTGCTCGTTTCTCTCAATGCGACAACTTAACAAGAC
>JAYTEX010000331.1:0-2774 GCA_043734785.1 Pseudomonadota bacterium | reverse complement strand
CGCCATCGACGGGCCGCTGGACAGGGACAGCTCGTTGACGCACGCCGCGCACGAGGCGTGGAACGCGCTCGCCCGCTTGGAGCTGCTGCTGCGGCAGGGTTAGCATGGACGGCATGACCACTCGCCGCGACGCCCAAGGCAACGCCCTACCCCCCCGGATGCACGTCAGCCGTGGCGCGTACTACCACGTCGCCGGCAACCAGTGGCGACCCCTGGGGAAGGGGTACGCGGAGGCGCTCCGGGAGTGGGCGCGTATCGAGGGCGCGGGGCGCCACGCCAGGACTATCGCACAAGCCGCGGAAGCGTTCCTACTCGAAAGAGGTCCTGAGCTGGCGCCTAAGACGCGCGCGGGATACCTCGGCAGTCTGCGGCGGCTGTTGCCAGCGTTCGGGGCGTGCGCACTGGACGGGGTTGCGCGACCGGACGTTAAGGGCTATCTCAAAGCGTGCACCGCACCAGTGGCGGCGAACCGTGACAAGGCTTTCCTGTCGAGCGTGTACAGTTTCGCCATCAGTGAGGGTTGGTGTGACGACAATCCTTGCCATGGGGTGGCCAGGCGCGCCGAGCGACCGCGCCGGCGCACCGTCGCCGAGGGGGAGGTGGTGGCGCTCGGCACCGTGATGCCACTTCTGTGGCGCGCCTTGCTCGCGACAGCGCTACTGTCCGGCATGCGCCCGGGTGAGCTCCGTCTGTTGAAACGCGATCAGCTCACCACCAAAGGCATCGAGCTGGTGCGGGCAAAGACCGGTGCTGAGTCATTGATCCAATGGTCCCCGGATTTGCGCAACGCGGTCGAGGCCGCGCTCGGCGCACACCGGGTGCCAAGCGTGTGGGTATTCCCCTCCCGCAAGGGCGGGCCCTACGAAGCGGCGGCGTTCTCGCGAACATTCGCCCGGCTGTGCAAGCGGGCGGGTATCGAAGGACTCCGGCTGCACGACGCCAGGCGGACCGCTGCCACGAACGCCGACGATTTAGAACACGCACGTGCGCTATTGGGCCATGGGTCGAGTGCGATAACCAAGCGGGTTTACCGGATTCGTGACACCGTGAGGCCAGTAGGAGCTTAGACATGGGCGGCATAGCCGACTTCATCAACGCTGGCATGGCAGAATGCGGATGGTGGGGCGCCCGCCGCCAAAGGGTTGGCGCAGTAACTTGCAAGCGCTGCGGTCGCGGGGGGCTGCGATGGTCCGACAGTTCCAAGGGATGGGTGCTGATCAGTACCCGAGGCGCCCAACACAAGTGCGATGAAAACGACATTCACAGGATCGTAGCGGCCAAGTTCGATCCATTGGATTAGGCAAAAAGCTGATTCTTAGGCAGCAGGAAATTCTCCCGCCTCTAAGGCATTGATTTTGGTGCCGACGCGCGGAGTCGAACCGCGGACCTACTGATTACGAATCAGTTGCTCTACCAACTGAGCTACGTCGGCGACGGGGCGAGAATGATAACTGAATCCGGGCAAGTAACGTCAATCTTGGAAGGCCGTGGTCCGCTAGCCTTCGGCCCGAAAGTACCTGGCTCTCAGGTCCGATTGCGGATCCGAATGACGATATCAACGCCATCCGTGACGGTGCCTGGTGGCGGCGACGGCAACTGCTCGATAGGGACGTGGATGGTCGCCACGTCCGCCAGGGTGCCATCATCTACATTGTAGAAATGATAGTGCGGCTCGGTGTTCGAATCGTAGAACACGCGGGCGGAATCAACGATCACCTCGCGGATGAGGCCGCGCGCCACAAATAAACCCAGCGTGTTGTAGACCGTGGCTTTGGAAACCGCGAGGCCCGAAGTCCGCGCTTTGACCATAACCTGCTCGGCCGATACATGCTGCTTGGTGGCCAGCAACAAGGCCGCGATTTCCACTCGCTGGGCGGTCGGCAGAATGTCGCGTGCCTCGAGCAACTGCGCGATGTCTGCCTTCACGAGCAAGTTTGGGGTAGCGAGTTCCATCATGCGCCGCAGTATACGCACCTCGGAGTGGCTGTCCAGAATGCCACCACGGGCCACCAGACAGCGCCACAATCTGTGACGCGGTTCACGCCAGTGCTGCCGAGCAGCGGCCATCTCCCACCGTTCGTGGACTCGGGGCTACCGCTCGCACACATTCAGGGTGAAATATGGAAATTCCTCGCCAATACTTGCCAGCATGAAGAAGCGCCTCGGTTTCACCATTATCGAACTGATGATCACCATCGCGGTCATCGGAATTGGGCTCGCGATCGGGGTCCCGGCGATGAACCAGTTCGTGCTCGACAACCGGCTGGTATCGCAGATCAATACCTTAAACAGCAGCCTGGCGCTGGCGCGCAGCGAAGCGGTTAAGCAGAACGAACTGACAGTAGTGTGCGTGTCTACCACTGGCAACAGCTGTGCGAACAATACTGCTTGGACCGAAGGCTGGATTGTTTTCACCGACCGTGACGGCGATCTGACCGCCGACCTTGGCGGGGCAGATGGCTGCGCCGAAGGTGCCACCAATGATTGCCTGCTGGCGATCGAACCACCGATGTCCGGCAAAAATACACTGGTTGGCGGTCCTGGCGTGCCTGGGCTCATTGGCTTTAATGGCACGGGCGTCGCGCGGTGTGATACGAACACAGATGGCATCTTGGACCCGGAAGGGTGCGCGATTGAAAACCCCTTCTTCACGCTCTGTGACGACCGCGGGGCCGCGCATGCACGCGCGCTCGCCGTGAGCAATACCGGTCGTACCTCATCCATTAAGACAAATCCCACTGGAGGGGCATTGGTGTGTCCTTAACGAAGCGCCC
>JAYTEX010000330.1:0-4796 GCA_043734785.1 Pseudomonadota bacterium | reverse complement strand
CGGTCGAACACCGCAAATCCGACCCAGGCCACCCACAGCACAATAAAGATCATGACGATGGAGGCGAACCCCAGCAGAACATTGCTGGCGATCTGCCCTGATCCAGCGGTAAAGGCAGCGTCTTGTGCAGGGGTCCAGGCCATGGTCGTGCTTTCTCGGTCTAGCGCCGATAGTCGCCTTTGAGCGGCGGAATCTGACGGGGCTGACGTGGCGCGTCGGAATGCGTATCAACGCCGTCCTTCACGAGCTTCAGATCCGCCATCAGATAGTCATAACGAAATTGCGGGCGTGCCGTGCGATCGGCGTATTTGCTTGCGTCGGCCACGAGTTCTTGCAAGCGCTGGATCTCATTTGAGATCACCGCAAGCTTCTCACGCTCGCTGTCAGCATCCGCATGCGAAACACCGCATAGCCCTAGCAGGGCAAGTGCGAAACCAGTGCGAACCCATTTGAAATGAAGCAGCTTCATGAAAAATCTCCTTTCGGTTACAGATACTTCTTAAACGTCGACGCCATCACGCTCATCGTCCAGGCCACGGCCGCGCCGAATGGCAGGACCATCCACGCGGGATTGAGCCCGCCCGTCGGCCATGTCAGATAGATCGTGAAGCCCCCGGTGAACGCGGGCCACAGCAGGCGTTTTGCGTGGTGATACACAAAGCTCGATTCGCGGCCGCCTGACCATTTACGGATATCTCGACGACCGAGACCGTCGATCAAACCCAACAGACACGCCAAAATGAAGGCGGGCAGAGCCAGCGCAACGACCGCGAGTCGTATCGCGGCGTCCTGTGTGACATAGACCGCTGCAGTCAGGTATTTCGCGGAATCATGCAGCGTCAGTTTCAGTGACTTCCGTATCGCGGTATCGTCTAGGTTTACTTGCGGACCGTGGGTTTTATGTCTCTTGATGAAATTGGTAATGCCCAGTAACACAAAGGGCTGTGTTGCGTACCATGCCCATTCGGCAGCAAAGTCGACGGTATTGTTGGTGATCAGACTGCGGGGATACTCGCGTAAATAATTGAGATCTTCGACCACCATTTCCTTGCTGTGATTCTCGCCTTCATCCTTCCACCACCAGTGCATGCCGGCCCACTCAATAAAGACGCCAAGTATCACCGACACGACAATCGAAACGACAAATCCGGATACCACACCCAGCACCCAAACGAAGGGGCCACCTGGTTTCCGAACCGGTCGTACGGTTTGGGGGGCAGGGGTGGTCATGCCGCGGTCTCCGTCACTAACTGCTGTGGGGCATCAGACTGCGCGGCAGGCGGATCGCCTTGACCCAGACTCCCACCGGCTACACCTTCTTCACAACCATCAGGGTCATCTACGCGATTTGCGGGCGCCTGCTCACCCGCCACTACCGGATCCGCATTCGCCGTACTGCCAAACTGCGCACCGACCCACCATTGTTCGCTGGTCCGATAAGACCGATGCATCTTATCCGCGAGATCGCGAACCGAGTCCGGCAACAAATCATCGCCGGCGGCGTCGGGCAGCGGCATGCGCGCCTTCCACAGGTGGCCGCCTTCCTTCAAAATGAAAGCCTGGCCTTTGGGTAAATCCATGATGTCCGATGGATAGAGAAGTGGAACCCGTTCTTTTGCTATGCGGTCTTCGTTGCGAGAGACGAAATCGACCCCCGTCCCATCCGCAGACGTGTCGGTTACACCGGAGACCATCATCGTGGAGGTGATCTGCACTTCAGGCAGTTGACTGGTCAACAACTCTGCGGTTTCCGCCGATTTGACCCGCAGCATCACTAAGGTGTTGAGGTTGTCGATGACCTGGTGGGCGCGCGCTTTCGAGCTCGCGTTCGCCTCGATGTCGGCGGCCGATTGGGTATAGACCGTTAGCTGAAAACCGGCGCCGCCGATTTTGTTCGCCATCGGCACAAACTCATCACCCATCAAATCGCTGAATTCGTCGCAGTGCAACGACACCTTCGGTAGCACAAACTGTTCGTTGCGCAGCCCCGCCTCGGTGCCGTGCTTATAGAGATGCCCCGCGACCGACACCAGGTCGGCGAAGGCCGCAGTTCCGAACGCAGACGCCACAGGTGCATCGGTCAGGGCATCCAGCCCCATGTAGACGATTCCGCCTTGCCGGATCACTTGCATCCAATCGAATATTGGCCGCGGATCCTGCAGGTCGAGGTAATTGGGCGAGAGCAACTCCGCGACTTTGCCGCTGGTGAGTTTTTCCAGCAGCGGACCCAGAGATGACACCGTCTTATCGAAGTAGGTACGGTCGTATTTGAAAACAGACGCCAGCGCTTCTAATACCGGATCATGTAATTCCGTTAGGCGCACGTATTCCAGAATCGCGATCGACTCCCGCGAGCGCCCTTTGAGCGCGTGAGGTGTATTTCGCGGATTCACGCCGGCTTTGATTTGCGCGAGCCGCGACTCCCAGCCTTTCGGCCCCTGCTTGCCTAACCAATGGGTGGCGTACTCGATGAACAGCGGTTCGATATCGTTGATATGCTGCTGGATTTGTCGATAATCGGGCTTTCTACCAAGGGCGTGCAGCGCTTTCGCGATGATGTTGGTGTAGCGCCAGGCGAACTCACGGAAAGCGGCCGAGTTGCCGCTGCTGGGTAGCGGATTGGTTACCCGGCTCGCCACCTCAGTGATACGACTAAAACTTCCGATCGTGTTATAGCGGGCCGATAATTCCGGAAAGCCCAAGTGGAACACATACAGTTGATCCAGGCGGCCTGCACGGACAGCTTCAGCGTATACCCGTCGCATCAAATCGGGATCGCCCTTCGGATCGATGACAATGGTTATGTCATTGCGGCGTATGTCCTGCGAGATCAATATTTCCGCCAACCGGGTCTTGCCAACCCTGGTTGTGCCCACGACCAGCGTATGGCCAACACGTTCACGCAAATCGAGTAATACGTTTTCCTCGTGCAGTTCTACCGCGTGTATCTGCGGTTTGCCGCCAACCGGGGGCAACGGCGCAAGCGGATTCCACCACCCACGACTCGCGGTTATCCTCGCCAGCCACTCAACAAGAAACTTACCTTCGGCGGCATTCTCAAAGCGGCGCGCCATGAAAAACAGCCGTCCCGGTTCGATAAAGCGGCGGACCTCGGGACGAGCTGTATCGCGCAATCTCTGGGTATGCACTTGCATCCATTGAAAACCACGACCGAGGAACAACTTTCGATTGGAAACAGGGATATGTTTGGCCTTCATCGTGTAGGTCTTCATACGTTTCATCTGCCGGCAGTAGTGCCAGACGCGAAATCCGCCGCGGAACCGTATCCAAGCGAATGCCATCAAACAAAGCGCGGTGATGTAGCCAACCCCATCTGGCATCATTAGTGCCCACGGCGCGAAACAAGCGACCCCTGCACAAAGTACGGCCGTCAATGCACTCCAAAATTCCACTGGAGGACGCAGCAACGCTTCCATGGCGTAGTCTTGGCTCACGATCCCCTGCCGTCACGACGTACCGTGTTTCTGAATAGACTTCCTGAAAGAACGGATTTGCCAGACCGAGTAGCGCCGAATATCAACATGTGGCTACCGTGTTGATCGAATGGAGGCAATAACCAAAATGGGCGTAGGGTATCCATCTGCACTGGGCGACCCACGGCACGGTTGGAGCGTCTGGCTTTCATTGGACGATCACTCCGTCAGGCCGGATGAGCACCGGATAGACAGTAAGTCTCAGACGTTTAGCCAGGTCTTCCGCGGAACTGGGCGCCATCGGCAGACCGCGCCCAAGCGTTTGAATCGAGCGGAACGCGTCGATGTTGTCGGCGTGAACCACAATCCCAGCCGCTCTTTGTTTCGCGAGCAAATCGCGATTTCGGACAATCCACTCCTTTGACATATTATCCGTGCCGATTAAAAACACCGCGGTGGGTAACCAAGATTGAAGCTTCGCGGCAGGCATCGTGGGCTGCAGTTTTCCGGGGCTCATACTCGCCGTACGCACGGGAAACGTAACGGGCATCGGTGCGCGTGCAGGATAGGGTGCCACAGGCCTCACGGGTGTCCCTTGGCCTGCATTGCTATTCTGAAAAGCCGGCGCGAGAAATTGGGAGATGGGAACCGTTTGCCCGGAGTCATAAATCACCACAGTGGCGGCGTGTGAGGTTGCCGACACAAAGAATAAAAAGGCGGCGACAAGCCGGCTGGTAGGCCATCGCCGCAACACTGAAGGCTTGAAATCCGCGTGAGGTGCGGAAGGGGAAGTAGCCTTCAACGGGAGGAATACGGAATTAGGCATTGAGCGTTCTCGCTACACGTGCCATGACGCTATTTGCGTAGTTGTTCGCGCGATTCGGATCGCCAGGCGAGTGATAACGACCGATCGCCACAAACCAGTTTGCTGTCTCCAGAAAATGATCACGAAGGATCGACGCGCCGACGCGAAGATTCCAGTAGGGTTCCAATGCCAGATCCGGCGAACGCAATCGGTCACCGAAATAATGCCAACACACTTGCATTAAGCCGATGTCGACGAGCGTAGTTTTCCCATTCAGAAAAGATTTCAGTGCGGTTTCTGCCGCGATTCTGGTTGGATAGCGATATGGCATTCCCTTCACATTGAGCGTCCAGGGCCACGGCAGGATCTGCTTGCCCCCAAACATCATTTCCGATTCCTGCAGCGCGACAGAGAACAGAATCACTGGCGGGATCGCGCTTTGTCGCGCTATCGAGACGTAGCCGTCAGGCACCTTCCTGTCATTGGCCGGGTGAGCAGCCTTGCTCGTCCAATCGGCTGCGGCACAATCCCATGCGCTCGCGCCAACGATCGCCAGC
>JAYTEX010000329.1:0-3008 GCA_043734785.1 Pseudomonadota bacterium | reverse complement strand
CCCCGACATTCATCTGTGGCTCGGAGGCTTCCTTACCTTCCCTCTTCTCGCGCGCTCCAATGATGGCCTGCGCGCGCGCGAATGCGGCCGTGAAAGAAGCCGTCTCATCGAGCGCTTGTTCGAAATAGGCTTCACCGAAATAGGTCCATGCGTTCTCATGCGCGCAGCCAAACGAGGCCTTATCCTTCGCGGCTGCCGTGATGAGCAAGGTCGCGGGGCTTTGCAAGGCCTGGATGAACTGGCCCGAATAGCACGCGGAGAGCACGACCACACGCCATCGGATACCGGCGGCATCCAGCGCCGCGCGGAGTTGCGCCGGATGCAATGAATTCAATCCGAGATCGCCCAGCTTGATGGCGAATTCCCCATCCTCCGAACCATGCGAGGTCATGAAAAGGAAAAGAATATCCTCGTCCTGCATCTTCATGGCGAGCGTGCGCAACACCTCGGTCAGATTGGCGCGATTAGCCAGCGGAAGCTCGGCGAGTGTCGCGCGATTATTGATGAGTCGCACCACGCGCGATTCGGCGCCAAAACGGGCACCGAGAATACGACCGACCTGCAGCGCTTCGCGTTTGAAAACATCCTCCTCGCCAAACCCGGCAAAAGTCACCACGAAAAGCTCGCTGCGACCCGGAGTGCCCGGCACCACCTGCGCCAGCTCACGGCGCAACAAACTTGCTTGACGATAATAGGTATCCTCAATATCGAGGGCTGCCACTTTCGACGTCAAATTCGCTTCGAACAGTGGATAATCCGGCAGCAGATGGAGGTTGGCGTAAAGACCCACCGCGTAGAGCCCGGCATAACAAAGGCCGGTCAGACCCAGTAGACCTCGCGTGGCCTG
This sequence comes from Pseudomonadota bacterium, assembly GCA_043734785.1. Classification (GTDB taxonomy): domain Bacteria; phylum Pseudomonadota; class Gammaproteobacteria; genus CAIKBL01. The sequence goes on along the minus strand of JAYTEX010000329.1, from coordinate 2,161 downwards.
CAGTGCGGGCAGAAAAATCGCGACCTGCCAGGCGAATACGGCTTGCCACAGGTAAGGACTCGCAGTGCCAAAACTGGCCGGCGCGACATGCGGCCATAGCGTGACCAGCCCGAGCCAGAGCACCCATACCGCCACATCCGCCGCGGCCAGCGCCACTGCCAATGATAAAAACGCCAGGCGACCGCGGTCCAAGGCCGCGATCAAGCCAATCACCAGCAGCCAGAAGTAACCGCGCGCCGCCTCTGCGAGTACCCCCCAGGGCGCGAGTTGTGCGCTTTCCGGCGCTTGACGCCAATCGGCAAGGAAGGCAAAGCCCCACCCTAACGCGAGCAGCACCAGCAACTGCCCCACGCTGGGTTGCGGTCGCGCAGGACGCAAAAAGGCCAGGCGGAAACCCTGCCAAAGGTTTATTAAAAGTCGCCGATGCATTGCGGGAAAACCGGAATTAAGGCTCAATAGAATCGTTATGATCGACCAAGATGGTTTGGCAAACGGTGCGCGCGGAAATGGCCGTTGCGAACAACTGGCAGTGTACCGAGGCGCGCGGGCATCTGACGAGCGCGTTATGCACCACCACTTTGTCGCGCCTATCAAACGACTGCTACTAGGGAAGGAATTGAATGGATGATTAGCGCTACCGAGCGGCGCGCCCTGCGCGCCCGATCCCACCCGTTGAAGCCCAGCGTGCTACTGGGACAGCATGGCTTGACGCCGGCCGTAATCATCGCCATCGATGAAGCCTTGGCGACACATGAATTGATCAAGATCCGGCTGCGCGGTGTCGAGCGGGAGTCGCGCGAACAGGTCAGCAACGAAATCGCAACGCAAATGAACGCTGACGTGGTCAATATCATCGGCCAGATCCTGATACTGTTCCGCGCCAATCCTAAACCTGTCGCGCCGCGCCCGCCCGTGCCGCACAAGAAATCCGCACCGAAGAAGAAACCCGCGCCACGCGCCGCGAACACGCATCGCGCCACGCCCGTGCACCGGACTTCGAGCACGCGCGCCGATTCGAGCACGCGCGCCGCGCCCCGCAAACCACCCACTAGGAGGGGTCCAAAATGAATGTCGATCTCGTGGTTCTCGGCGCCGGTCCCGGCGGTTATACGGCGGCCTTTCGCGCGGCAGATCTCGGCTTGACGGTGGCATTGGTCGAACGTGATCCGAGCCTCGGTGGCGTGTGTTTGAATGTGGGCTGCATTCCGTCCAAAGCCCTGCTACATGCGGCCAAAGTCATCAGCGATGCGCGCGAGATGGCACCCCACGGCATCGTGTTCGGCGCACCCAGAATTGAACTCGACAAACTGCGCACCTGGAAAGAGAAAGTCGTCGGCCAATTGACGGGCGGTCTGCAAACGCTGGCCAAACAGCGCAAGGTCACCGTGGTCAACGGCCAGGGGGTATTCACCTCGCCCACCAGTCTGCAGGTGACGACGGGCGCAGGCGTGACCGAACTCACTTTTAAGCAGGCCATCATCGCGGCGGGTTCTGAGCCTGTGCGCCTGCCAGGTCTCCCCTATGATGACCCGCGCGTGATGGATTCCACCGGCGCACTCGCCCTACTGGACATCCCGGCGCGTCTGTTGGTGATCGGTGGTGGCATCATCGGGCTTGAAATGGCCATGGTTTATGCTGAACTCGGCAGCCAGGTCAGCGTGGTCGAACTGACGGAGGGATTGCTGCCGGGAGTCGATCGTGATTTGGTAAGACCGCTGGAAAAGCGTTTGAAAGGGCTGCTCGCGGCCATTTACACCGGCACCAAAATGACCGGAGTGATCGCCACACCACAGGCGCTGGAAGTGACCTTTGAAGGCAAGGATGCACCGGCCAAAGCCGCGTTCGACAGGGTGCTCGTCGCCGTCGGACGGCGTCCCAATGGCAAGCTCGTGGGCCTAGAGGCGGCGGGTGTCACTGTCGATGAACGTGGGTTCATCACGACCGACCGCCAGTTGCGGACCAATGTGTCGCATATCTTCGCGATCGGCGATGTTACCCAAGGCCCTATGCTCGCGCACAAGGCCAGCCACGAAGGCAAGGTCGCCGCCGAAGTGGCGGCTGGTCACAAGGCCAGCTTCGACGCGCGGGTGATCCCTTTCGTCGCCTATACCGATCCAGAAGTGGCGTGGGTTGGTCTCACCGAAACAGAGGCCAAAGCGCA
>JAYTEX010000328.1:0-5681 GCA_043734785.1 Pseudomonadota bacterium | reverse complement strand
TCCTTTTTCCGCGCGGCGTTTGAATTGCTCTACACGCCGCTGCCGCCGCTGACCAAACGCCCCACCAAGGCCATCATCGATGTGGCCTCTGATCGCGTGGGCGACTTGCTGGGCAGCGGGTTGCTCTTAGGGTTACTGCTGGTGGTGCCAACGTTACAGCCGCGCTTGTTGGCGGGCGTTGCCATCCTGTGCGCGTTGGTGATCCTGCTGCTGGTGCTGCGTCTTTATCGCGGTTACATCGAACAACTGGCGGACAGCCTGCGTGCGGGCGCGATCAACCTCAGCGAAGATGAAGTACTGGATGCGACGACGCGCCATACCCTGGCTGAAGCATCGCCGAGTTCGGAGCGCGCGTTATTGATGCTGCGCATCCGACAGATGAAGTTGGCACGCAAAGGCGCCGTTCAACGCCCGTTGTCGAGGCGTGTGCCACGCGCTGAACTGAGTGCGGATCCGAATGCCGAAGCGCTGGCGAAGGCGATCATCGAATTGAGTTCGGGAGACTTCGCGCGCATCAAGTTCTGTCTGCATGGCCGCTTCATGGACCCTCGGCTGGTGCCCGCTTTGATCCCTCTGCTAGAGTCCGATGCCCTCGCGGAAGACGTGCGCATGGAGTTGCGGTGGATGGCGCCGCAGATTATCGGGAGCCTTTCCGATGCGCTGTCGAATCCGGATTTGTCCCTCGCCGCCCGGCAACGCCTGCCGAGCGTGTTGGAAGTCGTGCATAACGCGCGCGCGACGGCCGTGCTGATGGACGGTCTCGAGGAAGAGGAATTCAATATCCGCTATAGCTGCGCGCGTGCGCTGGCCCGTATGCGCGCGCGGGATCCCTATATGAAAATTGCGGAGTCGCGCGTGTATGCGGCCATTGAGCGTGAAGTGAATGTCGATCAGACGACCTGGTCGACACAGGATCTGCAGATCGAGATCGATTTACCAGAAGATTTGATGGCCGCCCCGAGTCCCGCGCAATCGCCCCTCAACTACAGCATGGAGCACGTTTTTACACTGCTCGGGCTCGTGCTCGATCGCGAAGCCTTGTCGCTTGCGCTGCAAGCCGTGGCGAGTTCCGATCGCAATCTGAGCGGAACCGCACTCGAGTATCTCGAAAATGTGTTACCGGAAGACGTGCGCAAGGCTCTGTGGCCGCGCTTGAATGAACGCGATGCACTGCTGGGCACGAGGCGGGACACGAGCATGCTGGAAGCCGATCTCAAGCGTAGGTCGCCGCGCTGAAGGCGAGTATGCGCGGCGCACTCAACAAGGACAGTCAGGGGGATGACGAAGTCCGAGGTCGGCGCGAACATTAAACCTCATCATTACCGGCCGGGCGCAAGTTCAGGCTTCAGGGGCGCCTGATATTCGGTAAAAATCCCGGATACGTGCGCTGTTATCCGGGATTTTGACGGTCTGCGCTGCCGGGGTCTAAAACGGAATGTCGTCGTCGAATACCCCATCCGGTATCGGCGTCGCGGCAGCGGGCGCCGGAGCGCCACTGCGTTGGCGAGCGCCGCCGGATTCGCGTGGTGCGCTGGCTTCGAAGCCGCCGCCGCTCGTGCCACCCGTGCCACCACCCGCACCGCGACCGCCGAGCATTTGCATTTCATTGGCGACAATCTCAGTGGAGGAGCGTTCGTGGCCCTCCTTGTCCTGCCATTTGCGAGTTTGTAGCCGGCCTTCTATGTAGATCTGCGATCCTTTTTTAAGGTATTCGCCGGCGATCTCGGCCAGGCGCCCGAAGCACACCACGCGATGCCATTCGGTGCGTTCCTGCTGTTCCCCGGATTCTTTATCGCGCCAGGAATCGGGAGTTGCGAGTCGCAGATTGGCGACGGCGCTGCCGCTGCCGCCGGTGGTGTAGCGAATCTCGGGATCGGCCCCGAGATTGCCTATCAGCATGACTTTATTGAGTCCGCGTGCCATGGGTGTTCTCCGTATTGGTGAATAGAATGCAGCCTCCATGCTGCACTGGAGGATTCTAAAGAGTCGGCGGGGAGCGCGCCACCCAAAAGAGTGCCAAACGATGGGACGCTATCGTTTGGCAGCAATTTACTGCCGCCCGGAAATACCCGAAGTCCCCAAAGCAAACGCCGCATGCCGGGACATCAGCAGCCAAATCAAGGCGAGCAACCCGGCAGCGGCGAATACGCCGTGACTGCCGAACAGACTGGCCGCCACCCCCCCCATTAAGCCGCCGAGAAAAGTGCCCACGAATTGACCAGTGGCATACGTGCCGAGCGCGGCGCCTTTGTTGGACACGGGGGCCGCGCGCGAGATCATGCTGGGTAGCGAGGCCTCCAGGAAATTGAAGCCGGCGAAGAATAGGGTGAGTGTGGCAATCACGCCGGTGCGGGTTGCCGGCATGAGCCATAACAGACATTCTGCTGTCACGAGGCAGGCGATCGCTCCAGGAAAAACCGCGTTAGTCAAGCCGCCGCGATGCGAGCGCCCGAGCAGCGGCCCGATGATGAGCAAGGACAACAGCAGGGCGGGCACATAGACGGTGTAATGTGCCGCCTTGGGCAAGGCCAGATCCTGCACCAGCACTAACGGGATGGAGACGAAGCTCGCGGCCAACACCAAGTGCAGGCATAACACACCGAAGTACAGCGCCCGCAATTCGCCAGAAGTGGCGGCCGCGGAGGTGATGACGATCGTTTGCATCGGTGGCGCCTTCGGAACGGCGAACACAATCAGCGCCAGCGCCCCGATTCCAGTGAGCGCGCCGGCCAGGAACACTCCACGCAGACCGTAGTGTGCGTCAATGATCGGTCCGAGCACGAACGCCAGCGTAAATGCCGCACCGATGCTGATGCCGATGATGGCCATGGTCTTGGTACGTTGTTCCGGGCGCGTGAGATCAGCGGCCAGCGCCAAGGTGGCGCCCGAGACGGCGCCTGCGCCCTGCAGGGTCCGACCGAGGATGACGGTGAAAATATGCTCGGCTTGGGCCGCGACCAAGCCGCCCAGCGTGAAGATCCCAAGGCCGATGGCGATCACAGGTTTGCGCCCGATCCGATCCGACCAGCGTCCGAACGGGATCTGCAGCGCTGCTTGCGAAAAGCCGTAAAGCCCAAGGGCCAAGCCGACATACAGTGAAGTCGCGCCGGGCATGTGATCGGCATACAAGGCAAGCACAGGCAAGACCATGAACAGCCCCAGCATGCGCAGGAAAAATGCGGCGGCGAGCGCAATTGCAGTGCGCAGTTCGCTCGGAGTCATGTGTTCGGGAGTAGACAAGGTAGGTTTGCTTTGCCGCAGGTAAGTTAAAGCCCGTATAGTAATCGTTTGCCGTTTCCGCTCGCTACTGCAACGCGAGTCGGCGACGGTTCCTCTCGTTCAACTGGGCCCAACTTAGCTAAACTGAGTTGCCGCCTTGCACTGGATCTAGAACCGATGGATACCATCTCTCTGCGCGGCGTGCGCACGCACAATCTCAAGAACATCGATATCGATCTGCCGCGTGACAAGCTCATCGTGATCACGGGCCTGTCTGGCTCCGGGAAATCTTCGCTCGCGTTCGACACTATCTATGCCGAAGGTCAGCGCCGCTACGTGGAATCCTTGTCGGCCTATGCGCGGCAGTTTCTGTCGATGATGGAAAAACCCGACATCGATCACATCGAGGGATTGTCGCCCGCGATTGCCATCGAACAGAAATCCACTTCGCACAATCCACGTTCCACCGTCGGCACTATCACCGAAATTTATGATTACCTGCGCTTATTGTACGCGCGGGTCGGTGAGCCGCGCTGCCCGGATCACGATGAAATCCTGGAAGCGCAAACGGTGTCTCAAATGGTCGATCAGGCCTTAGCGCTGCCGCCTGAGACGCGCCTGATGATCGTCGCCCCAGTCGTCAAAAGCCGTAAAGGTGAACATCAGCAGGTATTCGAACAACTTGCACGGCAGGGCTTTGTCCGCGCAGTGGTGGATGGACAAGTGGTGACCCTCGATGATCCGCCGTCGCTCGCGCTTAACAAGAAACATGACATCGATGTGGTAGTCGATCGCCTCAAAGTAGGTGGCGACAACCAATCGCGCCTCGCCGAATCCTTCGAAACCGCGCTCAAGCTTGGTGAAGGGGTCGCGAAAGTTCAGTTTATCGATGATCCCAAACGGGCTGAGCTGCTGTTCTCCGCGAAGTTCGCGTGTCCGATATGTGGCTACAGCATTAACGAACTCGAGCCGCGCTTGTTTTCGTTCAACAACCCGCATGGGGCCTGCGCGAGTTGCGATGGGTTGGGTATTAGCCAGTTCTTCGATCCGGACCGCGTGGTAGAACGCCCGGGGGTTAGTTTGCCGGCGGGTGCAATTCATGGCTGGGATCGGCGCAACGCCCATTACTTTCAGCTCATCAACGCCTTGGCCGTACATTACCATTTTGAACTTGATACGCCTTTCCAGACGCTCCCCGCGGCGGTGCAGAAGGCGATTTTGTACGGCAGCGGCAAGGAAGAAATTGCGTTCAATTATTTGACCTCTGGTGGACGCAACTACACCCGCAAGCATCCATTCGAAGGCGTGTTACCGAACATGGAACGGCGCTACAAGGAAACCGAATCGAATCTGGTGCGCGAGGATCTGGCCCGTTTCCTCGGCTCCAAGCCGTGTCCGGACTGCGCGGGCACGCGGCTCAACCGCAGTGCGCGGCATGTCTTTATTGCCGAACACCCAATACCAGCGGTGACTTCGCTGCCGATCAGCGCTGAACTAGAGTTCTTCGCGCGACTCAATCTCCCGGGCAAACGTGGCGAGATTGCGTCCAAGATCGTCAAGGAAGTAAAGCTGCGGCTACAGTTCCTGGTCAATGTCGGACTCGACTATCTCACGCTTGATCGCAGCGCCGACACGCTGTCTGGCGGTGAAGCGCAGCGCATTCGTCTAGCCAGCCAGATCGGCGCCGGCCTGGTGGGCGTGATGTACATCCTTGACGAACCCTCGATCGGTCTGCACCAGCGTGACAACCAACGCCTGCTCGACACGCTGCTGCATCTGCGCAACATCGGCAATACGGTGATCGTGGTCGAGCACGATGAAGAGGCGATCCGGCTTGCCGATCATGTGATCGACATGGGCCCAGGGGCTGGCGTGCATGGCGGCAGGGTGGTGGCGCAAGGGACACCGGCGGATATCGAAGCCAGCAGCGAATCGCTGACTGGGCAGTATCTTTCAGGTCGACGTCGAATCGCGGTGCCTGAGCGCCGGACACCTGTCGATCCTCTGCGCTTGTTCAAGCTACTCGGCGCGAACGGTAACAATCTGCACGAGGTCGATTTTGAGATCCCCTGCGGCCTAATGGTGTGCGTGACGGGCGTGTCCGGCTCAGGCAAGTCGACCCTTGTGAACGATACGCTCTATCACCTGTGTGCGCGTGAATTAAACGGCGCCAGCCTCGAACCCGCGCCCTTTGTGCGCCACGAAGGGCTTGAGAACTTCGACAAGGTGGTCGATATCGATCAAAGCCCCATTGGCCGCACCCCACGCTCGAATCCCGCGACGTATACCGGCCTGTTCACGCCGATCCGTGATCTATTCGCTGCCGTGCCGGAAGCGCGTACCCGCGGCTACCTGCCGGGGCGTTTCAGTTTCAATGTGAAAGGCGGACGCTGCGAAGCCTGCCAGGGCGATGGCGTGATCAAAGTGGAAATGCACTTTTTGCCGGATGTGTATGTGGCCTG
>JAYTEX010000327.1:0-9346 GCA_043734785.1 Pseudomonadota bacterium | reverse complement strand
CGCTGCCTCAACCACGCCGTTGGGCTGCACCACGCGGTAGCTTTGCGGCATCAAACGCAGCAGGTGTGTCACGTCCGTTGGTCTCCAGCCGGTGAGGTTCTCGAGTTGGAAGGAACCCATAGTGACCTTCAGCGCGGTCGCGTCAAGTGTGATCGGATAGCCTACAAGCTTTAGCACTCGGTCCTGCTCGTTAAAGCTCATGAACGCACCGACGGGCAGCGTGAGACTGCCATCGGCATTTACCTGAAAACTTGCGAGTGGGACAGCTCCATTCGGTTGAACGAATTCATACGTTCCGGGCTTGAGCTCCAGCTTTTGAACCGAGCTTGCAGCCAACCAGACAGGCGTGACGCCAAGGATAAAGAAACTCCCGATAGAGAGCGCCGTCGCGTCTACGAAAATCGCGAAGCTCATGGTAATCCGCCCGAACAACTACCTCTGCTAGCCGTGTTCAGCGAGCCAGCCTCACCCGTAATGAAGATGTGGAGGTTAGCAAGTGGGGTATCGTTAAGTTCGATTGGGTAGGGCATATTCCGTTAGGCTCTAACGCTTCGTCGGAAGCGAGCTGCACTTAGATTGAGGGCGCAAGATGCAAGACTTCCCTGCCCCCGGCTGTTTGAGTTCGTGAATTTGAGCGGAACTCATTTGCCTGTTGATGAACCAGCTGCGGCTGCGTTCGAAAAGACTTGAGCTTTCACGGTATCCAGAAAGTGAATAGTCGAGGGTCGAATTATCTGCACTGGCGTTGGGGGTATAACCATCCCCGCGGGCAACGCTGCCCCGCCATTGTCCCCTCTAACGACTGCACCAAACTCTTGGATTAGCGGATACCCTACTCTCTGATTGCGGGTTAGAGGCGCATTGGGGGTCGACTTAGCGTCAGTCAGAGCTAACTCATTAGTAAGACGTGAGCGCTGTACTGAATCGAGCCGAACGCGATATCCAAGAGTCTGTAAGGGCTGACCCGGCTGAGGGGCAGCAGTCAATGGCGTAACAGAAACTTGATCAATGACCTCGGTAAGAATACTTTGTTGATCACGCATTACGACAGTTTCGAACTCGCTACCATAGGCATTGGCTGTTCTTATCGCCTGACCGGAACTCATCCCTTGCAGATCTAAGCGCCCGGATATCTGCGCCCCGTGCGCAATAGAAAGTGCAGATATTGCAACCAGTGCGCCTACGGCAACTCCGCCCGAGACTTGTGCAGCGCCTAAAAGTGCGTCGTCTAAAGTGGTTGCTACAGATATGCGTGCTGCCCCTATTCCGATAGCTTTCCCACCGTCGTCGAGTCCTCTTGCCGTATTTGGCCCTATCGCTAAAGCACCTCCGACGAGATCGATCGCGGTCGAAGAGGATGTGGCTAGTATCCCCGCTCCTAGTTGAACGCCCCCCCGAATTGCGCCACCGGCTCCAACACCCAAACTATCCAACGTATTGTTAGCATCGTCTACGACGCGCGTACCGCTTGCTGCTGCCAGCCCTTTTATTGATTCGCTTATGGTTGACGCGCCATCTATGAGATCATCCCATATACTGAGGCCAGAGTTATCAGTCGAGTTGACGGGATTATCACTACAGTATATGAACAACCCCAACGTATCGATTGCGCCTGCCGGATCGGGGGCGATCCACCTCGCAATATGCGAGCAATAGAATCTATGCACATGGTACTGGAGTCCACTTTCTTCATCTCTCTCCCTTTGAGAAAATCTGTAGCGCTTTCGTCCAAAACTCCCGAAACTCGTCTCCCCATACGGAAAGAATTCCTCGCAATTAATCCACTCGCCGTTGCCACCGATCACCAACCCGCTGCTGCCCAGGTGGTCGCCGAGGTGATACTGCACCGGATGCTCCTGCGCGCCATCGCCGCCGAAGACATCGCCAACACGCACGATGGCGATGCGGCTCTTATCGTCCATCACCTGCAGCGAGCAGTTCTCGGTCTTGACACCTCCGGTTAGTTTGTCGTGTTCGGCATGGTGCTCGAATGCGGCCGCCAAATACGTCGTGGTGCGATAGCGGTTGCCGTTCACCACCAGCTTCTTCACCCGCTGCCCGCCGGAGTCATAGAGATAGAGCGCGTAGATCGTCGGCGTGCTGGTATCTACCTGATTGCGGAAGACTTTCATGCGGTCGGCGTAATCCCATTCGAAGTTCCGCGCGCCCTGCTCGCGCACCATGTTGCCGTTGGTATCGTAAAAGTGGCTTTGCGCCACGCTCGGCAGGGCCGGCACGCCACTGGCGCGCTCTTGCACATGGGTGAGGCGATTGCTGGGCGGGTGGGTCCAGTCGCCCACCCCATGGCCGGCGCTTTCGACTTGCCATTGCTGGGGGCTCCGGCCATCCATGCCGAAACAGCGCGACCAGGCGACGTTCCAACCGGCTGTGCCGCCTTGTTGCACGCTCTGGTTGTGGCGCATGGTGAGCATGTTGCCACCTGCGTCATAGGCGTATTCTTCCCAGTAGACTGACGTGAGATTAGGTGCGTTGTCCTGATCGGGGGTGCCTTGCTTGCCGCTGTTGTAGCCTTCGCGCGCGTCGTCGCTCCAGGGGCGCGGGCTGGGGATGCCCTTGCTCTCTCGCCCGGTGGCCGACGTGAGGCGATACAGCGGGTCGTAGTCAAAGCAGCGCAGCAGCGCGTCGCCTTTGCTGAGCAGTTCGCGCAACGGGCCCTGGTTAAAGATGGCCTCGGGGTTGTTGGCCACGCCGCAGCCCGGCGTGCGGTCGAGCATGTTGAGGATGTTACCGGCCAGATCGTAGCCGTAGGCGATGTCTTGTAGCGGCGCGCCTTTGGGCTGATAGCCGGGCGGATTGGCGGGGCTCGGATCGAGCCTGTCGGTGCGCAGGCGCGCGAGGCGGAAAGTGGCAGTGTCGTAGGCGTAGCGCGTGATCAGCCCATTTCCGTAGGCGATGAGGGTGCGCTGGCCCTTGGCGTTGTAGGCGATGCGCTGCACGTAGGGCTGGCTCGGGCCGGTGTCGTCAGCGCCGAGCGGGCCCAGCAGATCGACGCTCTCCAGCGCCCCTGCGCGGTTGTAGTCGGGTCGCAGTCGGTAGCGCTCGGGCTGGCCCTGCTCGTTGCGGGCTTCGGGGTATTCGCTCCACTTCACCCGGCCCAGCGCATCGAAGGCGGAGCGGGTTGCATACGGGGTCTGGTCGAGCGACACGCCGTTGAGGCTGGCCCAGTCCACGCGGGGCGCCTTCAAGTCCCAATCGGTGCCGTCGACGTGGGCTTTGAAATTGGACAGCATGAACGCATCGGACAGCACCTGGCGCATGGAACCCAGAACGTTGCCCTTGAAGTCGTACCCGGCGACGGTGACGACGCCCGCCTCGTCGTGATGCTGAACGAGTTTACCGAGTAGGTTGCGGTCCGCTTCTTTGCCCGGTTGCGCAGGGTCGCTGTCGTAGCGCAATTGCTGGCGCAGCGTGATGTCTTCGCCGGCCGCGTCGCGCGCCCAGAGGTGCGTAGGGCGGTTCAGCACCTCATAGGCGTGGAGTATCAATGCGCGCTTCGCGTCACGGCTTTCCCGCAGGTTACCGGCGGCGTCGAGCACTGCCTGTTTGCGCCCGGCGTCGATGCTTTCGGTGCGCAGCGGGTGTTTGGCGAGGTCATAGCAGTACTTGAGGGCCAGCCGCCCCAGCGCGTCACGGATGCTGAGCAGGTTGCCCTGGATGTCGTAGGTCGAGCGGGTGATATGCGCTTCAATCGGCGGCAAGCTGCCGTCGGTCAGCGGTGGATTGCGGTGGCGCGCCACTGCGCGCACGGTGCGCCCGAGGGCATCGACCTCGATGCTGGCCGGGGTGTTGTAGTGGTGTGGATAGCTGGTGTGCGGCGACTCGCCTGCGTGCGTGCGGCCCGCGTTGTCGTTGGCATCGTAGGTGTAGGCCTCCCACGGCGTGGGGCGGAATTTTGCAGTATGCAACGGCGAGAGCGGCGGATCGGCCAGGTCCAGCGGAATGCCATGAACCACGCGCTGTTCCGAGCCGTCCGGATTGAGCGTGCGGATCGCCTGCCCGCGCGCGTCGTAGAACATCGTGACCGACTGGCCCTTGGGTTCATCGCGCGCCGCGACATATTGCCACCCCGCGTCGAAGTAAGGCTCGAATTTTTCGACGACCTGGCCCTTGTTGTCGTAGCGCTGCCAGCCGCTGACGATGACGTTGGGAGCATCGGCACGGGTGTTTTCAATCCCGACGACGGCGTTGCTGGATGGGCTGTTCTGGTCCTCCGGCAACACGGCATCGCCGCCACCGAAACGCGCGTCGCCGAAGCGCACAGATTCGCCTTGCGTGCGGGTTTGCAGCAGGCGGCCAAATCCGTCGGAGTATTCGCGAGCCTCTATGGTTTCGCCGGTGTCATCGGGATCGCTGTCGTGGAATACGCGGCGGATCGCGCGTACGAATGCGGGCTGCGGGTGGAGCGGATCGGCGCGCTTGGAATCGTAAAAGGCTCTCAGGCCATACTCCATGTGCACGCTGGGCGACTGACCATCGCCGGCGTTGCGGCGGTCACTGGGCTGCGTGTCCGGCTTGCCGCGAACGAAGGTGTCGGTGACCAGGCCGCTCGGCGAGAATCTGACTTCGCTCACGTTGCCGTTGGCGTCGGTGACGCGCTCGGGTTGCATCACACGCAGGTTGTAGCCCGCCTTCGCGGTCAGGCGGGTCGGCCCGGTGGTCTGTGTGGGTAGCAAGTCATACAGGTATTGGTCGATACGCGTCTCGTTGCCCAGCGGATCCTTCTGGGTTAAGAGCAGACCGCGGCCTGGGCCGGGAGGTGCTGCGCTCTGGAAGTCGTATCGGCTGCGAGTGGTCTGGACGAACCACCCGCGGGACTGAGGCGAGCCAGTAGCGCCGTCATGAAAAACGTAGCCCGCGAGCAGCGGCATCGCGGTGACGAAAGTTTCGGGATAGTCGGGGCCTCCGGTGAACGGATGAGTGGGATCCAGGTAGACAGGGCGGTCTGCGCCGTAGGCTTGGGCCAGGATGTCTTCTGTCAGCACCAGGGCTTCGCCACGTACGGCCACACCGAATGCGCCGACTTGCCCGAACGGCAGACCGGTGTAGGCCTCGCCGTCGAAGAAGCTGAGGGTTTCGGCGATCAGGCGCTTGGGGTGGGCGTCTTCCTCGACGATGGAGATGAAATCAGCCACTGTCTCGCCGAGCGTGTGGGTGACTTCGTAGTTGCGCGAGCGGGCGACACGATCCCGGATGTAAGGTCCGCCCGTTGCCGGGTGAGCAAAGCTTGTTGCGCTCAGCGTTGCGAGAAAGGGCTGTGCTGGCCGGTCCATTAAGGTAAGCCACCCGCGCGGGCAGGCCACCGCCAATTGTCGCCGCGCCTGGCCGACGTCGTCATGGTCGGCGGTGAACGAGAACTGGGTCATTGGGTCATCGCCGCGCTCCCATTGCGTGGTGCGGCTGGCGACGGCGAACGGAAAAAAGACACGTTTGCCACCCGGAGCTGCTGGTTCCTCGCGCAGCGCATAGGCCTGCTCTGTGACGGTGTAGGGCCGTTCCTGGAGCGGGGAACCGTCCAGTGCATAAAGTTCGGTGCGAAGCACGCTGCCTCGCAACGCGCGCAGGGCATCGCGCTGGGCGCGGCCCGAGTTTGGCCCCAGGTCGTTTAGAAATTTGTCGATGCCCGCGACGTGATCGAGCAGGTTGCGGTCATGCGGCGAGTATTCGCGCCAGCCATCGAACTCTCGCCAGGGGCTATCGTCTGGTGGGTCCACGGGGCCTTGGTGAAACCAGGTGCGGGTCAGTAACGGCGGCGAGTAACTCTGCTGACTCAACAGTTTAGCCAGCGCTGCATCGTCGCTCTTGAGGCCGCGCCCAGTGTAGGCCGCGAAGACTTGAGTGTCGATCTGCTCGACCATGCCAAAGCCGCGAAACTCGCGCTCTACGCCGTCCCAGTAGCCGTGGTGGTAGCGGTATTCGGTGGTCAGGGTGCCGTTGGAAAGTTCGTCGTTGACGGTGACACGCTCCACCACATATACGGGAAAGGGCAGCGTGGTGCGCCAGCGTGTGTCGGGGGCGGGCGCATCCTGGTCGCGCAGATAGAACTGCGTGGACGGCGCATAGCTCACTTCGGTCACCGCGCCGAGGTGGTTGTCCATGCGAGTCAGCAAATAGGGCTTGTGCCCACCCGTCAGATCCAGAAAGAAATGCTGGGGACGGCCGCTGCCGGCCGCGTCGCGCGTCCACAGTATGCCGGGGACGCCGCTGCCGTGCAGATCGGTTAAGCGCACGCTGACCATGGTGTTGACCGCAGGAGTGCCGCGAATCGTGCGGCGTTCGCTCCAGCTGTTGCCGGTACGGTTGATCCAGAGCATGACCTCACGATCGGAGATGTATAAGAGATCGGCGATGCCGTCTCCATCTACGTCGCCCAGGAGGACCCGCTGGGGGTCGAAATTGATCGGTAGGCCACCGGGAATTTGGGTGACGATCCGGTGCCCCCATCGCCCGTATCCCAGGTTGGGCCAATAGTCGATGCGACCCTGATAGACGACGGCGATGTCCTGTAATCCATCGCCGGACAAATCCGCGAATTTGACGCGCGGATCGGCGAAGCTGACGTCGGGGAAAGTATCGAGCCTCTCGCGCGCGACGCGGGCAGTTCGCTTGGACGACCAGCCTTCGGTGGGGTGGTTGAAGAAACATTCGAAGGAGGCGCCCGAGCGCAGGACGTCGGTGACGCCGTCACCGGTCAGGTCAAGCAGGCGGACTTCCGGGTCTTCGAGATTGAAGCTGGGCGCTTGCTTATAGGGCTGATAGGATTTTCGGCTGAACCGCGCGCGGAAGTCGAGCGGGTAGTAGCCCGCCATGTCACCGGCGGTGACCAGCAGGTCGGCGCGGCCGTCGCCGTTCGCGTCGAGCAACTGGACCCCCGCATCAGAGAGATTCCATGTCGAGGGCACGTCGGCAAAATTGCGCGGCATGTCGAAACGGCCCTGTCCAAGGTTGCGCCAGTAGCGCACGTTGCCGCCCAACTCAATGATGTCGGGCAGCCCATGGCCGAAGAGGTCGACGAGCTCAAGCTCGGGGTTGCCGAGCGAGGTCGCTGGTAGCCCCCGACCTTCAAGCGCAATGAATTTGCGGGCTTCAGGGGTGAAGCGCGAATATTGGAAGTCCAGAGGGGGCAGCTCGCGCACGCCTCGGACCTCATCGCCATCGGGGTAACCGACGACATTGATGCGACTCAGCAACGAGACGCCGTTCATGGGCAGCTGGCTGGAATCCGTCAATTGCTCGTCGAGATAGATCAGTTCATACGCACGAACAAGCAAGGACTTGTCCGCAAAAGGATGGGTGCGCACGACGATCCACTTGCAGCGGCTTTGGGTGCGAATCTCGAAACCTGCGCGATAGTCGGAGAACGGGTCGGGGCGGAGCTTCTGTGCGAACTCGGGGTCGATCCCTGGCGCGGTGATATCGTCGTAGAGGAATTCGACCGAGACCAGAAAGTCATCCGCATTCGAACCGTGGTCTACATACCGGATGCGATGCAGGTATAGCTGCTCGCCGTTGTGGCCGCGATCTTTTGCGTTGTCGCGCTGGTATTCATAGACGATTCGGTTTCCGAAAGGGTCGACGGTCTGGGTTAAGCGCCACGCAAAAACCTTCCGGCGATTGTCTGGATCGGCGATGACTGCGCGCAGGTCGTCTTCAATATTTATTGGCGTCGCGCCCGGCGTGCCGTAGATGCTGGTCAGTCCATCCTTGGTGCGGACCTCCCAATGGTCGGTATCCTGGGTGTGGTGAGTGATTTGCGCGAACAGACCCTCGGTGCGCGGACGATAGGCCTTGATGCCCGCATCACGCTCAGCGGTGGTGGACTGAACCTCTACCAAGTCCTCTGCACCGGAGAGCACGATAATATCTTGCTCGTCGATAGTGGCGTCGCGATAGCGCGGAATGCCCTTGGAAGTGAGCCGCGATACGCCGGGAACGCTCAGCGCCCAGCCAAGCCCGAATGGGCTATTGCCGCTCCCTGTGCTGAACCCCAGCGAGAGTTGGGGCTGCAAGCCACCGCGCCCGGCGGGCAATGCGATAGGCACCGAAAAATTCCCGGTGCCTGTATGCAGATCGGCGCTGAACTTTTCGCCCAAACCTTTTTGCGCACCGCCGCCTTTGGGAACGGCGATGAGGTCCGAAATAGCACCGGCTTGTTGGCTCACGTCTGCCCCCTAGGGGGTGACGGGTAAAGATCAAAAAACAAAAGCGATGGTGTACTGCGACGAGCTGCGCGTTCGCCGTGGTACCACAGATGTATAGCCAACGACGCGGAAAACATGCTGCGGCCCCCATTTTAATAACGCGCCAAAAAGGCGGGTTAGAGTTAGCTGGAATCAACAAATGAAGTATGGTTTTGAAAAAGAGATTTGCCAATTAATCAAAAGACATATATCAAAAGTTATAGTGCCGCTGGTGAAGGCTAGGCGGCCATGTCGCTGCGTTAAATTAAAGATTAATAAGGATGAGAGCAGGGGAGATGGTTGGAATTCGCACCCTTACTACGACGGTGACCGGCTCTGCCCAGACTGAATACTTCTTCCGAAAACTATAGGAATTATTGACGGGAAATCGAAACTATTGAGATTACTGGCAAACCTGAGGAAAGACTAAAAGCCGAACGATAGCGGGTGTACGTTTGATTTAGAAATTCTTCGCAGCTCCTGATCCCAACCGTGGATCAAAAATAAATGGACGACATTTCTTGACAACGACTTTCGTCATCGCTGGGTGGTGCGGATTGAGCATAATATTGGTCTCCTCCGCCAGCACTGCCGAAGGCAGGAGCAGGCCGAGCTGCTTTCCCTTTTTGAGCCACTGATCTCCATATAACATCGTAGCCTGGTGTGGGGGAATCGTATCCCAGTGGGCCGGCAACCCCTTCGCGCGCGCAACGCCGGTCTTGCGATCATTCCAGAGGCCATCAGGAATCTCGATGGAGATTAGGTAGCGATCGACCGGATTTGATAGCCGACCGAGGTGGACAATCGATTCCAGAACCGCAGTGGCGGGGGTGAGGGAGGCATAAACGGCATGGACTCCCACACTATTCCAACGTCCCCCATAGCGGTAAGCGCCTTCACCAGTCGTATCCTTAGCGTCAAATTGACCCAGCAGCGTTTTACCGAGACGCATACCAGCATTAGGCAGGCGCACCATAGGCGATGCGTCCGATGGTGTTGAGTACCATTTGGTATCCAGCGCTGGAATCCAGCAGCTCCAATGGTGTACAGTCGCCCAGTGCGAGCAAGCGAGTGGACATCCACTCGCGAGCCATTTCCTCTTTGCCAAATACCTCAATGGCGCGCTTAAATGCCTGGGCGACCCTATC
>JAYTEX010000326.1:0-2181 GCA_043734785.1 Pseudomonadota bacterium | reverse complement strand
ACCCGTAATCCAATCTTCATGCAGGATTATGAGGCGGCGATCTCTGCCAACAACACCTATCTACAGCAACCACGCGATGCGCGGGTGCGCGCTGTACTCGATCCAGAGTGCGATCTGGTGGCGTATTTTTGTGCTGAATATGGACTGCACGAAAGCCTGCCCTTCTATGCGGGCGGACTTGGGGTGCTGGCCGGGGATCACTGCAAGGCAGCCAGCGATCTGCGGCTCCCGTTCGTTGCGGTCGGGTTGTTCTATCGCGCGGGCTATCTGCGTCAGGAGATCGACGGTGACGGACAACAGCATCTGCACTATGCGCCGATCCGGGGCGGCGATCTCGCATTTGCAGAAGCGAGCGATGACACCGGAGAGCCACTCAGATTGCACGTTGATCTGCTTGGTCGCGATGTCACGATCCGCGCCTGGCTCGGCCGCCTGGGTGACATTCAAATCGTCCTGCTCGATACCGATCTCGACCTCAACGCCGAAGAGGATCGCCAGATCACGCGCGAATTGTACGGCGGCGGCCTCGAGACCCGTCTTGCGCAGGAAATTGTGCTTGGCATGGGTGGTGTCCGCGCACTGCGCGCACTGGGCCTAGAGCCGACCGTGTGGCACATCAATGAAGGGCACGCCGCTTTCCAGGTGCTCGAACGACTCCGGGAAACAATGCGCGGTGGCATGGATTTCCACAGCGCGCTCGAAGTGGTGGCCGCCGCCACGGTCTTTACCACCCATACTCCCGTCGCTGCGGGGCACGATGTCTTTCCGCACGATTTAATGCGTCGATATTTTCCGAAACTCATCGAAGACATCGGCATCGGCGAACAAGGCTTTTTCGCGCTGGGCGAAAGCCCTCTGGACGCGCTCGGCTTCAACCAGACCGCACTCGCGCTCCGCGGGTCGCGCTTCCGCAACGGTGTGAGCGCAGTGCACGAAATGGTGGCCTCGGCGAACGAACGTTTCCTGTGGCCGGAAATCGCGCCGAATGAGAATCCAATCGATCACGTGACGAATGGCGTGCACGTGCCGACTTATCTCGCGACTTCATGGGCCGACCTCTTCGATCAGCGCCTGGGTCGACAATGGCGCAACGAGCTGTGTAACGCAAAGTTCTGGGAACAAATCGAGGCGCTGCCCGACCACACGTTTTGGAGCATTCGACAACTGCTGAAGCTCGATCTCCTGAGCTACCTACGCGAACGTCTGACCCATCAGTACCGTCGCAACGGAATGTCTGACGCCGCAATCCGCCAGCAACTCCGCCGTCTTGCACCAGAAAGCGACGTGATGTTGGTGGGCTTTGCGCGCCGTTTTGCGACTTATAAGCGGGCGACTTTGTTGTTGTCCGATCCGAATCGCCTAGCCGAATTACTGGCCGATGAGGAGAAACCGGTCATTCTGTTGTATGCCGGGAAAGCTCACGCCCGGGATGGCGGCGGGCAGGAGCTCATTCGTACCTTGCACGAATATTCAATGCGTCCTGAATTTCAAGGCCGCCTGTTCCTGATCGAGAATTACGACATTTCGCTCGCGCGGAAACTCGTGACCGGCGTCGATATCTGGCTAAACACCCCGGAATATCCGTTGGAAGCGAGCGGAACTTCCGGCATGAAGGCGGCGATCAACGGCGCCGTGCATCTGTCGATACTCGATGGCTGGTGGGCGGAAGGCTACACCGGGGATAACGGTTACGGGATCGTTGCGCACGACAAGAATACTCACCCAGCCGATCGCGATCGACTGGAAGCCGCAGAGATCTTGCGAGTGTTATTCGAGGAAGCGAAACCCAGCTATTTCGCGCGTAACGGGCGTGGCTATTCCGAGTCGTGGATCAAACTCGCGAAAGCATCGCAACGCACGGTGCTGCCGCGTTTCAACGCCGAACGACAGGTCATTGAATATACCGAGCGCTTTTATGCGCCAGCGGCGCAGTTGGCGCGACGTCTCGCCGAACATGGTGGTCAGGGGGCGCGCGCGCTCGCGAGCTGGAAGCAACGCATCCAGGCCAGCTGGCCACACGTCTCGATGCGTCTCGCGGAAGGACCGCCCAACGCGTTGACTGCCGGGTCTGGTTTCAAGATATCAATCGCCGTGCAACTGCAGGGATTGGTGCCAGATGATTTATGTGTCGAAGCCCAGCTCGGCAGCATCACACCGACCGGTGAGTTCACGGTCATCGAG
>JAYTEX010000325.1:0-4137 GCA_043734785.1 Pseudomonadota bacterium | reverse complement strand
GATCTGGCGATCGACAGCAAGCTCAGAGCTTGCGACTTGGTGAAGTTGCGGGTGCGCGATGTGGGTTCCTCGGATCGTATTTCCTCGCGCTCGATAGTGCTTCAGCAAAAGACGCAGCGCCCGGTCCAGTTTGAGATCACTGCGCCAACGCGAGATGCAATTTCTGCTTGGATCAAGCATGCGCACTTGCAAACCAACGCATACCTGTTTCCGAGCCGGCTCCAGAATTCAACCCATCTATCAACGCGACAATACGCACGCATCGTGGATGGATGGATCGCGGGAATCGGTTTGGATGTCACTGGGTATGGCACGCAGGGGCGTCGAGGATTTCAGGAAACTGTTGTTCTCCAATGCCAGAGTAATGTAGAGACCGCCGAACAGAACTAAGCCGAGACTATGGCTAAGATGAAATCCCGTTATTCCATTCCACATATTTCCAGTCTTTGACAAGCCAGTTCGACCGCTCTTTAGCTTTTCGAGTAGCTCGCTGTCTCTCGGCTCGAACTTCGTGGTGAAGAGAACCAAAGTCGCGTGCCCTAACCTAGAATGACAAAAACAGAACAACCCAGTATGAGGAGAGTAGTGTCCATTTAATTTTCCGTATGCTCGCTATTTTCGTTTTCTTGCACATAACGCCTAAGCTAAGCGGCTGTGCGGGCCGCGAAGTGTGATTTTAGCGGGAAACTTCCTCCCGCACAGTCCGCTTGAGCGCATAGTTAGACCACCGCTCGCCACTACTCGAGAGCCTGGCCGATCTCGAAAATGGCTACATGTTGGCCAGCATTGGCAAGCGCCAAAGCACGAAACAGCATTAGTGTCTTCTCAGTTTGCGAAGATGGGTTGTGGAGGAACCAGCGTGCCACATGAGTCTTGTGCTCCGCGTGTGTCATGTCACCACGGTGCATAGCATCGTAGTCGCCGCGCCAAGGCGCCTCGGCCTCCGCGCCGGCATAGGGACATGCCGCTGAACTGTCGGAAAGTGGTGCCTGACAGATTGCGCAGTTACTCATGCTGTGGTCTAACGCCTATTCGATCCCATTATGCCGTGCATTCACACGGTGTATTCCTACGGTGTAGTTCCGAAGCGTTGCGAGCACGATTCGGAAAACGGAATAGAATCCATGCCTTACCACTGATGGTGCAGTGTAATCCTACAATCTATTTCTGCGGTCATCATCGAAGGCATGACCCATCTTGTCGCTACAGCTTGCCGAGGGTCGGAATCGTTAGCAAGCGGCTGAGTCCTGCGCTTTCTGGGCCCTACGACTGCGGCTGATGCAGTCTCGCCAAATTTTGCGAAATTGGCTCCCTGAAAGCTGCCCGTCGCGACCGGCAGCTTCGGGTCGAACGGTACTCGGTTGCAGCGCAAGCGCAGGATTGCAGGCTCCCCCACAACGGTAGGAGTCCGCTATGAATACGAACGACACGTCGGCTCAGCGTCGCGAACCTTGGAACAAGGGCAAGCTCACGGGGCAGAAGGCCCCGCTCAGGCTCCGCGACATCTGGGCCATTCGTATTCGCCTGCAACTGGCCCGAAAGATTCGGGATCTTGCTTTGTTCGATCTCGCGATCGAAAGCAAGCTCAGGGCATGTGACTTGGTGAAGTTGCGGGTGCGTGACGTTGGCTCAACCGATCGCGTTTCGTCTCGTTCGATTGTCCTTCAACAAAAGACCCAACGCCTGGTCCAGTTCGAGATCACCGCGCCGACCCGAGAGGCCGTCTCCACCTGGATCAAACACGCGAAATTGCGGTCGGATTCCTTCCTGTTCCCAAGTCGGATCCATGATTCGGCGCATCTCTCGACGCGGCAATATGCGCGGATCGTGGATGGGTGGACCGGTGGGATCGGGCTCGATATCGATTCGTACGGGACGCACACGATGCGCCGAACAAAGGCTACCTTGATCTACCGCCGCACCAAGAACCTCCGCGCAGTGCAGTTGCTTCTGGGGCACACGAAGTTGGAAAGCACGGTGCGCTACCTTGGCATCGAAGTGGAAGATGCGTTGGAGTTTGCAGAGCAGACCGAAGTCTGATCGTCTGCGGCATGAGTCGGGTAGCGACACGCGACATGGTCGCTATCCGGCCAAAAGCGGTCGTTCACGAACTCCTGATTCAAGCAGAGCCACGAAGTGGCTTCGGCTTGAATGGATCATTGGGCCTCATCTGTCCGTGTGCCGTTTAGCAAATCCATCAGGATCGCCGTCTCCGCACTGAGCGCTGCCTTGATCGTGGGCTCGCGTACCGGCGCCCATAACGGCGAGTGCACCCCAGGCAGTGGCACGCCGGACTTGCGCGAGTCTTCCAGCTTCGCCGCATCGACCGCGCCGACATGCAGCAACACGGCGCGCACGCCTGCCAGTCCGAATTGCGAGAAGTCTTCTCCGCCCATCTGCGCAGGCATCTCGACCACCCGGTCGGCACCGAGCGCGGCGCGCGCGGCGACGACCATGCGCTGGGTCAGCTCGGGGTCGTTGTAGACGGCGTCGGTGTTGGACTTGGTTTCGATCAACGGTTCTTTTGGTGCGTTCGCGGCGAGTGCTTCGCCTTTCGCTTGACGCGCGATTGCTGCGAGCAGGCGCTTGTGGACAGTGGGGTCAAGTGAGCGCACGGTGATCTGAAGCTTCACCTGGTCGGGAATGATGTTGGAGGCGCTGCCGCCGTGGATGCTGCCGACCGTGACCACGGCGGGATCCATCGGATTGTTCTCGCGCGACACGATGGTCTGCAGGCTGAGCACGATGCGCGCGGCAATTACCACCGGATCGATTGCGTTCTGCGGAAACGCGCCATGGCCGCCTTTGCCGTAGATCGTCATCTCGAGGCCGGTCGAGTTGGCGCGGAAATAACCGGCGTGGAACCCGATCACACCGGCAGGCAAGTTCATCTCGTCGTGGATCCCGAACGCGTAGTCGGGTTTTGGGAAGCGGGTGAACAGGCCATCGCGAAGCATCGCGTTGGCGCCGGCGACGATTTCCTCGGCCGGCTGCCCGACCAGCATCAGCGTGCCATGCCAGCGCTCGCGGTTCTTCGCCATGAGTTCGGCTGTGCCGACCCAAGCCGACATGTGAATATCGTGTCCGCACATGTGCGACACCGGCACGATTTCGCCGGCACCGTTCTTCGTCTTCACGACACTCGCGAATGGTAAGCCGGTTTTCTCCTCGATCGGCAACGCATCGAGCTCAGTGCGCAACATCACGATCGGACCGGGCCCGTTTTTCAGGATCGCGACGATACCGGTGCCGCCGACGCCGGTCGTGACCTCATAACCCAATGCCTTGACGCGCGCCGCAAGCGTCGCCGCCGTGCGCTGCTCGTGAAACGCCAGTTCCGGATTGCGATGCAGATCGGTGTAAAGCGTTTCGATATCCGGATAAATCTTATCGACTTGCGCTGCGCCGATGCCATCACTGGCACGGGACGTTTGTGCGGCTGCACTGCAGACGAACAACAGTGTTGCGACCAAAACGCCAAAGTGACTCACGAATACTTTCATGTAAGTCCTAGTGTTGAATCAAGCCGTCGCCAACGGCGACCCTCGGGTCATTCTAGACCAGCCTTGGGCTAGTTCGAGTGACCGATTCGGGTCGACTTGCGATGGTCGTTTTCCGGCCAAGAACGGACGCAACCCATGCTCAACTAGTCGGAAGAAAGCGGCCGTTTGAAAAGGCTAGCGGCGCTTGACTTCGGCGAAGAAGGAGGGCCTGTCAGTCATTGCGTGGCGCTCATGGCAGCGCCTTTGCTGTGGTCGTCGAAGGCCATCCGATTTTCTTGCAGAAGGCGGCGAAGCGCGGATCGTCGCGGTAACGCAGGATGAAGGGATTGACCAGCAGGAATTGCAACCCGGGATCGCGGTTGGTCCAGGCGCGATCCAGCCATTCAAAAGTCTTGTCCGGATCGCGACGAAGTGCCTGGACCTCGGCGATCTGGAACGCCATGCCATCTGCGTCTTTGTCGACAATCCATTTCAATGCCGCGTCCGCCGCCGCGCTGTCGCCGCCGATCTGCCGCGCCATCGCCAATGCATAGTCCTGCCAGATGCCGGGTAGCGTCCGCTGCGCCTCTGCCAACGCTGCCTTTGCATCGCCGCGCTGGATGTCGATGACTGTAAGCGTCGCATCGGAAATGCC
>JAYTEX010000324.1:0-5789 GCA_043734785.1 Pseudomonadota bacterium | reverse complement strand
GCAATCAATGGAACGCAGGCGGTCAATGTTACCAATCCGCTGGCTAGCAGCGGCACTAATACCAGCAGCAGCCTCGATCCTTGTTTCATTTTCTCTCTCCTATGAGTTCGCCATCGATCAATTCGCATAAGCAATGAATGATGGTCAGGTGCACTTCCTGAATACGGGCGGTTGAGTTGCTCGGGACTCTCAGTTCGATATCATCGCTTTTCAATTTGCGCGCCGCCGCGCCACCATCTCTGCCGGTGAGCAGTATGACCTGCATCTCGCAGAAATGGGCAGCCTCGATTGCACGCACGATGTTGGGCGATGCGCCGCTGGTCGAGAATGCTAGCAGCAAGTCGTGTGCGCGTCCGAGCGCCAGGATTTGCTTGGAAAAAATCTGCGAGAAGTCGTAGTCGTTGGCAATCGAAGTCACGGTCGAGGCATCGGTCGTTAGCGCAATGGCTGCGAAGCCTGCGCGCTCGCGCTCGAATCGATTGAGCATCTCTGAAGAAAAATGCTGCGCGTCGGCGGCGGATCCACCATTGCCGCAGACCAGGATTTTCTGGCGCGCCTTGATACAGACGAGCAATAAATCGACTGCATGGGCGATATCTCCATTAAGGAGCGTTGCGCTTGCGGCCTTCACAGCAATGCTCGCGTTAAAGATATCGCGGATTTCGGCAGCCTTGTTCTGCATGGATGAGGATAGGATCCTAGTAAGGATGCGGTGCATTATGCAGAAAATGCGTCCTTTATCCAGCTCATATCCAAGCGGGACGACGGGCCAGTAATCCCCACGGCGTCGAACCGACACACCCGTTCGATGTAGCGCGGGTGTCGTTGCAAAAAGAAATTTGCCGCGCGGATGATCCGAAGCTGTTTCGCTTTGGTAATCGTTTCCAGAGGATGGCCGAATTCGGTCGATTCCCGATACCTCACTTCGACGAAAATGAGGATTCCGGTGTCTTCCATGATCAAATCAATTTCACCCGCCCGGCAGTTGAAATTTCGCATCAACGTTGTCAGCCCGGCGCGTTGTAGCATCAACTCCGCGAGACGCTCGAAATGCAGACCTTTCTGCCGAAGCATCGTGTTTGGTCCTCGGCGCTATTGGGCCTCTGCGAGGCGCGGAACGCCGCCACGAAACACCGCCCATGTCAGAGATCGCTTGATGCGGCCCGCGGTGTCCCGGCGGAGGGTGCCGGTGGCGCCGGCGAGCACGTATGCCGGGTCGCGGGACATTTGCGGCAGCGCCTTGACGAGTCTGTAGGCATCCATTCCGAAGGCGAACAGTCGGCGATGCGTGGCGCTCAATTGCGCCCAATGATGATTTAAGGTGTTGTGCAGTTCACGATCCTGGGTGTGGAGGCTCCACGGCATTGCGTTGAAAATCACGGCATCCAGGTCTTGGTCAGCATGGGGGTTAATGGCACCATCGAATATCTGGGAGGTGGCATAAATCGGCAACTTATCGAGCCCCAGATAGCGAAATTGAGGCATTATTTGCCGCGCGGGATCCGGGTCCGCCACTAGCATGACTGCGTCGAGATCGGGTCTTGGTCTTGACACAAAAACAATCTGCCGTTGGAGCGCGCGCCGCAGAAAGGTCGCGCGTGCTTCGCTTTGCGCAAGACTAAAAATGTCTTTGATCGCGGCTTTATACGCAGAGACGGAATTTGTGTAGCTGGATTGTTCTACCAGCACGCCTCCCAAATGTGCCCATGTCTGCGCAAATGCGGTGCGAATCCGGGTGCCGATTTCGGAATTGGGCACGATGCATGCCATGCGGCGATGTCCGTCCTGCCACGCTCGATTGGCGAGGTCCTCACCCTCATCTTCCGGCGCGAGTCCGAATTGTGTGAAAGTGGGGACGGCGCTACCACTACCAGCGGGTGGTGCGTCCGCTATGTTGTTCAGAGCAAGGATCGGAACCGGACGCTCGGCCAGCTTCACAATGGCTTCAATGCCTGGCTTGTCTAGCGGTCCAATCACCAATTGCGCACCCTCCGTGACCGCGCGTTGATACGCTTCTACTGCTGAAGCGCCGCTGGCGGTGTAGATGCGCAGAGTGAGCGACAGATCGTTGGCCCCAAAGCGCATCGCGGCGAACCCGTCCCGCACTGCCGCAGCGTAACCGGACAGTTCGCCTTCTAAAGGTAGCAGCAGTGCGGCGCGTTCTAGTGGTACGCTTTGCTCTTCCGCTAATTCGATGATTTCGTCAATCAGGATCTCATTCGCCGGATGCGAAGAGAAACGCAACCGCCAGTGCGCCAAACGTGTGCCTAGCGCGGCGGGGTCACTGGTCGCGCGAAATTCGTGTTGTAACGCGAACCAACCCGCGAGATTTGAGTTGTGGGCATCGACTTTCTCAAGTAACCCAGCATCCTGATTAATGCGTAAAGCCTCCCAGATAAGATGGGTCAGTTCGGTGCGCCGGTTGGCCGGCATTGGAAATAACTCGGCATTGAACAGGTTAAGGAGACCCGCCTGGTCCCCGACTCGGCGCTGAATCTTGCCTAAACTGCGCAGAAAAAGACCCTTCTCGAAGCGCTCGAGTCCTCCTGCATCGAGTGCATTCAGGGTGAATAACGCCTTATCGTAGGCGCCATCGTGAATCTGCGTGAGCCCGTCCGCCAGCGACCGCCGCATCGACGAGGTCGCACCGCTGGCCGCGGATGCCAAGAGCGGCAGCGCGCGAGGCATATCGCCCAGATCCGCGTAGAGCAGTCCCGCGCGCAGTCGAAACTCCGCGCTTTCCGGGTCATTCGGTGCGGCGCCGAGCGCCGCATAGGCAGCTGCGGCATCCGTGAACTGGCCTTGCGCCATCATGTTGGTCACTTTGGACTGTGGAGTCTCGAGGGCAGCTGGAGCGGGTGCGGCCAATTGTTGCTGAGCGCAACCTGCGGCGATAATCACAGCCGCTAACGTAACACCCAGACCTATACCGTGGAGTGATCGACGATCCATGTTCAATTTACCGGGTTACCCTGCGACCAGTGTAACAATCGAACGGCCATGCTTGTACCTGGTGGCAACCCCGATTGGGAATCTTGGCGACATCACGCTGCGTGCGTTGCATATCCTTGCGCAAGTCGACGTCGTACTCGCAGAAGACACCCGCACGAGTATCAAGTTGCTGGATCGATACGGCATCAGCAGGCCGTTGGAATCCCTACACCAGCACAACGAGGGTGCTCGCGCGCTACAGATTGTTGAACGGATAAAAGCGGGCCCGAGCGCGATCGCGCTAGTCAGCGATGCGGGTACGCCGTTGGTTTCCGATCCAGGATATCCTGTCGTGCGGACCTGCCAGAGCGCCGGAATCCCGGTCCGTTATATCCCCGGGGCGAGTGCCGTACTCGGCGCACTGGTCGTGTCTGGTTTGCCTTGTGACCGCTTTGCTTTTGAAGGATTCTTGCCGACGCGACAAGCAGCCCGCTGCGCCCGCCTAAACGCGTTAAAGGGGGAACAACGCACGCTGGTGTATTTCGAAGCGCCGCACCGTATTCGCGATACCTTGGCGGACATGCGGACCGTATTCGGCGCGCCAAGAGCAGTGTGCGTGGTGCGTGAGTTGACCAAGCTCCATGAAACGGCCTATCGCGGTAATTTTGACCAGGTATTGAGCGCGATTGACGCCGACGCGAACGCGACCCGCGGGGAATTTGTGATCGTGGTCGGTGCCGACGAACAATTAGGCACCGACGCTGAGACTCCAACGAAATTGTTAAGCTTATTGATCACGCGCCTATCACGCAGCGACGCGGTTGAGGTGGTGAGCGAGGCGACCGGCTATCCCCGGAATCTGCTTTATGCACTCGCCTTGGAGATGAAGAACTCGGGTGAGCGCTGATTGCTTCAGCGCGCGACAGGCGTCAGACTATTCGGCGAGCGGGCTGGGCGATCGCTGAAACTGCAGCGGAAGCGTTGCATATTTTCAGAGGAAAGTCCGGGCTCCATAGAGCAGGATGCCAGGTAACGCCTGGGGGACGCGAGTCCACGGAAAGTGCCACAGAAAATATACCGCCACGCGGGCCACAAGCTAGCGCGGTAAGGGTGAAATGGTGCGGTAAGAGCGCACCGCGCCGACCAACATCGGTGGCAGGGCAAACCCCATCCGGAGCAAGACCAAATAGGGAAGTGTGCTGCATGGTGCAGTGAGCGTGGCTCGCGCTAACTTCCGGGTAGGTCGCTACAGGCGTGTGGTGACATACGTCGCAGATGAATGATCGCCGCTGCTTTCAAGCAGTACAGAACCCGGCTTACAGGCCCGCTCTCTTTTTTCTTCGGTTCCCCCCCAGACGACCCACTGGCTCATGGCGTCGGATCGATTTTTATTAAGGTCGAACCTGAGCTATCGGAATTATCTTATTGAAAGTGAGAGGAAAGCCTCTCCTGCGTCTTTGTTCGGTACTGCCTCTCTCTTCCTAAGTCCCTGTTGGGAAAGCAACTTCTTTAGTTCGGCGAGCGTTTTTTTTGTTGACAGGTTTCAAGTCGCATTCATATAGTGCCGTCAAGTGGCGGATTGTGGGGAATCGTGGGAAATAGAGCGAACCTGCGATGACAGTCCGCACGCGATCCCGCCAGAATCGAACGGACTAGCAAGGTTGATTCATTCGTGTTTCGAGGGTTTTTCACTGTCAGCATCGACGCCAAAGGGCGTTTGGCGTTGCCGCCGCGATTTCGTGAACTATTGCGGGTCAGCGGATGCGCGACCGTCGTGATGACGGTGAATCCCTGGGACCGCTGCCTGTGGTTCTATCCCCTAGCCGAATGGGATGCGGTCAACACCAAGTTGCTCGCTTTGCCCGATGGTGATCTGGCAAGCAGACGCGCGAAACAGGTCATTAGAGGCTATGCCACGGACTGCGAATGCGATGGCCAAGGACGGATTTTGGTGTCCGCCGAGCTCAGAACCTTCGCGGGACTTCACCATCGCACGGCCTTGCTGGGTCAGGGCAACAAGCTCGAGCTGTGGGACCTCACCGCATGGGAACGCCATCGCGACGAGTGGCTGCACGAAATTGATAACCGGACCGCATCCAGCTCCCAGATCCTGCAAGCATTATCGCTATGACCGTGGTCTCCTCTCGACACGTTCCGGTGATGCTCGAACAAGTGCTAACGGTGCTTCAGCTGCGCGCAGACGGCTGCTATGTGGATGGAACGTTCGGGCGGGGAGGCCATACGGCAGCCCTACTCGAACGACTTGGCGAGCGCGGCCGGGTGATCGCCTTCGACCGAGATCCCGACGCCGTCATCTCGCGGCCGGAGTTAAAGTCCGACCCGCGGCTCGAGATCATCCATGGCTGCTTTTCTGAAGCTGCCAACGCATTGCGTGAAAGAGCGCTTTTTGGCCATCTACAGGGCGTGCTGCTCGACCTCGGAATTTCGTCACCGCAGATCGATAACCCAGGCAGAGGTTTCAGTTTTCGCACGGACGGACCCCTCGATATGCGCATGGACCCTTCGCGAGGTAAGCCCGTGGCAGACTGGTTGAATACGGCGCCTGAAGCCGCTATCCGGGAGTGTCTCTGGACCTATGGCGAGGAACGCAAGTCCCGTCAGATTGCCTCACGCATCTGTTTTGCGCGTCAACAACAGCCGATTCGCACCACTCGAGAGCTCGCCGAGCTGGTTGCGGGGATCGTCAGACACGACCGGCGGATAGACCCGGCAACGCGGACATTCCAAGCACTCAGAATTTTTATCAACGACGAACTGGATGAGCTCCGAACAGGACTCGTGCAGCTCGTCGATGCGCTGGCGGTCACCGGACGCATCGCCGTTATTTCATTCCATTC
>JAYTEX010000323.1:0-14901 GCA_043734785.1 Pseudomonadota bacterium | reverse complement strand
CGCTCTTTGGCCCGTAATTGGCGCGCGAATTCATCGCGCGACCAGGGTTCGGTAGCGGTGACCACAGGGCGAGGAACGGCAAATTGGACCACGGCTGCTATTTCATTACTTGGGCAATATGGGGCAACCGCGAGCAAAGATTCATCGAGTGGTATGGCGCTGGCTGAGCGCGTCAGTCAGAACCCTGGGGCCGCGAACGGCCCCAGGGCGGCATCCGTCACACAGCAATCAACGGTTGTTGATATACATGGTCACTTCGAAGCCAAAACGCACATCGCTGTACGAAGGAGTTTCCCAAGCCATGATAACTCTCCAGATCTAGTAGTGGATCGCGACACGCTTGAGACGTGTCTCCCACACTGCGACAATGGATTGCGCGGTGTTCAATGAGGGAGAGCAGAAACCGTGCCAACGTTGACCACCCTCAGGCGGCTTCATCATTCACCTTAAAATCAAGGCATTACTTTGAATCGGACGCAGCCTCAGTACGGTACGCTTGAAGACACTGGTTGTTACAACCCGTTGCGCTGGTTCATATCGACCAGCCCCGCGCACGTTGTAGGTGACGCATGATCCGGGAAGCGGTTATTTCCACGCTCGCGGCAGACGGTCAGGCGCATGTCACGCCGCTCGGCTACCGTACCTGCGGCGCTCAAGTGCTTCTGGCACCGTTCGTGCCATCAAACACCCTGGACAATTTGCAGCGACATCCGCAGGCGGTGTTGAATTTCACCGACGACGTGAGAGTCATTGCCGGCGCCCTGACAGGCCGGCGGATCTGGCCAACGTTACCGGCGCACAATGTGCAGGTCCCTCGGCTGGCGAACGCCCTGGCCCATTGGGAACTCGAGGTGACGCATTATCGCGAGGATGCCCTGCGTCCGGAGTTCGAGTGCCGCATCGTATATGCGGAGAATCACGCGCCGTTCCTGGGCTTTAATCGTGCACAGGCAGCGGTGATCGAGCTGGCGATTCTGGTCTCGCGACTGGACTGGCTGACCCCAGAAAAAGTGCAACTTGAAATGGATTATCTGCGGCTCGCGATCGCCAAAACGGCAGGGCCGCGAGAAGAAGAAGCCTGGGCATGGCTCGAAAAGGCGGTCGCCGCGCATCCTCTACATCAGGCCGCGTGGTCGGTGGTGCGCGCATGACCGCCTTGCTGGCCAGTGTGCGCAACCTCGAAGAAGCGAAGCTGGTCATCGATGCGGGCTGTGACTGGCTTGACCTGAAGGATCCGCAGGCAGGTGCACTGGGGGCGGTATCCCTCACGATCGCGCGCGATATCGTGCGACGCCATGCGGGAGCCCTGCCGATCAGTGCCACGATCGGCGATTGCTGGAATACGCCGGTAGTGATTCCTGAGCGCGTAGAAAACCTCGCGCGACTCGGTATGGAGTATGTCAAAGTCGGGGTATTCGCGCGGGATCTGGCCACTGATTTCGCGCTGCATCTTAAGCGCGCGATCTCGCTCGTGCCCAATTTGATCGCGGTCTGTTTTGCCGAAAATGCGCCCAGTGCGGCAGATGTGGCCCAGCTTGCCGCGCTCGGATTACGCGGCGTCATGCTCGACACCGCAGACAAATCCCGTGGATCACTGTCGAGCCTCCTCGCGCCGGCGCAGATCAGCGAATTCGTCGCGGCTGCGCGTGCGCATGGCTTGATCGTTGGGCTGGCCGGCAGTTTGCGGCGACAGGATGTTTCGCAGATGGTGACTTATGGCGCGGACTATCTCGGATTTCGTGGCGCATTGTGTCGCGGCCACTCTCGGGAGGATACTATCGATCCCTGCGCGGTGCGCGAGATCCGCGCATTGCTAACCGAGTCCTCACATTTTCACTGAACTCTGTTGAGCGAAAATAGCGGCACATCCGTGTGTCGCACGGAAATTTTGCTTTTTACACAGTGATCTTAATTGAGAAAGGAACGCACGATGGCTTGGCGAGAACGCAAATCAGAACGGGTTTATTCTGAAGCCGAAACGGAGGCCAAGCTTGGCCTAGAGTTGCCCAAGTGGACGCTCAAGGAGGGTTGGATCCGGCGCACGTATAAAACCTCCGGCTGGAAGGGCACCTTGATGGTGGTCAACACGGTGGGCCATCTCGCCGAAGCGGCTTGGCATCATCCAGATTTAAACGTGTCCTACGCATTCGTGACGGTCAAGTTGCAGAATCACGCAGCCAAGGGCATTACAGACAAGGATTTCGAACTGGCCCGCAAGATCGAGGACGTGGTGATGTGGCAACCCGCGCTGGACGAGCAGGGTGCGCTCGAAGGGACGCCTGAGGATCCACGCTTTAAATATCTGAAATACGATTAAAAGACCGGGTTCAGTGTTGTCTTTCGGTCCTCATGGCGCGGGTGAGACACTAAAACCCGTGGTGACGAGGCCAACCACGGGCAGCAAGGCGGATGATGGCTAGGATCGTTATTCGCCTCGCCGCCATTCCCCCGACCGCCCGCCCGATTTCTCGACCAGCCGGATCCCTTGCATGGTCATCCCGCGGTCAACCGCCTTGCACATGTCGTAAATCGTGAGCAGGGCAATCTGCACGGCCGTCAGGGCTTCCATTTCGACGCCGGTCTGGCCGCGCGTTTCGACCGTCGCCGCGCAATAGACCGCATTCGCGTCGCGTTCGGGCACCAGTTCGAGCGACACCATCGTGAGTGCCAGCGGATGACACAGGGGGATCAGATCCGCAGTTTTTTTGGCGGCCATGATGCCCGCCACCCGCGCGATCCCGAGCACATCCCCTTTGCGGTGCGTCCCCGCATCGATCATCGCCAAGGTCGCCGGCGCCATTTCGATGCGCCCTTCGGCGCGCGCGCGGCGGGCAGTGAGCGCCTTGCCGCCGACATCCACCATGTGGGCCTGGCCCTGCTCGTCGAAATGCGTTAACTCAGACATCGGAATCCCTCGTCGCCAGGACAGTGGGTGCGTTAGACTCGATTCACTGTACCGCACTCCGAGACCCCCGAGTACGCCGAAATCGTGATGAACGTGACGATCAAACTTTTTGCGAGCTTGGCAGAAGCCGAAGGCTGGCGTGAGAAAGCCTGCGAGTTGCCGACTGGTACCACGGTCCTTCAGGCATGGCTGCAGGTAAGCGGCAAGCAGGCACTACCGCCGAGAGTGCTCTGCGCGGTGAATCTGCATTACTGTGATCTCGCGAGCGAGCTCAAGCCGGGTGACGAACTCGCGTTCTTCCCACCGGTGACAGGCGGCTGAGATGACCGTCATCCTGAAGGACATGCGCTTCGATGCTTACCAAGAGCTGCAGTGTTTCGAGCAGACAAACTTCGCTTCAGCGGGCACCTTCGGCGCGACGGCGACGTTCGTGGGTAGCATGCGGGACTATCACGACGGCGACACCGTGCGCGGCATGACGCTGGAGTATTATCCAGGCATGACGGAGCGTCATCTGGAGGAAATTTGTACGGAGGCCCATCGTCGATGGACCTTGCTAGAATCACTGGTGGTACACCGCGTGGGTGAGGTGTTGCCCGGTGAGCCTATTGTGCTGGTCGCGGTGTGGTCCGCGCACCGGGCGGAAGCCTTCGAGGCGTGCCGCTTCATCATGGAGGATTTGAAATCGAAGGCACCCTTCTGGAAAAAAGAAACCTTGGCCGGTGGCACCCGGTGGGTGGCGCGAAACACCCCAGGCACCACGACGTCGACGTAATTCAGATCGACTAAGAGAAGATCCATGTTCATTACAGTGCTTGGCTCGGCAGCGGGTGGCGGTTATCCGCAGTGGAACTGCAATCATCCGAATAGTCGACGCGCGCGCGCCGGTGATCCGCAGGCGCCGATGCGGACGCAGTCGTCGCTGGCCGTCTCGGCAGATGGCGTGCGCTGGACCTTGTTCAATGCATCCCCGGATCTGCGCCAGCAGATCAATGACAATGAAATTCTGCATCCACGTGAAGGGCTGCGCGCGAGTCCGATCAAGGCCGTGGTGCTGACCAATGCGGATGTCGATCACGTCACGGGCCTGCTGACGTTGCGCGAATCACAAGCTTACAATCTCTACGCCACGCCACGGGTCCATAGCGTGCTGGCCGCCAACTCGATTTTCAATGTACTCAATCCGCAGTTTGTGCAGCGGCTCCCAATGGCGCTCGATAAGCCTCTCGAAGTCCGGGCGAGTGACGGCAGCGCGCTGGGTTTCGAGGTCATTCCGTTTGCAGTGCCCGGCAAGGTGGCGCTGTGGTTGGAAAGCGTCTTTAAAGGCGATAATTTCGGGAGTGTAGAGGAGGATACGGTAGCACTTGAAGTCCGCGTAGCCGGACGCGCGAAGTTTTTTTATATCCCCGGCTGTGCCCACTTAACGCCTGAACTCGCGGCACGAATTCACGGCGCGCCGCTCGTGTTTTTCGACGGCACCTTGTATGTCGACGACGAAATGATCCGCGATGGCGTAGGTGTCAAGACCGGCCAGCGCATGGGGCACATGAGTGTCTCGGGACCACACGGCACCATCGCCGCGCTGCAAGACCTTGCTATCGAGCGCAAGATATTCATCCACATCAACACCACGAATCCGATCCTGATTGCGGACACGCCAGCGCGCAGCGCAGTGGAAGCCGCAGGTTGGGAAGTCAGCTTTGACGGCATGTGCCTCAAAGTTTGAACCGCCTCGTAACCCAAGGAGAATTGACGATGATCGACGTCTACTACTGGCCGACGCCGAACGGCTGGAAGGTCACTATCATGCTCGAAGAATGCGGCCTGGATTACCAGGTCCACGCGGTCGACATCAGCTCTGGCGACCAGTTCAAGGCAGACTTTCTGCGCATCAGTCCGAATAATCGGATGCCGGCCATTATCGATCACGCACCGCTAGGTGGCGGCAAACCGCTCGCGCTCTTCGAATCCGGCGCCATTGTCGAGTATCTCGCGGACAAGACCGGCAAGTTCCTGCCGCAAGCATCGGCAGCACGTTATGGCGTGCTGCAGTGGGCGTACTGGCAGATGGCCAACCTCGGTCCTATGATGGGGAACGCCAATCACTTCAAGAACTATGCGAAGAGCCTCGTGGACGATCCCGCACAACTGGTGTACGGCACCAAGCGCTTTGTCGGTGAAGTCGATCGCCTGTGCGGCGTGATGGATGCGCAGCTCTCCGTGAATCAGTATCTCGCGGGTGCTGATTACACTATCGCGGACATGCTCTCCTGGCCATGGGCCATGCTGCTCGAGAAACTGGTCGACGATGCGGTGTGGGAGAAGTATTCCCATCTTAAGCGCTGGGTCGATGAAGTCGGCGCGCGTCCGGCGGTGCAGAAAGGGCGCGAAGTCCATCGCGACTGGAGCGAGCGCCAGTTGACGCCGGAGCAGGAGAAGGCGCGCCGCGAACTGCTGTTCAATCAGACCAACGACAAGGTGCGTCACGCGCGTGAACAAGCGGCGCAGGCGCGCAGCTAGCATGCTGTCGCACGGAGGATATTGGACGCGATACGACGAAGGAGCGTGCTTGAAACACTGGGTAGTGAATGCGCTCACGACCATCTATGCGTTGCGATGACGCGTTCTGCGCGCGGATTCGCGCGCAACTTGGCGCGTTTTCGAGCGAACGCGCGAGTGATAACGCCGGGCGGGCCGCAGCGGTTGCTGTGGCCATCACCGATGAAGGATTGGGTGCGGATTTGTCCGGATTGCCGCGCCACGAGGTGTGGCAATCGAGCGCGGCATTGTTGTTGACCCGTCGCTCCTCGAAGCTGCGTAACCACGCCGGGCAGTGGGCCTTTCCGGGTGGGCGTATCGACCAGGGAGAAACTGCTGAGGAAACCGCGCTGCGCGAAATGCGCGAGGAGATCGGTCTCGACCTTGGGCCGAGTGCCATCATCGGCCGCCTGGACGACTTTGCCACCCGTTCCGGTTACGTGATTACGCCGGTGGTCATCTGGGCCGGCGCGCAGACGACATTCACGCCCAATGAACACGAAGTCGAATCGATACACCGCATTCCGGTGGCCGAGTTATTGCGTGAAGACGCACCGTTGCTGGATCCTGGGCCGGATGCGGGGCGACCTGTGCTGCGCATGCCGATCGGGGACGATTGGATTGCCGCGCCAACCGCGGCGATTTTGTACCAGTTCCGGGAAGTCTGCGTGCTGGGCCGACAGACGCGGGTAGCCCATTACGATCAGCCTGCGTTTGCCTGGCGTTGAGACTGCTAAGGCCGATCCCAACGACGACTCCGCCAGCACGCGCAACGACATGGGGCCGGTCGCCAACCCTCACCGCCAATCCAACGGATCCGCACGGGCCAGCAAGGTTGCGGCGTCGGTGACCATCCGCGCGATCAACGTGGCCGCCGGCTCACGGGCGTGGAGTAAACCGACGGCCTCGCCGACGATGATCGGTAGCCTATCGAAATCGCCCTTTGCTCGCGCGCTTAGCAAAGACTCGCGCAGACTCCCGCGGACGTGGGTCCCTTCTGCTTCGCGGGCGCCCCACGTATCGGTCAGGGTGTTCCGAAGTACTCGCAACGAGAATTCAAATGGCCATGGCACATCGCGTAGGGCATCGAGCGCTTTCGTGCGGATGGTGTCATCACCGCTGGCCGCGAGTGCGCGTGCAAGCGCTGGGGGCGGCGTTAATGCCTCGGTCGCGGCCCAGAAACGCGTGCCAACAATGACACCATCGGCGCCCAATAGGAGCGCCGCAGCCAGGCCACGGCCATCGGCGATCCCGCCGGCCGCGAGCAATAGCGTGTCGGGTGCGTACTGCGCGAGATAGTCGGCGGTTTCCGGGATGAACGGAAACGTCGCGCGTGCGCCGCCGTGACCGCCGGCTTCGGTTCCCTGCGCGACAACCACTGCGGCACCGGCCGCGACCGCCTCTCGCACATGATCCAGGGTCTGCGCCTGACAGATCAAGGGTATTCCGGCGGCACGGATCGCCGGCGCGAACTGTCCCGGGTTGGTGAAGGATAGAAATAAGCAGGCAGGCCGCAAGGCCAAGGCCTTGTCGAGCTGGGCAGGGGCCTTGGCCAGCGCCCAGGTAATGAAGCCAATGCCGATCCGCTCGCCGGCTGCCTTATGAAATTCCGCTACCAGGTCCGGCTCACCGCCCAAGGTGCCCGCATAACCGCCACCCAGCATGCCCAGTCCCCCTGCACGGGTGACCGCAGCCGCCAGCTCACCCCCCGCGATCATCGCCATCGGTGCGTTCAGAATCGGATGAGCAATCCCGAAGCGCTCGGTCAAGCGGGTCTTAAGCATGGGTGTGGAGCGCATGTGCGGTGATTCCCGCCATTAAACGCTAAATTTCGCGCGCCGACATTCGATAACGGGGAAAAGGGCGGTTATGCTGTCGCTACGCCCTTCGGATACGCCGTATCTGTGCGGAGAAGCAGTTTGTTAGCGGCCCATGAACCCCCGGCAGTGATAGTGACGCGAGCGCACAGTCGTGCGCCTTTTTTCGTCACCTGCGACCACGCGAGTAATCGTATTCCCGAGTTGCTTGGCGATCTCGGGGTGTCTGCCGCAGAGCGGGAACGGCATATTGCATGGGATATCGGCGCACTTGGTGTGGCGCATCGGCTTGCAGAGCGGCTCCAGGCAACGCTGGTGGCGAGCAGCTATTCGCGGCTCGTGATCGATTGCAATCGACACTTGTGGCGCGAAGATGCGATCCCGTTGCGCAGTGAGCTGACCCCAGTGCCCGGCAATTGGAACCTGAGTGAAACCGATAACGAAGCGCGCCGTGCAAGCTTTCATCGGCCTTATCACGAAGGGATCCAAGCCCTGCTCGACGCTCGAGAACAGCTTGGAATCGCCACCGTGTATGTCTCCGTGCACAGCTTCACGCCAGTCTATGAGGGCGTATCAAGACCCTGGCAGGTGGCGATGTTGTCGAATCGCGACCGCCGGATCGCGGAAATTCTGCTGCGCGAATTGAGTCGCGATCCCGCGCTCTGCGTGGGCGATAATATTCCGTATAGACTCACGGACGATGGCGACTATGGTGTGCCCGTGCATGCAGAACGTCGCGGCTTGCCGCATGTCTTGATCGAGCTTCGCCAGGATCTCATCGTCGAGGCGAGCGGGCAACACGCGTGGGCCGCGCGCCTGGCTCCGCTGCTCCAGCAGGCAGCGCGAGAGATCGGCATTGAAGCGCGCGATTGACCGCTGCCGTTGCGCGCCAATACGCAAGGCTATCGCGTGCAGAACGCACGCCCACTGAGTCCAATGCTGTAACCCAGGAATCCTGAAACTCATGCCGATTGCCACCTTCAAAACTCCCACCACTGATCGCTATTTCGAAGATTACGAATTGGGCGCGACCTATGAATTGGGCGAATTCACGTTGAGCGAAAGCGACATCATGGATTTCGCAAACCGCTTTGATCCACAGCCGTTCCATATCGATCGAGAGGCCGCCGCCAAATCGCATTTCGGTGGCATCATTGCAAGCGGCTGGCATACCTCGAGCGCCATGATGCGGGTGGTGGTCGATCATTTCATCTCGGCGGTGGCGGGCATGGGCTCCCCCGGGGTGAACGAGATCCGCTGGCTGAAACCGGTGCGACCGGACGAGCCGCTCGGCGTTCGAGTCACGATCGAACAAGCGCGACGTTCCGTGTCCAAGCCCGACCGCGGATTGCTTCACACCTTGATGGAAGTGATCGGGCGAGAGGGTGAGCCGCGTATGACCGTGCGTTCGGTGGGGTTAGTAGCTTGCCGAGTGCAGTAATACGCGATCAACCGCTGGCGGGTAGGGTAAGCTGGTGCGACCCGTGCTGTATGCGGATGAGTTCGCGGAAATGACTTCCCGGGAGAGAACCGATGACACCGAATGGTTGGGGCGATGCAGAGATTTACGACTACACCCAACTGGTCGCCGATTTGAATCAATATCTGCGCCTGAAGACCCTGCCAGTCGGCATGAAGCGCTTTCGCACCATGGCTGAGATGGAAGCGATTCCGCGTCTGCGGCGGCCGCCCGCAGGGGAGAAATTTGCGACCGATCAGCAGGTGGTCGCGGGACTCAAGGCATTGTCGGACAATGGACTGCGCTATCCGATCCCGAATCATGGGATCCAGAAGTCGCCGTTAGACAGCATCACCGCAAGTTATGGCAAGCGGTAGTTAAGTCACCTAAGCAATACAAGGGAGCCACATGGACGCCAGGAATCTAATCGCGCTTGGGATTGACGCTGATCGTCTGGCTCGGCTACCACAGCGCGTGGAAGCCGATATTGCCGCCGATCGCTACGATGGTGCGGCGATCGCGATCAGTCGCCGGGGCGAGCTGATTTTGCGCACCGTGCATGGCTATGCGGACCGCAAAGCCAACCGCAAACTGAGCCTGGACGACGCCTTCGTCTCGTTCTCGGTAGGCAAGCAGTTCACGAATGCCATCGTGCTGAATCGGATCGAGCGCGGGGACTTGCACCTCACAATGCAGGTAGGTGAAATCCTGCCTGCATTCCGCCACCGCGGTATGCGCCAGATCACCTTGTTTCACTTGCTCACGCATACCAGCGGCATCATGTCCGCGATCCCTTCGGTACCGGTTGATGTCATTACCAGTATCGAGAAACTGACCGACTATATCGGGCAGCAACGGCCGGAGTCCGTGCCCGGCGAACGGGTCAATTATTCGATCATCGCGGCCCATTCGGTGCTGGCGGCGATGGTGTGTAAGCTCGACGGCCGGCGCCGTTTTGGCGATATCCTCAACGAGGATTTGTTCAAGCCGCTCGGGATGCACCACACGAGTCTCGGACCGCGCGCCGATCTCGTTGCGCGTCTGTGTCCGGTGGTCGCGAAGTACACTGACCCTGGCATGTTCTATCCGCACGAGGTGGCGGCGGTTGGGCAGGTCGTGCTGGTCGAGGGGGCTGAGATTCCGGCTGGCGGTTATCTGACCACGATCGATGATCTGCATCGTTTCACGCAGATGCTCGCCAATGGTGGTGAACTGGACGGCGCGCGGATACTTTCGCCGCGTACCTTGCGATATTGCGCACAGAACCACACCGGGGATCGGCCGAACGGCCTGTTCGATTACACCCGCGATACGCGCGGTTGGGCGCCATTTCCGGCGAATATCGGCATTGGCTTTTTCGTGCGCGGACAGGGTATTCAACCCGGTCCGATGAGCAACCTGTCGAGTCCAGAAACCTTCTGCGGCTGGGGCGCGGGTTCGACTGGCTTCTGGGTCGATCCGAAAGAACATTTAAGCTTTTCCTTTCTGTCGAGCGGTCTCATGGAGGAGACCTATCACATGGAACGCTTACAGCGTCTCGCTGATCTCGTGATGACGTCCCTGATCGATGACTGAGCTAAACGCTTTATTTTCGATCGCGGGAAAAACGGCGCTGGTGACCGGCGGCTCGCGCGGTATTGGGCTCATGATTGCCCGTGGCTATGTCGCGGCCGGTGCGCGTGTGTACATCTCCTCGCGTAAAGCTGAAGCGTGCATGGCTGCCGCAGCCGAACTCGGCAAACTCGGAGTCTGCATCGCGCTGCCGGCCGATCTGGCCAAGATGAGCGAAGTCGAGCGCCTCGCCGCCGAACTTACGGCGCGCGAACCCAAGCTCGATATCCTTGTTAACAACGCTGGCGCGACTTGGGGCGGCACGGTTGATGCGTTTCCAGAGACGGGCTGGGATAAGGTGATGGATCTCAATGTGAAGTCAGTGTTCTTCCTGACCCAGAAACTCCTGCCACTGCTCGACCAGGCGGCGAGCGCCGAGAGGCCGGCGCGCGTGATCAACATCGGTTCGATCGACGGCCTGCACACGTCAATTTTTGAGAATTTCTCGTACGGGCCTTCGAAGGCCGCGCTGCATCACCTGACCCGCGTTCTTTCTGCCCATCTTGCCCCGCGTCACATCACGGTGAATGCCGTGGCGCCTGGACCGTTCGCGACGGACATGATGGCGCCAATGATCGCGCGCATGGGTGATGCGATCGTCAATAGTGTGCCGTTGAAGCGCATGGGTGGCGCAGACGATGCTGCGGGCATCGCCATCTTTCTGGCGTCGTGCGCCGCCAGTTTCATTACCGGCGCCGTGATTCCGGTCGACGGTGGCATCATGGGAGCGAGTTGAGTATGGCCTTTCTTTCTTGTGTTGAAATAGAACCAAAAACCACGCCAACAGCTGCGGTAATTTGGTTGCATGGACTGGGTGCGAATGGTCACGATTTCGAGCCTATTGTGCCGGAGCTCGGAATATCTAAGGAACTGATGGTGCGTTTCGTGTTTCCGCATGCGCCAGTAATCCCGGTAACGATCAATGGTGGCGTCGCGATGCCGGCGTGGTATGACATTCGCGCAATGGATTTAGAGCGTAAGGTCGACGAAGACCAGCTCGTGGAATCTGCCAATGCGGTGGGCGAGTTGGTGGCGCGTGAGATTGAACGGGGGATCAGCAGTGAGCGAATCATCATCGCAGGATTCTCGCAAGGCGGTGCGGTGGGGTTTCAACTTGCATTGACCTATCCGCAGCCACTGGCGGGCTTGCTGGCGCTATCGACGTATTTCGCGACTCGCAATTCCATCGTGCCGCATCCGCGCAACGCCAAGTTACCGATTGCGATTCACCATGGCGACGCAGATCCGATGGTGCCGGAAGCCAAGGGTCGGCAGAGCGCGGATATCCTGACTGAATGGGGTTATCCCGTCGAATACAAAACCTACCGCATGGAGCATGCGGTGTGTCCGCCGCAGATACGGGATATCGGTCAATGGTTGAGCGCGCGCCTGGGATGACGGTCGAGGGATTGAATGCGCTGACCCTCGGCACGCATGACATGGCGAGGAGCGTCGTGTTCTATCGCGATCTCGGTTTTGAGATCCGTTATGGCGGAGAAGTGGCGAGCTTCACGTCTTTCATCTGCGGTGCGAGCTTTCTAAATTTGGTCCTGATGCCGGAAACCCGGCAATGGGCCTGGTGGGGTCGTGCAATTTTTCACGTTGACGACGTCGATGCGTGCTACGCGAACGCTATCGCACTGGGTTATGCGACCGAAGCACCACCGCGCGATGCGGTGTGGGGCGAGCGCTATTTCCATATGACCGATCCGGACGGTCACGAGTTGAGTTTTGCGCGTTTACTCGCGCGATGAGCCTGCCATTCGAGAGGAGAAAGAGATGAAGTCCACCGGTTTTTTAGTGTTGTTGCTGATCAGCGGTTACGCCCTGGCTGAGGGGCCGACGCCGACCGAATCGCCTGAATACATCAAAGGCAAGGAAACCCTTGCGCGCGTTACTGGCGCCAACGGCGCGAAAGTGGTCGAAGGACTACAGGACATCGCCCCGGAACTCGGTCGCTGGATCATTGAGTGGGGCTACGGCCAGGTGATTTCGCGACCGCAACTCGATCTCCGTACACGCGAGTTGATCACGGTCGGTGCCCTGACTGCGCTGGGCCATCCGCAACCACAGTTGAAGGCCCATATTAACGGCGCGCTCAATGTCGGCTGCAAGCCGGAAGAGATTGTGGAAGCGATCATGCAGATGGCCGCTTATGCCGGGTTCCCCGCCAGCTTGAATGGTATTGCGCGCGCCAAGGAAGTCTTCGCGGAACGTGGGATCACGGTCAACCCTACCCCGTGAAGTTACGCGTGATGAGCGAATTTGACGAACGTTTCAAAAGCAAATCCCAGCACAAGCGCGAGCATCTAGAGCTGCAGGCGCTGGGCAAGGATTTGGTCGAGGTGCCGGAGCGCCTGCTGAAGCGACTGCCCTTGTCGGAACGACTTCTCGAGGCCGTCTATCTCGGTCGAAAATTGCAACGCGGCGCGCTGCAACGCCAGTTACGGTACCTCGGCGCGCTGCTTGAAGTAGAGGAGCATGCCGTAATCCGCGCGGCCCTCAAGGCGGCGCGGGAGCCGGGGGTGGCGGAGATCCGGAGACTCCACGAACTCGAAGCCCTGCGCGACGCTTTGTTGCGCGACGGCGATGCCGTGGTCGAGACCTTGGCGCGACGGTACCCAGATCTCGATCGCCAACAACTGCGACAATTGGTGCGCAATGCGCAGCAGGAAGCAGAGCGCGAACAATCCCCGCGCGCCGCGCGCGCGCTGTTCCAGTTTCTGAAACGACTGCTTTCACCTGCGGCCGCCGTGCACGTTGACCCATAACAACCCGCGCGTCATATTGCGCAGTCGTTGTCGTTACTCCTTGCGCGGATCCCGAAAGGCCCATGTTTACCTATCTCAATCCCACCATTCGACGCCGCCTGATCGATGCCGGCAAGCTGTTTCGCATCAATCGTGAAGGCCAGGTGATTCCGGTCGAATCACCTGCACCCGAGGGCGAGCTTGCGATCAACATCCTGGGTCCGATTCCGTTACCGATCCAGATCGACCAGTTCAATTTCACGGTCCAGTGGTACGCGACCGTACGCAGCACAGAGCTCGCCAAGGTCGAAGCGCTGGCGCGCGAACTGCGCGAACAGGGTGCACAGCAGTTTTTTGCCATGCTGGCGTCCAGCATGGCGGTCAACAGCGTGCTCGTGGTGGGCAATCTCAAGCTCGATAACGCGCCCCTGGTGCGGGTGCATTCGAGCTGTATGACGGGCGATGTGTTCGGCTCGCAGCGCTGCGAATGTGGCCCGCAATTTATTTCCGCGCTGATCCGCCTGCATGAATCGGCTAGCGGTGGCTTGCTCATCTATATGTCCGGTCACGAGGGCCGCGGCATTGGCCTGTGGGCTAAGGCGGCAACCTACCTGCTGCAGGATGCAGGCGAAAATACCTACGAGGCGAATCGCTCGCTCGGACTCCCCGAAGATTCGCGCGACTTTACGGATGCGGCCGCGCTGCTGCATCACTTTGTGGGTAATCGACACTTCCGCTTGTTGACCAACAATCCCAAGAAGATTCGAGATCTCAACACGCATGGCTTGAGCGAGGTGGTGGCCGAACGCCATGTGGTCGGGATCAGTGAGTTCAATAGGCGCTATCTCGCAGCCAAACGTGATTGGGGACATCAGTTCGAGGATGTCGATCTGTCCGCTAAGTGAGCATCTGGCTGCTAGCTTTCCGTGCGCATCAATCCCGATCCCGATCGCGACTACCATAGACGACACGCCCGGCGACCCGCGCGTCGTCGCCCCCGATACGGGCGCTGGCTGATCGCAGCACTGGGGTTACTGGCATTCGCGCCGCCGTTATTACTGCGCTGGGTGACGCCCCCAGTGAGCGCGTTCATGGTAGCCGCCTGGGTCGACGCCATCATCGCGGGCCGCAGTGGCATTCATCTTCAACAGGTATCGATTCCGCTGGCGGCGGTTTCATCCAATCTTGCGCTCGCCGTGATCGCGGCCGAAGACCAAAAGTTCCCATATCACCACGGTTTTGACTTTGACCAGGTTGCGGCCGCCTTGCGCGAACAGCGCACAGAAGGATTGCGCGGCGCGAGTACGCTGAGTCAGCAGACGATCAAGAATCTGTTCCTGTGGTCAGGGCGGAGTTGGGTACGCAAAGGGCTCGAAGCCTGGTACACCTTCTGGTTGGAAATTTTCTGTAGCAAGCGGCGAATCCTGGAACTCTATCTGAACTTCGCGGAGTTCGGCGACGGCATTTATGGTGCGAGCGCCGCCAGTCGCGTGTATTTCAGGAAAGCGCCGGCGGGGCTCCGCACAGAAGAAGCGGCGCTGCTGGCGGCCGTGTTGCCGAACCCGCATCGCTACCATGTCACGAACCCGTCACGGCATGTCCGTGCGCGGCAAAAATGGATATTGCAGCAGATGCAGCAGTTGGGAGGGGGCGGCTATCTGCGCGCCTGGCTCTAGCCGGTGGTGGGTGAGCGCGCGCGTCCGTGACTTAAAATTCAGGCCCTGGGTGCCGAAGGGCGGGCGGCAATGACCGGGTATTGCCGCCGGGACGAGCGGGATTTGGCCTTGGCGAGGCCTCAGCGCAACGAAGCGTTAATTTTCG
>JAYTEX010000322.1:0-4580 GCA_043734785.1 Pseudomonadota bacterium | reverse complement strand
GGGTGATTGATATGGCTTGTCATGCGCACGACTTCCGGCCGCGCCAGGGTTGGGGTGCCGTGTGGAAAGAAAAAATGCGCTTCATGGTTATTCAGGTACCGCCGTCGGTCGCGCAGCCAGCGCCACGCTTTACGTCCGAGTGCCTGCGGGCGCAGCTTCTTGAGCACACTGCGCAGGCCCAGATTGCCACTTGATTCATGCACGATCGCGCAGACGTCTGCAGCCTCGCTGAGCGCATTGGCCACAAAAAGGTGCCGCGGGCTGCGCCCACACAGAACCATCACGCGCAGCTTATGCATCAACCGCTCAGCCCCACTGCGTTGAACGGCACCGGCGGGATCACTTCATTCGTTTCACTCACGATCAGCGCATCCACGAAAAATTTTGCTGCCCAATTGGGGTACTCAAAGCGCGAATACCTGCCCCAAATCGGAAAGGATCCCGCGATAGCGCCACGAATTGCGGGGTCTTGGTGGTGCAAACGTTGCGTCCGTTTCA
This sequence comes from Pseudomonadota bacterium, assembly GCA_043734785.1. Taxonomy (GTDB): domain Bacteria; phylum Pseudomonadota; class Gammaproteobacteria; genus CAIKBL01. Next base: position 4,082 of record JAYTEX010000322.1, on the reverse strand, counting down.
CATAGCCAATCGCCTTAGCAGCGGCCGCGCGATAATCCGACTTGTTGGTGATGTGCGCCAGACGTAGCCAGCACAAAGCCATCTGGGCGAGCCCGGTCAGGCAGGCATAACGCGCGGTGGGCACCCAGCCATCTGCATAGGTGCCGGCGAGCCAGCCATCAGCTCGCTGGCGTGTGAGCAACGCCAGCGCTGCCTTTTCCGCCGATGCCAGATAGCGATGATCGCCGAGGATTATCGCCGCTTCGAGGAAGCCGCGAATCGCATAGGCGATGGTGTGGGTAAACGGATCCTGGGTAGGCACAAACGCGTTATGGCGATACCAGCCACACTCGGTTTGTTGGCGCAGGGCCCAATCGAGATTTCGCCTGGCGGCCGCAGTGAAGTCTTCCCGCCCCGTTAGCTGGCCAAGGCTCGCGAGTGGCCAGATGCCTCGCGTGTTATACACGTGAGGCACGTTATTGTGCTCGTGGCGGCGAAAGCACCCATCGGGGTCCTGCTGGCGGACCAACCATTCGCCGGCACGAATCGCCGCGGCCAGACAATCTTGCCTACCTGCCTGGGTATAGCCCGCGATCAAACCATGCAGGATCTGACCTTGATTGAAAATCACCGGGTGACTGCCCGGCTCGCCGTAATGCCCCGGGAAAGCCCCCTCCGAGCTTTGCAGACTCAATTCCCAATCCAGCATTCTCAATGCGCGTTGATGCAGATCACTGCGGCCGGTGACGCGCGCCGCTGCAAAGAATGTTTCGATGATGTAACCGGTAGTTTCTGGATAGCCGGGCAACCATGCGTCTTCGAAACTCCATCCTGCAGACACACTGCCTGCGTCCGCAAGACCTTGCCTGATGTCCTGAGCGTGGCAGAGCCAATCCAGCGCGGCGTTTATGTGCGGTAGGTGATCGCTCGCGGCGTCATTACGCAGGGCTCCGAGATCATCGAGCATAAGTCGGAGATGGGCCGGGCGCCACGGTTTATAGCGAAAGGGTAGTCGGAGCAGGTTGGTAAGCGTCATAGACAATGGGCCGCGCTTAAGCCGCCGCCATACGCAAGTGCCTTTTCGAGGTCAACGTGACTGACCACATAGCGGTGCTTGCCGGATGCTTCGGCAGGGATCGTGTCTGCAAGCACCACATTGACCCGAACCGTCTCGCCCAGGCGCGCACGAAGCTCATGGGCGATCCGCGCCGGGGCCGCGAATTCCCATTGGGCGTTCGGTACGATCTGGACTTCGAAGTCGCACACGGTGTGCTGAATACACTTGAACTGCGCGATTCCGTTGAAGCCACGCAGTACATAGATGACCGCCAGCGCGTGCATCACCGTGCCGTCGGCCGCGATCACGAAGTCGGTCTTTCTGCCCTCGACTTGTTCGATAACGTGCAGACCTCGTGGATCCGAACTCGCGAGGCTCGACAGGCGCACGACGTCCCCGGTGCGATAGCGGATAAAGGGCTGCGCGCTCGAGGTGAGACCGGTGATCACGGCTTCACCCGCGCTGCCTGCGGGCACCGGCTGGCCCTGTTCGTCCAGCACTTCCAGGATATGGGACTCGCTCAGGAACAACATCTGGCTGCACGGCGATTCGTGCGCCATGAATCCGATATCACGGCTGCCGAATTCATTCGCGACGGGCACGCCGAATACCCGGGATATGACTTCACGTTGATCGGGATACAAATTTTCGCCTGTCGTGCAGATGACCTTCAATCGTCGCAGTTTGAGCTTGAGGTTTTTCGTTTCTGCATGCGTGGCGAGCAGCGCGATACTCGACGCATAGCCATACATGCAAACCGGCTGCCAACGGCCGAGCACCTCGAGGTAGTCATCCATCTGGTGAGCCTTCATCGTGAAGGCGTTCAGCACCAGGTGATTCAGCATCCGATCGCGAATCGTTTTGATGCGATCGGTGTTGCTCAACTCGACCGGCGCGCCCCAGATATAGGCTTCTTTTTCCCCCGGCTCGACGCCCCACCAGCGCCGCGCGCGCATTCTCCCTGCGGCGTCCGAGGCCTGCCGTTCGCGTCCGTAGTAAAAAATCAGCGGTTCACCGGAGGATCCGCCCGTGTTGGATCTGTGCGCGCCGCCGGGCACGCCTTGCCACGCAATTCGCTCGCAATTCGCGCGCGCGTCTGCTTTGGACATTGTCGGCAGCGTCTGTAGTTCTTTAAGCGTCACAGCGCCTGAATTCACGGCGTCGACCAGATTCGCGGCGCGGATTCGCGCTGCATGCCACGGACTATGCGATAGGGCAAGCGCCAGCAGTCTGTTCAGTTTGCGCAGTTGCAACTGCTCGATTTCGCTTCGACTCAGCCACTGCGAGGCCTCCAGTTCCCGCAGATAGGGAAACGTTGGGCGCTGCATGGCACGCTCCTGGAGCGGATAAATGATCGCGCGCGCGAGCCACGGCAGCATAGGCGTTAAAAAGTCCTCACCTTAAATTGTGGAACACGGATCTGACGATTATCGGCGCGTAGTGTAAGGGCGGTAGCACGTTAGATGAATGTAAGTTTTTAACTGATTGAAAAGACGATGGTCGAAGCGTGCGCTAAGTCTCATTGTAGCGCGCGAGTTGCGTTGATGGAGCCTGGATGCGCTGATCGCGGTCGATCGAAACGGCAACCGCGCGCGCCACGAACGGCAAAGTGACCGGAGATAGCGTCTGCTCATGGGCCCCTAAGTGGGGGAAATCGCGGTCGCTAATAGCACACGAGATGCGTTAGATTCGAACTCAATGAACTCAAAAATCATCGTCCCAGAAACCGTACAACTGCTCCCGGAGAGCGCGGTCCTGGTTTCCTTTTATTGGTTGTTCGTGGTGTACGGCAGCCTAGTCCCACTCGATTTTCAACCTATCGATCTTGGAACGGGCTGGGCTCGTTTCCAAGAGATAGGATTTCTCGATCTTTCGGTCGTCTCCCGCGCGGACTGGATAGCGAATATCTTACTGTACATCCCGCTTGCCTTTTTGCTCTGCGAGAGCATGGGTGCAGGCAGTCGAGCGCTGCTCAGGCGCTTCTGGGTAATCTTGACTACCGTCGTGCTGTGCGCAGTCACGGCGGTAGCGGTCGAATTCATCCAGCAATATGTACCCCCACGTACGGTTTCACTGAACGATCTGTTGGCGGAGGGGATCGGGATTGGCCTGGGGACAATGCTCTGGCTGCTCACTGCTCCGTTGAAGTCGAAAATATTGCATACGTTGGCTGCTGGGGGGGCACCAGCATTGCAAGCGGGGCTCATTGTTTACGCGATACTGTATTTCGCTCTAAGTTTATTCCCTTTCGACTTCGTGGTTTCACAGGCGGAATTTAACGAAAAGCTGAGCGGGCTAAATTACGGTCTGTTCGTAACACCTGCGTTTTGGGTGAACCCGGTACGTCGGGTTGCGGTCAGTATCGGTGAATGCCTGTCAACGGCGCCTCTCGGCGCTCTACTCGTGACATGGATGCTTCCGCGACGCCCAAAGATCCTCGTGATACTGCTCCTCGGTGGTCTGCTGGGGGTAAGCGTAGAGTTGGTGCAACTGTTTCTCGCAAGCGGGATGAGCCAAGGCTTTTCCGTGCTCAGCCGGATGGTAGGGGTAGCGCTCGGCGCACGTGCGGCAGTCGCATTTCAGCATCAGCATGAGGCGCGATTTTCACTACCGCGGTGGACGCGCACAGCGCTGCTCATCGCGGCCGGTCCCTTTCTTCTGACCATTGCTAGCCTCAACGGCTGGTTCAGTGCGTCTTGGGAGATTAGCAGTGACGCGCTAGTCCGACTGAGGCCTGAGCAATTCTTGCCCCTGTATTATCACTACTACACGACCGAAACCAATGCCGTTGCGAGCGTGTTGAGTGTGTTCGGAATGTATTTACCAATAGGGATTGCATGCTGGCTTTGGGATTGGAGCCGGATGCCAAGATATCCCAGGCCATGGCGTCCAGCGACGTTGGCGATGCTATCCGCCGCCATCATTGAAACGGGTAATTTGTTCGTCATTGGCCGGCATCCCGATCCCACCAATCTCCTACTTGCGGCGGCAAGTGCTTATTTGGGATATCTGGTGCTCGTGTTGCTCAGTCGCACTCGTGGAAAAG
>JAYTEX010000321.1:0-10783 GCA_043734785.1 Pseudomonadota bacterium | reverse complement strand
ATGGTGAGACTGAGCGCTCGCAGGTCTTCTATGAAGACGCCTTCATACGTGCGTTCCCCGTCGTGCTGAACGAGATCGAACCGAGCCCGCATTTCAGCGCCGAAGATACCCTTCGCGCGTGTTACACGCGACGCGCGATGGTGCAGTTTGCTGCTTTCTTCGGCTTCGCAAAAATCGAAACGGTAGGCACACCGTTCGAGCGCAAGTATCTCGTGACCAAACTGTCCTTACTCGATGCGGCCGTCCGTTTTCGCCTCGAAACATGAATCGCGGCGCGGCTCTTTTGCCCGTGGCACTTCTCGTTGCCGGCGGCGGTCATTTGATCCGCGCCAGCTTCAAACGTGTTACGGATTGGCCCGAGCATACAGGCGCCGTCCCGCCGCCAACCCTCGCACCCAACGCCAACCCCGTTGCTCAGCAATCTGCCGTAATCGATGAGGTGCGCCCACAAAGAGTTCGAAGCGCCCTTGCAGCTGCGTCACTGTCTTGAACCATTCAGCGGGCTCGATGCCGAGCGCGGTCAGCAATTTAGCCGCCTGCTCAGGAAGGGCACCGCGCTTGCCCGTCCGGATCACGCGGCCACTCGTATCCACTAAATCAAGATAGTCCTGCAGGTTCCAGGGAATCGCGGGCGTAGGGTCTTGACTCAATGCGCCCGCGAAGGGCAGTAAGGTCGGGGTCGCTTGTGCTTGTTCGGATGCAGAAGCCTTCGTGCCCCGCGCAATCTCAAATAATCGCTGTTGCACCGAAGTAAAGTCTGACTCAGTCAATGCCGTCGCTATCCCGGCCCGCACTGGATTCAAGTCCACATAGGCCATCACGGTCAAAAGCGCCCCTTCATCCAGCAAAGCTTGGGATTTGAACCGGCCTTCCCAGAAGCGTCCCTTACACCCATCTTCCTGATTCGCGAGCCTCGCGAGCCATTCGTTCAAACATCGCATGAACCAACTGAGGTCGTTAAGACGTGCCGACCAGACTGAAATCTGCTGGTCTAACAATGTCTGCTCTAGCGTCGATAACGGCGCTCCATTTAGGAACCGCCGGGCATATTCCGGGCCGGAATAAAGACGCGTCCAGCGTTCGACGATTTCGCGTGCCGACCATTGCTCAACCTGCTGCTCGTCAATCCGGACCACCAAGTGATAGTGATTGCTCATCAGGGCGTACGCACAGAGTTCAATAGCGAACGTCTCAGTCAGCAATTTCAGGCGTTCGAGTATCCATTGCCGACGATGGGCAAAGGATTTACCCGTCACGACGTCTTCACCACACAGGTAGGCGCGCCGCACGCAGCGGCCAATGCAATGGTAGTAGGGTGTGTCCGCGACGGACACGAGCGTAGAGCGGGGACGGGTCATCCTTGACCTCCTCTCAATGATTAGAGAAACAGTATCAGCTTCCGTGCCGACGGCTAGAAGTTAATCCAGTGCGCGCTTGCCTGTCAATTCGGTGGGTGTCCCAGACTTCTCCTATTCGGTGGGTGTCCCAGACTTCTCCTCATCCTGCCCGGACTTCCTCGTTCTCAGTTTAGTTCCCGGAGCAATTCTTCTGCGTCTTTCCGCGTATCGAACGTGGATTTCGATTCCAGCAACTTACTCAAAGTGGCACGAGCGGTTGCTTTATCGCCTGATTTAGCTAACGCGAATGCAAGGTGGTAACCGATGTCTTGATTCTGAGGAGCCAGCGTTAATGCCCGTTTGATATGTTCAAGCCCTTGCTGAATTTCTCCATCCTCTACCAAAATCCACCCGAGAGTATCCGCCAGCGTCGCTGAACTAGGCTTCGCTCTGTAGGATGTGGTGGCCAAATCTCGCCCCCGCTTGTCTTTCACCGCATGATAGGCGAGCGCTAAATTATTCAAAACACTGAGTGACACTGCCTTAGCATTCTTTAGGACTGCTTCGTAACTTTCTGCCGCTGCTTTATAGTGGCCATTAGCTAGTAAATCATTTCCAATCTCTGCGCGTGCGGTCGAATCACCTGGGTACTGCTCGGACCATTTTTGAAGTTCTACCAGTGCGCCATCGACGTCCCCGCTGCGACGGCGTGCAAAATACCGCTTTACGGCAAACACGCCCACTGGCTGATTATTTAATGCCATCTCGTACGCTGCCGCGGCTTCAACGTATTTCTTTCTGGCTTCTAATATTTCCCCCTCAAGTACATAGCCGAGCGGCGCTTTAGGTTGGTCGATCTGCACTTGCCGAGCGAACGTCGTTGCATCTTCAATCCGATCCTGCGCAACTAGGAATGATACGAGTCCGATTTGTGCCGTCGAACTCCGTTTTTTCGCGATCGCCCCGCGCAAGGTCGCTTCAGCTTGTTGCTCCATCCCTGCTTTCGTTTGGAATTCGGCGACCTTCACGGCGATGTCATCGGAGTTTGGAGATATCCGAAGCAATTCAGAGTAAGTCGCAACTGCTTGGTCCGCGCTACCACGTGCCAATTGGACCTCCGCCGCGAGCGCAATTACAGTCGGATCGTCAGGGTTAGCGGATAGCGCTTCCTCTACCATCGCCCTGGTCTTTTCCTTCTGCCCAGCCGCATCGTAAAGTGAGATCAGGGCTAAACGTGTCGCAAGCGACTTAGGCGAACTTTTCACTGCGCGTTCGAGTAACGTGATTGCCGCATCAAGTTTGCCGGTTTTCACTTCGATGTCAGCGAGTGCCTGCATGGCGAGCAAATTCGTATCGTCCGCTGCAAGTACACCTTCGAAACGTTCCTTGGCTTTGTCGGTCTGGCCTGCAGCGATGTCGAGTTGCGCAAGATTAAGCGCGGCAGGGTAAAACCCAGGTGCGTGCTGCAGGGCATTTTCGAATGCCTTAGTCGCGCCCCCCTGATCCGCTTTGGCCAGCAATACCAGTCCTTCTAGATTCAGCGTGATCGGGCTGTCCGGTGCTCGCTTATTCAAACTTTCTAACGCCTTCGTGGCACGATCGATTTCGTTGCGGGATAAATAGGCGAGAATCAGCATCTCGTCGGTGGACGTTGCGTGTTCGCTCAGTGCCACGGCCGAACCGAGTTCCTCAAGGCCACCCTCGCTCTCGCCCAGACTCATTTTGGCCAAGGCACGCATGATGTTGACCTGCGCATTTTTGGGACCGACTGAGACCGCTTTATCAAACCACATCATCGCACTCTCGGTGTCGCCTACCCGCATGGATGCGTCGCCCGCAAGCGCGAAAACTCGTGGGTCCTCCTGTTCACCTTCCAATATTGGTCGCAGCACTGCAAGCGCTCGGGCTGGTTCGTTATTCTCTAGCAGCAAATCCGCTAATGCCTTACCGGCGTTCAGCGAAGCGGGGTTGGCCGCGAGGAATTTCGAAAGGTATTCTTCGGCCTGCGCGTTTGCTCCAAGCCCGCGATTCGCCAACCCTGCAATTAACTTCGCAGCGGAGTACGTCGGATCATTTTTTAGCGCCAACTGCGCAGATTCGAGTGCCGCCTTCAGATTTAGCTGCGCAAGTTGAAGGAAGCCACGTAGTGATAACGCTCGCGGATTGTTGGGGTACGCCTTGTTGAGGGTTTCAATATCCTTTTCTGCAGCGTCCAATTTTTTCTGACCAAGAAGCAGGGCCGCACGACCTGCGAGCGCCCGAAAGTCGAGACCGTTCAGCTGCAGCACGTCCCCATAGGCAACAACGGCATCGTCGATTTGCCCCTGGGCACGTAAAAGTTCGGCCTTGTATTGCCGCGCGTCGAAATGCCGAGGGTCTAGGGTAAGTGCTTTAGAGATTAATCTCAGTGCGCCGTCGAAATCGAGCTGGCCTGCCTTCAGCACCGCCGCCAACACCATTACATCTGGACTCTGGCTGTCTAATGCGGACGCCAACTCCAAGCTGTGCCCTGCGTCATCATCCATGCCTAGGGCAAAATACGCACGCCCGCGCAGCGCGTGCACAGTTGCAAGATGCGGTTTCTCGAAAGATTCTTCCGGCCTTGCTAACACTAGTAATTCGGTGAATTTACCTTGGTATCGGAGCGCGCGTGCGAGCTCCACGGCCAGGCGGCCACCTTCCATAACGCCGAGTTTGCGGGCCTTTAGCAGCTCACTTTCGGCAGTCGGTGAGTCGAAGAGCGCATTGCTAAGACGCCCGAGCATAAACCGTATCGCGCCGTTGTTCGGTTCGACCTGCAAGCCGCTTTTGAGCTCAATCGTAGCCGCTGCGAGGTTGCCCTTGGCCTCCTGCGCCTTGGCAGCTTCTAAGAACTCGGCAGCGGTCTTCTTGGCGCATGCCCCTAGCGCGACAATGGCAATTATCCCTAACAGGGCAAATCGGACTCTGAAATTCAATGGCATTTACTCCTCTCCAAATAGTTCGCCGAAATCCATATAACGGCATTAAATACCAATTCGTGAATTTCATTGCGACCCGAAACGTTTATCTTGACGGTCTTGACGCTACCCGGGGGACAGTGCGCGGCATTTTGCGGGTGCGCCGCTACACCTCAGCTTCCATACCCACGCGATATTCGCGCAACCGTTGTCAGGATTTTTTACAACGGACGAATGCCTTTTCGTGATCACGACAATTGACCGAAAAAATTATCCAACTGAATGATTTACATAGTCTATTAGTTTTTTTCTTGGGGATTTCGTCGCATACCATCCGACGCCTGACAACCGTCTGCTTGTGGTGATCTAAGCCTGGAAATTAGAATGGACTTGAGTTTTGTAAATTCCATTGACAATGCGACGTGCTGCGACCCATCGCAATTTATCTATCTCAATGAACTTAAACGGATAACTTCATCCCAATGCCGAATGGCACAGGTATTGCTTTATGTTTGGCAAGTCCCCGCCTGATGGGGACAGGTAGTTCCAAACCCAATTTTTTGGGTGTTATCAGTGTTATTTAGGAGATACAAAATGTTTCGATTAAGCAGGATAGCTGCAGGTATTGGAGCGGCGCTTACCTTGGCGTACGGCAGCTCGGCCTTCGCTGTGTTAAGTGCACCTAGTGCAATTGCCGAATCACTTCTGCAGGTTAGCAATTTTAATATTCGGGTTGGTGACGGCGTTGTGGGCAGTGGTGGTGCCCTGATCGGAACACTTATTCCCCTCGGCACACTTGCTATTGAAGCTTTACCGGTTTCAAGTGGCAGTGCGTCAGTGTCCATTAATGGTGCCGGTCCGCCCACGGCATCGAACCCGACTGCCAACCCGATCGGTACGGCGTTCGACGTGCGCAACTCAGTTGGCTCTGGCACGGTTGCGGGCGTCAATACCGGTCCATTACTTTGGGGTCTAACCAACACGAACTTCACACCTGGCACGACGTTAGCCGCTTCTCCGCTGACCGCACAATACGCCGCAGGGGCCTCAACGTCTGTCGGCAGCGCAGTCGAAGACCCACTTGGCGACCTCGTGAACGTCCAATCGATCGTGTCGCTCACGACAGGCCCAGCCGACGGCATCGCGAATAGCGAGCAGACGCTCGTGACGCAGTTCACCTTGGCTGTATCTACATCGACCGTATTTGAACTCGCATTTGATGCATTAGGCTACTTCCGTACTGGTCTCGGTCAGCCAGGCATTATCGCTACTGCCGGGTACACCTGGAATGCCAACGTAAAAAGCGTTGGAACCAACGCAGGCCTTCTAGACCAACAAGTATTGTGGGACTGGAGCCCAAACAACAGACCGGCCAACCTAGGTGGCAACCTTGACGGCAATTGCATGACCGGTGTGGATAATATTGCGCTACTCGGCACGTGCACGGAGTTCTCGTTGGGTACAGACTTTGACATGAATAGCTCACAGACCCTCCAACTTTTGGGTGACGTTACTGTGTCGAAGACCGGTCATTTTGAATCTGAGCTAACTATCCCCGCCGGGGTTTGGCAGTTCACGATCAACCACACTTCGCTTGCGAAGGCGACGACCCCGGCCGTAGTGCCAGAGCCTGGGTCCTTGGCCCTCCTAGGCCTCGGCATGCTCGGCATGGGCGCCGTCAGCCGTCGCCGCAAAGCTTAATCACTGTCTAGATTCCTAGCTCTCGACTTTCAAGGGCGGCCCTCGGGCCGCCCTTTTTATTGACGCTTGAAAAGACGACACCGTCACTGCAGTGGATTGAGATGATATCCTCCCACGAGTGACCCTACGCGCTGACCTCCATGTACACGCAATGCCCTAGTTGCGAGAGCCTATTCCTGGCTAACGCCCAAAACCTGCGCGTCGCCATGGGTATGGTGCGTTGTACGCATTGCGCCACCGTGTTCAATGCACTGGCCGCCCTCAAGGATGAGCATGAAGTAGAGCCAGCGCAGGCTGAGAAGGTCGGGGTCCAACTCCCAACCCGCGATTTCGGCGATGAAGTGGTTATCGATTCGGCCTACCTGGCGAAACATCAGGTTTATCGAGATGCACTGGAATCGACCCGCCCCCCGATTGCAGCCGATATGCCAGAACGGCCGCTGCCGAGGGCCCAACCCGCACCCGTCGTTGCGCCCGACCCTTCCCAGCGCATCGCCGAACTTGCCGCAGCGCCTTCGCCGGACGCGATGCCGGAAACACCAGAAGAAGCAGCGGCCCAGGATATAGCCCACAGAACATCAGCCTTCAGTGAATTCCTGCACACCCTCCTTGGCCAAACCACCAGCCTCGCGATCCGAAACTTGAGCCGCCACCGTCGCCGCACGGCGCTTGCGATGGGTGCAATCGGATTCGGGATCGCGGCGCTTATCCTCGCTGGCGGATTCGCTGAGTGGATGGTGTGGGCCGAAGGCGAATCCGCGATTCATTCGCGACTCGGTCACATCCAGATCGTGAAACGGGGCTTCTACGAAAAAGGCGTGGCCGATCCTTATGCCTATCTCATCGCGGATAACGCTATCAACACGCAGGGCCTCGCCTCTCTCGCGCATGTCAAGACGGTGGGATCGCGACTCAATTTCTCTGGTCTCGTGTCCAAAGAAGACACCACGATCAGTTTCCTCGGCGAAGGGGTCACACCCGATACCGACGCAGATCTCGCCAAGGAGATCTATGTGCACGCCGGTCAAGCGCTGTCCACGGACGACCCTACCGGCATCTTGCTAGGCAAGGGTCTAGCCGCAAGCATCGGTGCCCAGGTCGACGATGCCCTGGTATTGCTGACCAACGACAAGGACGGCAAGGTATCGGCGGTGGACGCGCGGGTGCGTGGGATATTTCATACTGCGGTGAAGGCCTACGATGACGTCGCACTACGCGCGCCGATCGCGCTCTCCCGCAAACTGCTGAAAGTGGATGGTTCGCACCAACTGTTGATCCTTCTGGATAAGACAGAATACACCCCTGAGGTATTGGAGGTCTTGCGTGGATTGATCCCCGCAAAGACCACTAACCTGCAGCTGGTGCCCTGGATCGATCTGGCAGAATTCTACAAAGCAGTGGTCGATTTGTTCGCGGCGCAAACGCGCTTCGTGAATGGCATTATCGCCATCATTATTATCATGAGTATTTCGAACACACTGGTGATGAGTGTGATGGAACGGACCTCGGAAATCGGGACCTTGATGGCCGTCGGTTACCCGGGGCGCAGGATCATGCGCTTGTTCGTGACCGAAGGCTTCATTATCGGCGTGCTGGGGGGGATTGCCGGCACCGTCGTTGGGCTCGGGATTGCCGCCCTAATTTCCCACATCGGTATTCCGATGCCACCGGCACCCGGGATGAGTGAAGGCTTCATGGCCTATATTCGCGTGACTGCCAAAATCGCCTGGAGCGGATTTCTGATTGCTGTTATCTCAGCAGTCATCGCGAGCTTGTATCCAGCCTGGAAGGCCTCCCGCCTCGAGATTGTCGACGCGTTGCGTCGCGCGCGCTAACACGATGCCAATCGAACTGATGACCTTAAGATTTGCGCTGCGCAATCTGTTCCGACAGAGAGGCCGCACGGCGATGACGCTCGCCTCGATCATCTTTGGCGTGGTCGGGCTTATCTTGAGCGGCGGCTTTGTCGAGGATGTATTCATTCAATTGCGCGAGGCGACGATACATTCGCGGCTTGGTCATATTCAGGTCTACAAAGAAGGCTACCTCGCGAACTGGACGAAAGACCCGGGCAAGTATCTGATTGAAGCTCCCGCCTCGCTCCAGGAGCAAATTCGTGCAATTTCTGGCGTGAAGGAGACCCTGCAGCGCGTGAACTTCTTCGGTCTCATCAATAACGGCAAGACCGATCTGCCGATCATCGGCGAAGGTGTAGAGCCGGATAAAGAAGCGGCTGAATTCGGTGACTTTTTTTTCGTGATTGAGGGGCGTCAGCTCAAGTCGCACGAACAGTACAAAATCCTGCTGGGGGAAGGCGTCGCAAAGTCACTGAATCTGCCCGTTGGCAGTTTTGTAACGCTACTCGCGAACATGCCCGAAGGCGGATTGAACAGTCTGGAGTTCGAAGTCGTCGGTATCTTTAGAACCTTCTCCAAGGATTTCGATGCGCGCGCGATTCGCATTTCCCTGCCGGATGCGCAGGAGCTTTTGGGCGCGGCCGGTGCCCATGCGGTGGTGGTATCGCTGGCGGATACCTTGACTACCGATGAAATCGCCGCAACGCTTAAGTCAGCGCTGGCAGACCAAAACGTGGAAGTGAAGACCTGGTTCGAACTGGACGACTTTTATCGAAATACCGTGGGCCTCTACCAAGCCCAGCTTGGGGTATTGCAGTTAATTATATTGTTGGTGGTGCTGCTGAGTGTCGCGAACAGCGTCAATATGACCGCCTATGAAAGAGTGGGCGAATTCGGCACCTTGAAGGCGCTCGGCAACCGCGACAGCGACATTTCGAAGCTGATCATTCTCGAGAACTGTCTGCTTGGATTGTTCGGCGCAACCGCCGGCGTGCTGCTCGGCACTTTCCTTGCCTGGGGGATATCCGCGATCGGCATCCCGATGCCCCCACCGCCCAATTCGAATGCCGGGTATACCGCGTATATTCGCATTGTGCCGAGTGTACTGGCGGTGTCGTTTTTCATCGGCTTGCTCGCGACGGTGTTGTCTTCGTTGATGGCGGCACGCGGCGCGGCGCGCGTGCCGGTTGTCGACGCCTTGCGCCAGAATATTTAGCACGCCTAAAAACCTCATGAGCCGTCACGCCCTGCTTGATCGCTTGCGCATGGGCGGGATGTTGATGCGCGAATTGACGACCCGCGCGCAGGAACCGCGTGGCCAGACACCTTCGGAGGCTCTAGGCACTCCGCGAATTCTTGCGGCGATGGAGGATGGTGGGCGAGTCGATGGCCGCACGGCCGCTGGCTATCTTTACCACAGTGCGCGGATTTCGCGCACGCTGGGTGGCTGTGCAACTTGCGTCGATCTCGGTTGTGGCACTGGCGTGCAATTGCTGCAGGTGGCCGCGGTTAATCCAGAAACGCATTTCGTTGGTGTGGATCGTTGCCAGAAACTGTTGGAGCAAGGTGCCAGCAACATGCGCCGGCTTGGCCTCACCAATGTTGAATGGGTATGTGACGACATCACCGCGCCAACGGCGTTGCATGACCGCGCCTTTGATGCTGCGATATCGACGATGACTTTGCACGATCTCATATCAGTTGCTGCAATGACCGCGTGTTTAAAATTGATGCAGCGCCTCGTCGGCGCGAAGGGCGGCATCTACATCGAAGATTTTGCGCGGTTGCGGTCTACTCGCTCGATGGATTTTTTTGTGGCGATGAATGCGCCGAACGTCCCTGATGAGTTTTCCTATCTTTATCGCGCCTCGCTGGGTGCAGCATTCACGATTGGGGAATTACGTCAGGTCGGTGTTGAGTTACCCCGCACCCACCTCTACTCGACCTTCAGCGTGCCGTTTCTAGTGGTAATCAAAACGCCGGATCGGCACACACCACCTGCAGCGCTCGACCGGTTGCGCGCGCTGCGCGCCTCGCTCGGTACGGTTCAGAGCAAAGATCTCGAAGATTTACAACGTTTCTTTGGGCTCGGTGGGCTTCGTGGCGATCCGTTTTCATGAACAAACGGAATGATTGGGAGGTGTGCGCTACGCAGAACCGGGGAGCCCTGGTTGCTTGATTTGTCGCTTGGATTCCAGATTGCCGCTGCGCGGCTTCTGGGATGACGGAGTCAACGCAAGCGGTAGCGGTGAACGCCGTCAACCCGGACGAGACCGCGAGACGCAGCACGACGGATGCGTAACGCGTAGATCAACGAATTAGCCGTTCAAGCCGTCCTTTCACCTCCGACCATGGGCTTTCGTCGGTGGGATTCTTGTCCAGATCAAACAACCGTACGTCCAGTAAGGCTTTCTCCGCGTTCGTCACTGGAAGGTCGTGATGGGGAAGCGTATCCCAAACTACGCCAATCAATTCCAACCGATCGGCAGCGCTAAGGCTAATGACTTTGGCGATGATGGATTCGTCGATCATGCGTTAAAGATAACCCAATAAATTGGTTATGCCTAATGGATGACGACAGTACGCGCAAGCGAGCGGCGGCGGCAATTAACGACGCCATGCCGGACGGAGGCACGATAAACCAAAGCACAATCCCGCTAACGGGGTTCCAGATCCAGGGGCGTTAGAGACTCAGGATGGAATGACCGGGTTAAGCGCGATTCTCAGCGCGCGTTCTGCAAATAATACGCGAGCACCCGCGCTAGCACGTCGTCGTTGTGTGGGGCTTGTATTCCATAACCCTGTAGCCGGCGGGTGGTGTCATCATTGCCAAACTGCTGCACGCCGGACAGGTAATCGAGATAAATCGGCAGCGTATCCAGCGCGCGCCGCTCTCGCGCCGGCAGAAACACTGCAAAGGCGTGCATCAGGCGCGTGAAATTCTGCCGAC
>JAYTEX010000320.1:0-3546 GCA_043734785.1 Pseudomonadota bacterium | reverse complement strand
GACTGCTTCGCGCAGCGTTTCGATTTCGCTCTGGCTTGCCTTGAGCCTTGTCTGGAGGACGGCGGTAGACGCCTGCATAACCTGGGTGCTGGCGATCAGCGCTTTGATGTCAATCGTAGCGCCTGGTGTCGCACTGTTTTTTTCGATATCCAGCAGGGTTTGACCAAAGTCATCGGCATCTTTAGCAGCATCTCCGGTCGATGCAGAAATCCCCCCCATAATGCGCTGAAATTCCTGGGCAATCGATGATGAGGCCTCACTATCGATATCCGCAACGTGACGATTAAACAGCGTTTCAATGTTCGCAGCCGTGAGCAGCGTGTTCGACGCCGACAAAGTATCAACCGCCTCGTTCAAGGTTCGATTCATCCCCGCAACATACTCGTACCAGACTGCGTAACTGAGCGGATTCAAGGGCGCTTCGTGTTTCGACATCAACGGCAAGGCCAGCCGCAAAAATCCAGCACTTTCCGGTTTTGTATGATTATATTTCACGTCGTGTTACCGATTAATGGGTCAAAGTTCAACGGCTCACACGGGGGAAACCTAACCCACTGCCTGACAGGGTCAAACACGCCGCCAAACGCACGACCCAAGGCAGATCAAACAGAGCGTTCTCGCGTTCGGGCGTGTTATCGACGCCCGTGTGGTTAAGCTTTAGGGAACCGCTGAAAAATCCCCCGATGGCACGTCGTCCGGCGCAGACAGCATCAGTCTCGCGGTGCGCAAAGCCGATGGGCAGTAGACGGCGCGGTGCTCACCATTGCTCGCAGGTAACCGGCGCCAAACGCTAGGGAATGCGGGCCCTAAGGCGTGGTGCCCGCGACATTGACAAAGATGTCGTCACCTTCGACCCGCGTCGGGTAGACCGCCAGGGCGCAGTCGCTCGGATTGATCCCTTGGCCGGTGCGAAGGTCGAATTGCCACAGGTGCGCGCGGCAGGTGAGTAGGTGTTTGTCGAGTTTGGCATGCAGCAGCGAGAATTCTTGGTGCGGACATTTGCTCTGCACGGCGCGCACTTCGCCGCCGGGGAGGACCACGAGCAAGATCTCGGTACCACCCATGGTTTTAAAACCGCTCATCTCGCCTTCCCAGACATCATCCAACGTGCAGATTTTTTCGAAGGCCATGTGTCAGCGCCTAGTAGTCCACCAATATCACAGCCACCATTTCGGTCGGGCACAGGCCCGGATCGCTGACTTTCGTGTCGCACGGAACCTGATCCGGCCTGCGATGCTTACGCACGCGAATGGCCTTGCCGCGGTTGTGCCGCGACGGCCGCCCACTCGTGGGTGCGCGCAAGGGCGAGCCAGTCTTCGCGATTCAATAAAGCCATCCGGGCACCTCGGTGCCATTCATCAGCTTGCCGGCGCACGCTCGAATACGTCTGGCTCGATCCGGCGCGTGCGCTCGGCGAAGGCATCCATCGTGTGCGGCCAGTTGGTCACGAAGCGCCCGGTCGGGGAACGATAGTAGAAATCGTTGCCGCAGGCAGCCTGCCATACTTCGACTCGCTTCGCGTCCTCTTGCAGCTGCGCGTTATAACTCGCCATAACCTCTGGCCGCACATCGATCCAGGCAAGGCCTTCGCCGCTGATGCGATCCAGCTGGCGCATGATGTATTCAACTTGCCGCTCGATCATGTAGAGGATGGAGCCCTGGTTGGTATTGGGACCGTAGAGCATGAAGAGATTGGGGAAACCCGCTGTCGTTATCCCCAGGTAGGCCTGCGCGCCGTCGCTCCAAGCCTCATTGATATCGCGTCCCCGGCGGCCGGTCACTTTGATCGCCGACAGATACTTGGTGGTCTTAAAGCCGGTCGAGAAAATAATGGTATCCAGCTCCCGATGCCCGCCATCACGGGTTTCGATGCCGGTGGCGGTAATGCGCTCGATGCCCTCGGTGATCAATTCCACGTTGTCACGGTTGAACACCGGATAGTACACATCGGAGAACAGCGGACGCTTGCAACCGAACGGATGGTTCGGCGTGAGCTTGCGCCGGGTATCCGGATCTTTGACCACCGAGATCCGCTCCAGCCCAGAGGTTTCGATGTTCGCGAGGACTTCCTTGTCGCTGAAGGTCGCGAGCGTGTTCCATACCTGGTAAATTTTTTCGCGATTCTCCTGCACGGCTTCGGGATGGCCGCGGAAATACTCGAGTTTCTCCGGGGTGTAGGGCTCATTACCCTTGGGCACCACCCAATTCGCGGTGCGCTGATAGAGATGCAGCTGCTTGGACTTCGGCGCGATCTCGGGCACGAACTGGATCGCACTGGCCGCGATGCCGATCACGCCGACTCGCTCACCCGTCAAATCATGCGCTTCGGGCCAGCGCGCGGAATGAAATTTCGTGCCCTTGAAATCGTCACGCCCGGGAATCGACGGCCATACCAGTTCGTTGAACATGCCGAGTGCGCTGATCACAATCTGCGCTTCCAGCACTTCCCCGGTCTGGGTTTCCACCCGCCAACGGCCGATGTCTTCGCGCCACGCCAGGGCGGCTACCTCTGTGTTGAGTCGCACATGGCGGCGCACGTCGTATTTATCCGCGGAGTGATTCAGATACCGCAGGATTTCCGCCTGTCCGGCGAACGGCCGTGACCAGTCGAGCTTGGGTTCGAACGAATAGGAATACAGGTGCGACTGCACGTCACATTCGGCCCCCGGATACTGGTTATGCCACCAAGTACCGCCGATGCCATCTGACTTCTCGAGCAGCACAAAGTCTTCGATCCCGGCGCGCTTGAGATTGATCCCCATGCATAGCGCACCCGAGCCGGCGCCGATGATGATGATTCGATGGGACGTGGAGACCGTTGCTTGCATGGTGGGTACTTTTTAAAGTGATGTTGAATGAATCGTGGATTGCCGGCCCAGGCTGGGCATGCGGCATCGGACTATCCGCTGAGAGTAGCGATGAAGCACACAGTGTGCAAATAGATCGCAACTCATGTGGCGCCGATTTTTTGCTAGGGAAACTCCTGGATGAGGCGCACTCGCGCGTGTTTACGCCATTCACCCATCGCTATCGTGGATACCCATCAGTGGGGACTCAACGAGGCGCCGCGCGTTTGTTTAGTACGGCGACTCACCGGGCTTACGACCTAGCGCGTAGGCCTTTTCGATGTTGCCGAGAAACAGTTCGTAGAAATCCCGCAACAAGCCGTCCATTTGCACCGCAGGCAGCCCGGCCTCGGTGTAATGACCCTCCCACGTAATCTGCGTGTGGTGGGCATCGACGGTCGCGAAGTTCACGACCGCGACGTAATCCCGCATCGGTAGGGGGTAGTGCTCTACGATGGAATAGACCAGCACATGCGGTGCCTGCACAACATCAAGGCGCTCGATGATTTGGCCTTCAATCTGCATCTCCGGTTTGAAGCGCGCAAAGCGGCGCGCCCCCACGTGATTCCCCTCGCAACGGAATTCGGTGAGGTTACCGGGAGGATGCAGCTTGTCGAGGGCGCCGAAATCGGCCAGCCAGTCCCAACAATAGGCGTGTGGCGCGTTGACGGTCCGCTGGAGTTTCGCGATAGGCATGGGG
>JAYTEX010000319.1:0-7672 GCA_043734785.1 Pseudomonadota bacterium | reverse complement strand
TAACCCGCGATTCGCGTGCGCGCGAAATCGATGAGTTCCTCCTCCGTCGCCTGGCTACCTGGCTTCAGTACGACAAAGGCTTTCACGGCTTCGCCCCATTTCGTGTGCGGTACGCCGATCACCGCGACATCGGCCACCGCCGGGTGGCCGAACACGGCATTTTCAACTTCGGCCGGATAAATATTCTCGCCGCCGGACACAATCATGTCCTTCAGGCGATCATGGATATACAGATACCCTTCGTCGTCGAAATAGCCGGCATCGCCCGTGTGAAACCAGTCCCCGATGATCGCGTTCGCAGTGGCCTGCGGCTGGTTCCAATAGCCTTTCATGACCACCGTGCTCTTGATCACGATCTCCCCGACCGCACCGGGCGGCAGAGCGGCACCCTGTTCATCCAGCACTCGAATCTCGATGCCAGGATATGGAATCCCGCAGGATCGCAGCTTCGCCCGTGCCGGCTCGTGTGCCGTGGCCGGCAGATAAGTGCCCGCACCCGTCGTCTCGGTCAGGCCGTACAACTGGATGAACGGGCACTGCAAAATCGCCTGTGCCTTGCGCAATAAATCCTCTGCGATCGGCGAGGCGCCATACGAGAGCCGCTTAACGCTGGAGAAATCTGTCGTCGCACATTTCGGATCCTGCAGCATGAAGAGCAGGACTGCCGGCACCACGAACACGTGGTTAACCCTGTATTCAGGAATTAGATCGAGGATGCGAGCGGGATCCACTTCGCGCATCACCACGCTGGTCGCCCCTTGTGCCAAGGAAAGCATGCCGATATTGGTCCCGGCCACATGAAACACCGGCATACACACCAATCCCACGTCACCGGGATCGGCATCGACGAGCCCAGCGCGGGACGCCGAGCTGAACAGCGCCAAATAATTTGCGTGCGAAAGTTGCACGCCTTTCGGATGACCGGTCGTGCCGCTCGTATAGAGCTGCAGCGCATCATCGTCGAGCGGGATGGGCAGCGTGGGATCGATCGCGACCTGGGCATCACGCCACTGCACGAACTGCGTTGTCTCTGCCCACTCGCCTTCCATCGCGATCACGGTTCTGAGAGCGGGGCACTCGAGAAGGAGCTGCGGCACCAGCGATAAATACTCGGCGCCGATGGCCAGCACCTCGCAGCCGGCATCGTTTAAGATGTAACTGATCTCCGGTGGCGCAAGGCGCCAATTCACGCCCACCAGCACCACGCGCGCTTTGATCGCGCCGAGCAACAATTCGAAGTAGTGATCGGAGTTCTTGCCTAGAAAAGCGATGCGCGCTTGCGGCTGGCAACCGCCGGCGATCAGACCCTGCGCTACCTGATTGGTATGGCGATCGAACTGGGCATAGGTGGTCCTTCGCCCTTCGAAGATTTGCGCCGTCAGCTCCGGCCGAGCTCGCGCATGCAGGCGCGGGATATCTGCCATCGATCGCATGTCTTCGAAATAAAACATCCGCCCTCCCCTGTTTTTGCGCGCTTTGGGCCAGACGTTATCACATCTGGAAGCCCAAATTGCCTGCAGGAATGGTTAACTTTTTACACGCGCGGTGCCAATTTCCGTACCCATTCTGCGGCTGCCCTGCCCGCCAGTCGGCCGGTCGCGAGACAGGCCGACAACAGGTAACCACCGGTCGGTGCCTCCCAATCGAGCATTTCGCCGGCGACGAACAGGCCCGGCTTCGCCCTTACCATCAAAGACTCATTCAGCGCGGCGAAGCACACGCCGCCCGCCGTGCTGATCGCCTCTTCGATAGGGCGCGGGGCCGTTAGGCGCACCGGCAGTGCTTTGATGGCGGCTGCCAGTTGCGTGGGGTCATCGAACACCGCGCGTGCGAGTACCTCGTGCAGTAGCGCGGTTTTTACCCCTTCGAGGTGCGCCTTTCGTTTCAGATGCGTCGCCAAAGTGCGTGAGCCGCGCGGCTGCGAGAGTTCACTGGTGAGTCTTTGAAGCGACAACCCTGGTGCGAGATCAAGCAGCAAGGTCGCGCTTCCAGTGCGTTCAATCTCGCGGCGCAAGACGCTAGACAGGGCATAAATCAGACCGCCTTCGAGGCCATATTCGGTCAGGATAAATTCACCCGTCTGAGGCGTGATGCCCTGGCACCAGGCGCGGACGGATTTGACGGGTGCGCCAGCGAATTGCGACCGCAAATGCGCGCTCCAGCTGACCTCGAAACCGCAGTTGGACGGGGCTAGCGGCGTGCACGGGATCCCCTGCGCCGCCAGCAGGCTGACCCAGCGGCCGTCCGAGCCCACTCGCGGCCAGCTGGCGCCCCCCAGGGCAAGTATGATCGCCGATGCCGGCACCGCGACCTCGCCGAGCGGAGTCGAAAATCGCGCAGCACCCGGCCCCTGCCAACCCTGCCATTGGTGGTGCATCGCGAAGCGTACGCCCTGTTGGCGCAAACGCTGTAACCACCGGCGTAGCAATGGCGCGGCCTTGTAATCCGCCGGGAACACGCGCGAAGAACTGCCGACGACCGTTGGAATACCCAAGGTTGTGGCCCAGTCACGGACCGCCGCAGAGTCGAATTGTTCGAGCACTGGGCGCAGGTCCGGAGCATCGAAGCGGGTGAGGAATTTTTCCAGCGGTTCGGCGTGCGTCAGGTTGAGACCGCCCTTGCCCGCCACCAGGAACTTGCGCCCAACGGAGGCCATGCGATCAAACACGCAAACCCGCGCACCGGCGGCGCTCGCGGCTTCGGCCGCCATCAGCCCGGCAGGCCCACCACCGACGATCGCCACTTCGCAAGCAGTAAATGACTCAGTCAATGACGTTCAATGATTCAGTCACGGAGACCACTAGAGAACACGGCGTCAGTTGCGTCCATCCATCAGAAGACGCGCAATCACAGCCGCAGCCCCAGCGGTTGCGACCTACCACGTGATCGTCGCCTCCAGGAGTCGCTTTCGCGCTTCCCAGTCTGGCAGGACCAAAGTCAGCAACTGGTAGAAGCGCGCGCCGTGTCCGCGATAGCTCAGGTGGCAAAGCTCGTGAAAGATCACATATTCCATGCATTCTGGCGGTGCCTGGATCAACACGGTGTTCAAGGTCATTCCGCGCTGGACGCACATCGTGCCCCACCGCGTGCGCATGCTGCGGATACGAAGTAGGGGCAACGGAAAGCGTGCGAAGCGAGGATGCGCATGACACCTCGCGAGCATGCGCGGAAACTCAACCTTGGCGCGCGCCAAATACCAGCGCGCGAGAGCCGACTCGACCGTCGTCGAATTGGAAGCCCCGATCCCGCCCACCACAATGACATCTTCCGCAAGGGCCACTTTGGAGCGCTGTTGCGGCTGCAACTCCAGACGGTAGCTGCGCCCTTGGAAAAGTTGAGCCTCATTTTCCGTGTAGCGCGGGCGTGCGCGCGGTGGCGGCAGCTGTTGAAGCTGCGCCAGTTGACGCATGATCCAGCGTCGATGCCGCGCCACGTAGCGGTTCACCAGCTCCTCAGGGCACGCGAGCGGCGCACGGATCACGACCCGCAGATCGCGATGCACTTCAAGTCCAAGCGTGCGTCGCCGCGGGCTATGCAGAACTTCAAAGGTCAGCGGACTCACCTCGCCAACCGGCATCGGAGGTGCCTGCGTAACGGAGATCTTCGCGGGCGGATCTGGCGGCGCGAAAAAGTCCAGCAGCAATTGCAGGGGATTCAGCACTCAATAAACCGTGCAGGTGGGTGGATTACGCGCGACGTGCGCGCCAAGCACCCACGACCACTGGCGGCGCGTGGCACTCAAGATCTTAAAACGCCGCGTCGCACACATGAAGAGACTGGCCATCGTCGCTGGGCTGGATAAACGGCATCAGCATCGTTTTTGCCATTTCACCGCACTCGGACAAGGCCTTCACGGCTGGCGAGGCGGCCATTTCTTGCGCAAATTCGATGGCACGGGCCTGCGCCGCCTCGCGCTTGCCGGCCGTACACATGGCCTTCAACTCGCCCGCTATCGCCGTGCCTTGGGTACGAAGTGCCGCTAGCGCATTTTGATCGGCCTTGGCAAAGCACGCTTGCAAGACTTGGGCTTGCTCCAGCATCTGTTGCATCTCTGCCTGATCAGGCTGCTGGGCGACAGTCGTCGCGCCGAACAGGCAGCACACCGACAGTGCGGCGCGGCGCAGCATCCTCCAGCGCGTGCTGGTGGATAATGGAATGCCCATTTCAATTCCTCCCTGATTCAAATTCGATGGCGCGCGAAAGTGTGTGGCGCACTCGGCGTGCAAGTGATGACGAGTATCGAGGACCGTCACAAGCGTCGCGTGCTTCTCGACGATGGCGTTCGCACTCTTAATGTCCCGCTGTATCCGCCTACTAGATCATAATCGTCCCCAGGTAGCAAGCTTAATGACGCGGCCTGTCCCAGGCGCGTGCTAGGCGCGTGTTGGACCGTTTCCAGCCTTGCTTGGTGAGCAATATCGGCATCTGGCGTGTCGGCGCCGCGGAGTTCGCGATTGGCGAGTTCAAAGGTCCAAAACTGGGCTTGCCGAACCTCTGCAAAAGCGAGTTCCCCTCGCATAATGCGGAGCGACGGATTGTCGCCTCGGCATAAACCGACTAAATTTCATCGCCCCCTTATCTCTGCAGAGGACCGAATGATGCTCAATCGACTCTTGCTGACCGCTGGAAGTATTTTTCTTATGACCTCCGCAGTGCAGGCCGCCGACCCCGAAGACACCCTCTACATGGAGATTTCAAGCGGGGGGCGGGTCGTGATCGAACTCCTGCCTGAGCGCGCGCCTGGCCATGTCGAGCGCATTAAGAAGCTGGCGCGCGCCGGCTTTTATGATGGCCTCGGCTTTCACCGCGTGATTGACGGCTTCATGGCGCAGACCGGCGATCCGACCGGCACCGGCAGCGGCGGCAGCGACGAGCCGGACCTCAAAGCCGAATTCAGCGATCACCCCTATCAACGCGGCACCTTGGGTCGCGCACCAGTGATCCCGATAGCGCAAACTCACAGTTCTTCATCTGCTTCACCGACCAGGGGTGTAGCTTCTTGACCGGCCAGTACACGGCCTTCGGCCAGGTGACCGAAGGCATGGAATTTGTGGACAAAGTCGCGCGCGGCGAGCCGCCCACGAAGCCCGACAAAATTGTAAAAATGGTCGTCGCCGCGGACGCTGACAAAGCCGCCCCGGCTGCCAGCGCGATGCCGCAGGCTTCCACGGTACCGGCTACCGAGGCGGCCGCTTCAATGGCGCCAGCAAGATGAACGGCCCCTTTTTCCGATGCGTAGGCGGATCACCTCACCTATCCAGCAATTCACGACGAGCAGCCGTGCTGGCTATTGCTCCGAGGACGGTCGATCCTTTGGGGGTTGTTGCCCGCTCACGTTCAGACCACTCGATTCAGTAATACGAGCTTGCCCATCTGCTCCGAGGCATACATGCGTTGATAAGCTGCAGCGGCATCACTGAACTTGAAAATTTGATCGACTACCGGCTCGATACGATGGCGGTTGATGAACGCCACCATCGCGGCAAATTCTTCTGGGCGCCCCATGGTGGTGCCCTGAATGCGCACCTGGCGAAAAAAGAGCTTCGCCATTTCGAGACCTTCCGGTGGGTTGCCAAGGGTCGCGCCGAAGAACACGAATCGGCCACCCACATTCAGGGTGTTCAGGGCCTGATTGACCACCGTGCCGCCCGCGCTGTCGATCACGATATCGATGCCACCGGACATCTCGCGGAGCGCCTTGTCCCAGCCTGCGGTGCGATAGTTCACGCCGCCCTTAGCCCCGAGACCTTGCGCCACCGCGAGCTTTTCATCGCTGCCGCTCGTTACATACACCTCGGCACCGTGGAACTTGGCCCATAACAACGCAAAGCCGGCCGCGCCACCGCCGATGCCGGTCACCAGCACTTTCTGGCCGCGCTGCACCTCGCCATGCGTGATGAGTGCGCGCCACGCCGTGAGGCCGGCCAACGGGAATGCGGCGGCTTGAACCCAGGAAAGATGTGCTGGCTTCGCCACTACATTAGCCGCCGGCACGCAAATGAATTCAGCGAAGGTGCCTTGATCAGGCATGCCTAACACCCGAAAGTTTGGACCCCCACCACGCGGATTATCACCCCAGTCGCGCGCCGGATAGATCACGACTTCGCGACCAATCATCGCGGCATCGACACCAGCGCCAACCGCATCGACCACGCCCGCGCCGTCAGAGCCACTGATCGACGGCAGTTTTATGCGTGGATAAGCCCCGACGGTGATCCATACATCACGCCGATTAAGCGCCGAGGCTTCGAGGGCGACGCGCACTTCGCCGGCGCCCGGCACCGGCATGGCCACCTCTTCGACACGGACATTCTCGGGCTTGCCGATCTCATGAAGGACGACTGCGCGCATGGCTTACTTTCCTTGAAACACGGGTTTGCGCTTTTCACTGAATGCGGTAATGCCTTCGCGCGCGTCCCGCGTGTAGCGGGTGAGGCCCGCGATCGCGCGGGTTTCGTATTCCATCTGGGTTTCGAGACTGGAATTAAAGCTGTCGGCGAGCAGACGCTTAACTTCGCCATAGGCCATGGTGGGTCCTGCCGCGAGCTGCTGAGCGAGCGTCTGCGCGCGTGCCATGAGTTGATCATCTGGCACGACTTCAGTCACCAGCCCCATCGCTTTCGCCTGCTCGGCATCGTAACGAGGATTCAGCAGCATCATCTCCTTGGCTTTGAGCGAGCCCACGATGCGTGGCAGAAAAAAGCTGCTGCTGCCATCCGGCGATACCCCGATCCCGGTATAGGCCATCGTGAACTTTGCCGAGCTCGCGGCCAGCACAATGTCACCGGTCAGCATGATGCTTAAACCCGCGCCGGCCGCAGTGCCGTTCACGGCGATGATCAGCGGCGGATTCATGCGCTGGAAGCGCGCGATTGCAGCGTGTAAATAGGTGGTCATATTGCGCATCAGTTCGTTCACGCCGTCACCCGCCTTGGCAAAGCTGGTGACATCCCCCCCGGCGCAGAACATCTTACCGGTCGCGGTCAGGATCACGGCCCGAATCTCCGAATTGGCGTCGCAATGATTCGCCACAAGATGTAGATCCTGCGCCATCCGCAGGCTCAACGCGTTGGCCTCATTCGGCCGGTTCAGCGTAATGGTCGCGATACTCGCGGCGACCGAGAAAGTCAGATCCTGCAAGTCCATCATCTCTCTCCTTATCATTTGAAATCGCGTTTTCTGTTCGGCAAATCGTCCATAATGCGCCGCCGCTGCAGGTCGGTGAACTGTACCCAGGTCGCGATCTCCTGCAGCGTACGATGGCACCCCTCGCAAACGCCAGACGCACGATTGATTTGGCAGACCGCGACACATGGAGACTCCATCGCGCCGTTCCGGCTCATGCCGCGACTGTCGCGTGCGCGCGTGAAAAGGCGTCGAGATAGCGCAGTCCTGCGATGGCGCGCGATCCGTACCAGGACGTCATCTCGCCATCGATCAGGCGCACCGGGATTCCCCCGCATAGGGTCTGAGCTTCAAGAACGTGATGGGTCTTGAATGGAAACGGTTCAGTGCTCAACAGCACTTCATCGACACTGCTCGCCACTTCGCGGAGATCGATGACGGGGTAGCGCTCCTCGCGAGCGCCAGGTTGCGTGCACCAATTAAAATGTGCCAGCGTGCGCGAGATGTAGGTGTCGCGCCCCACTGTCATCCAAGGCTCCCGCCAGAT
>JAYTEX010000318.1:0-12451 GCA_043734785.1 Pseudomonadota bacterium | reverse complement strand
ACCGTGAGATTGCTGCTAGCGGAAGATGACACGATGATCGGCGCGGCACTCCGCAAAGGGCTGCAGCAGGAAGGGCATAGCGTCGACTGGGTGCGCGATGGGCTCGAAGCCGAGGCGGCGTTGCGTGCCAATCCCTATGAACTGCTGATTCTGGATCTCGGTTTGCCGCGGAAAGACGGCATCAAGGTACTCGCCGATCTGCGGCGGGCTGCACAGCCGCTGCCGGTAATCATCGTCACCGCACGCGATCAATTGGACGACCGCGTACGCGGGCTCGATCTAGGCGCCGATGATTATCTCGTCAAACCCTTCGATCTGGACGAACTTGCTGCGCGTATCCGCGCGGTGTCACGGCGCGCTGCGGGCCGCGCGCAAGCTCGTCTTGACTATGGTGGTGTTAGCGTTGATCCCGCAACGCATGAAGTCGCCATCGGGGACCAACCGGTCGCGCTATCCGCGCGCGAGTTCGCGATCCTGCTCGCGTTCATGGAACGCCCGCAAGCCGTGATTTCCCGGGCGCAACTCGAAGAGCGCCTGTATGGTTGGGACGAAGAAGTGGCGAGCAATGCGGTCGAGGTGCATATTCATCATCTGCGTAAGAAGCTCGGTGAACGTTTCATCCATACGGTGCGCGGATTGGGCTATACCCTGAGCGGCGGCAAGCGCTGAGCGGCTCAGTAAACCTGCGTCGACCCCGAAATCGCCGAAATAGATGTCGCTACGTTATCGTTTATTGCTGGTGTTGTTGTCGGCGATTGCGGTAACGACCGTGATCGCCACAGGCGCCACCTATTACTGGGCGCGCCACGAAATCGATGAGTTGTTTGACTACCATCTGCGCCAGCAGGCGCTTGCGATGCGTGACAAGGCCAATATGCTTGGCGCCGTGGTCGTCCCGGAGCCCGATCCCGAACAGGATATTGTGATTCAGGCATGGGATTGGCGCGGTCAGCGGGTGTATCTCTCACACCGTGGCGTGGTGTTGCCGCGCAGTACATCGTTGGGCTACGCGGACGTCCGGTCTGACGGCACCGACTGGCGCATCTACGCGGTGACGCTTGGCACGCACCTCGTGCAGATCGCGCAGCCGATGCAGCTGCGGCGCCAGCTCGCGACCCAGGCGGCGCTCAAGATCCTCTTTCCCTTGCTCGCAGTACTCCCTGCACTGGCGCTGCTGGTGTGGTGGTTGGTGGGGCGGGTTCTGGCGCCGCTGCGCCAGCTCGCGGGCACCATCGGCACCCGAGAAGCGGGTCGGATGACCCCGCTCGCGACGCAGGGTCTGCCCAGCGAAGCGCGTTTGATGGTGGACGCACTCAACGACCTGATCGCACGCCTGCAACAAGTACTCGCGCGGCAACGTGAATTCATGGCGGACGCTGCCCACGAACTGCGCACGCCGCTGACCGCGCTGCACTTGCAGGCTCAGCTACTCGCGCGCGCCCAGTCACCCGCCGACCAGGCCGAGGCGATCGCGGAACTCACCGCCGGCGTGCATCGCTCCACGCACTTGGTCGAGCGGCTGCTCGCGTATGCGCGGTTGGATGTTGGTGACGAAGCGGCCTGGTCGACGGTCGATCTCGCCGAACTCGCGCGCGCCTGCATGGAGGCAAGCGAGCCGCGCGCGGTACAGGCTGGCATCACGCTGCAGGCCGCGATTGCGCCTACCGCAACGCTCGAAGGGGATCGGGCCGGTCTGCACAGTCTGCTCACTAACCTGCTTGATAATGCCTTGCGCTACACCCCGGCACCGGGCACGGTGAGGCTCGATCTAGCGCGTGAATCTAATGTGCTCGTGTTACAGGTGACCGATAGCGGCCCCGGCATTGCGCGCGAAGAGCGGCACCGGATTTTTGATCGTTTCTATCGCATCCCCGGCACCGACGCGCAGGGCAGCGGACTCGGTCTCGCCATCGTGCGGCGCGTGGTGGAGTGGCATGGTGGTGAGATTGCGGTCGAGTCTGGGCCTGGCGGTGTTGGGGCAAGGTTCACGCTGCGCCTGCCGGTGCGCCGGATTTTACCCGCTTTGCAAAGTCTTTCCGAACCGTCTTAAGCGCGACCGTGAAAAGACGGTTGATGCGGCGTCAGCGCGCGCGGACCCCGCGAGTGAAAGCGCTCCGCGCGGGATTAATTGTCTAGTCGGGTGCCTTAAGCTCCAGTTAAGCCCACCCGCGTAGCTTAATCGCCCATCGGTGCTCGGCACCTCAAGACGCTCAAGGAGCAAATCGTATGACCAGGAACAAACTGCTCGCTGCCGCCGTTGCGGGAGCCCTCATGGTGGTAGGCGTGAATCATTTTACGGGCACTCAGAACGTGGTTCCCGCTGCCCAAGCCGCGACTAACCCGGAGACTCACTATGGGTTGCCGGACTTTACGGAGTTGGTCGTCCAGGCCTCGCCGGCGGTGGTGAGTATCCAGGTGACCAAGGCGATGCCGACCGGCCTTGCGGCACAAGGTCGGACCTCCCCGCCGGGCATGGGGCCTGGCAGTCCTGAGTTTGAGTTCTTTCGCCGCTTCGGACCTCCGCCGGGTGGGGACGAGGGTCCCGTGCAGCGTGGGCAGGGATCGGGCTTTATCATTAGTGCGGATGGCTATGTGCTGACCAACGCGCACGTGGTCGAGAATGCCGATGAGGTCAGCGTGATGCTCGCCGACAAGCGCGAAATCAAAGCTAAAGTCGTCGGCATCGATGACACGACTGATGTCGCGGTCCTTAAATTGCCCGAAAAGAATTTGCCAACGCTGAAAGTGGGCGATGCGAATGCGCTGAAAGTCGGGGAATGGGTGATCGCCATTGGCTCGCCGTTCGGCTTCGATCATACGGTGAGCGCCGGTGTCGTGAGTGCTAAGACGCGCGCCCTGCCGAACGGTGGCTATGTGCCGTTCATCCAGACGGATGTGGCGTTGAACCCTGGGAATTCGGGCGGACCGCTGCTCAATTTGCGGGGCGAAGTGGTCGGCATGAATTCCCAGATCTACAGCCGCAGTGGCGGGTATATGGGGTTGTCGTTCGCGATCCCGATCGATCTCGCGATGAATGTCCAGAATCAGCTGGTGGCGCATGGCAAGGTGACGCGCGGCCGAATCGGTGTGACCGTACAGTCGCTCAATCAACAGCTCGCCGATTCCTTCGGCCTGCCACGGCCAATGGGTGCGTTGGTCGGCGCCGTACAGCCAGGTTTCGCGGCCCACAACGCTGGCATCAAGCCAGGGGATGTCATCGTTGCCGTGAATGGCCAGGCGATCGAGGATTCCGCGCTACTTTCGCGCTTGATCGCTGAGCAGACACCCGGGCGCGACGTTACGCTCGAAATCATCCGCAACGGCAAACCTCGCACCATGGACGTGAAACTCGGCGCGGCCGACGGCGATGTTGCTGCGCTGGAAGATGCGGCGCCAGCCAACGATAAGCCGGGACGCCTCGGTGTGGTCGCCCGCGAACTTGATTCAGAAGCGCGTAACGAGGCTGGGACGACGCAGGGTGTGCTCGTCGAGCGAGCCGAAGGCGCGGCGGCGCGTGCGGGGGTGCGCGCAGGCGACATCATCCTGGCGGTGAATTCCAACCGCGTAGGGGATCTCGCGGATCTCAAAACGCTGATTGACAAAGCACCCGGCCAGATCGCGTTGTTGGTTAGGCGGGAGGATACTGAAATTTATATTCCGGTTACCCTCGGCTAAATTTTCGCCCATCGATTAGCCGTCACGGATGCGGTGATGCGGCTGCGCAGCATCCGTGACGGCACCTCGGTAGTTGGCCTTTGGCGTGGAATCGGGTAGTTTTCCGACAGACCACGCTAACGACCACCAATCCCGGGGAGACCTATGTATTCACTACGCTACCGCCTCGCGCGGTGGGTGCTAGCGCATCGTACGCTGGCATGGGCAATGTTTATTCTGATCACCGCGTTTTTTGCGGCTGGGTTGCCCAAGGTTCGACTCGCGACCATCTTCTCCGACTTGCTACCGACGGACGATCCTTTTGTCCAGGTGTTCAAGGACCATCCTGACTTCGGCAATCCGTTGTCAGTAGCGGTGATGATCAAACGCAAACACGGCGACATCTATAACGCCGAGACCTTGCAGAAGGTCTACCAGCTCACCCGCGATATCGACCTCGCGCCCGCCATCGACCACGACATGATCCTGTCCATCGCTAGCACCAAGGCGCGCTACAGCGAAGCGACCGCCGCGGGCATCGATATGCGTCCCTTGATGGAAGATCGCGCACCGACCACACCGGAAGAGGTTGCCCGCTTTCGCGAGCTGGTCGATAAATCGCCCAATGTCCGCGTCTTTCTCATTTCGCGTGACGATACGGCCACCTTGGTCACGGCGAATTTTATCGAACGAAAACTCGACTACGGAGTTGCGTTCAAGTATCTGCAGAAACTGGTGGAGGCCGCGCGTGACGAGAATCACGAGGTCTACCTTGCGGGACAGCCCATTCTGATCGGCTGGGTCTACCAGTATGAACGCGAAATGATCGGGATTTTCGCCGTGACCTTGGGCGCCTTGATCGTGGCGCTTGCACTCTACATGCGCAATCTGGTGGGTGTCATTACACCGATCGTGACCAGCCTCACGGCGGCCATCTGGGCTTTTGGCCTCGTCGGCTGGCTGAACATCTCGATCGAGCCGTTGCTGATGGTGGTGCCGCTCCTGTTAACTGCGCGCTCGTTCTCGCATTGCGTGCAGTTCACGGAGCGGTTCTACGAAATCTACGCGCAGGTGAAAGATCGGGTGAAAGCGGCCGAGATTACGATGGGGGTCATGATGGCGCCGAGCGTGCTCGGGATCATCACCGACATTCTCGGCATTTTTATCGTGGGTTTTGCGCCGATTCCCGCCATGGTTCGGCACGCCATTTTCTGCGGGATGTGGGCGGTGTGGCTGATCCCGACCGGTGTGGTGATGATTTCTTTGCTACTCGCCTCGTTGCCGCCGCCGCGCAATGTCGAGCAACTGATTGGCCATGGTCAGAAATCCGGGGTGCATCGCCGGTTTCAGGCGGCTCTGGGAAAAATCGCCAGTTGGTCGTTCGGCCCGCGCGCGCGGGTCACGACGGCCGTGGTCGTGGTCGGCGCGGCGTTCGCGATTTATACCGCCCTGCAGATCAAAATCGGGAATCCCGTTGAAGGCAGCGGCCTGTTATGGGAAGACTCGGAATTCAACACGGCCGTACGCCAAATAAACGCGCATTTTCCCGGCGTGAATACGCTCGAAATCGTGCTGGAAGCCAAGAACAAGAAGAGTCCCGATCTCGATATCCAAAAGGTCGAGACCATTCAGACCATGCAGAAGCTGCAGAATCTACTCGAACAAGGCGCGTCACCGCCGCGCGCAACGCTATCATTTGCGGACTACATGGGCGAAGGGAATCGCCTGTTCAATGGCGGCAATCCGAAGTGGACGCCGTTGGATAACAGCCAGCAGGCCATGAGTGCGGCGGGCTTTGCCGTCACCATGGGCACGAGCGCGAAGAACTTCAATCATGTAGTCGATTCCCTCTGGCATGACGGTACGGTTTCGCTCTGGTACAAGGATAACAAGCAGGAAACGGTCGACTCAGCGCTGGCCGCCGCGCGCGCGGCGGTCGCCGTAGTGGGTGTGAACCACGAACACTTCACGGTGCGCCTCGGCACTGGCACGATCGCGCTACAGCAGGCGGTCAATCATGTGATAGAACGTTTTCACCTGGTCTGCATCGGTTCGCTGAATCTCCTGATCCTGCTGGCTGCCTCGTATGCCTACCGTTCGTTCACGGCAGGCCTGCTGTTGTTGATCCCGGTGAATCTTGCCAATCAGGTGTTGAATGCCGCGATGCATCTGCTCGGCGTAGGCCTCGATGTGAATTCGCTGATCGTTGCCGCCATTGGGCTCGGCGTCGGCATCGATTACGGCATTTACCTGCTGTCAAGGATCTGCGAGGAGTATCACGCTCAGGACCAGGACTGGGGACGTGCGATCACCGCGGCCCTGCGTACCACCGGCAAGGCGATCATGTTCACGGCCACCATCATGGCGCTCGGCATCGCCCCTTGGTATTTCCTATCCGGACTCAAATTTGTCGCGGATATGGGCTTGCTGTTGATCGTCATCATGGCGATCAACATGGTATTAGCCCTGGTCGTGTTGCCGTTGCTGGTGTGGCTCGTGAAGCCGAAGTTCGTCGCGCGGCGCGACCTGCTGGTAGGCGAGGGTGTGGATTTGAGTCTGTTCACGGATCACGTCGTGCCGGTGCATGCGTGAACCGTTGCCCCGCGCGCAAAGGGCGGGGCAACTTTCGAGTCACGCCGAACGCTTAGGCGACCGCGCCCGCGGCGCTGAGTTGCGTGATCTCTTCGGCCGAGAAGCCGAATTCCTGCAGAACCGTAGCGGTGTGTTCGCCAGGCGCCGCGGGGGGTAGATCGAGGGTGGGTATGGTGCGGCTGAAGCGCGGCGTTGGCGCGACCTGCTCGTTTCCGGCGTGCGTGACGAAGGTTTTGCGCGCCTGGTTGTGGGGATGCCGAATGGCTTCGGTCGTCGTCAACACCGGCATGACGCAGGCGTCCTCGTGCGCCATGAGGGCGGTCCATTCATCGCGCGTCTTGGTCTTGAAGACTTCGGCAAACCGCGCTTTCCAGGCTGGCCAGCGGGATTTGTCGTGCTGCGGTTCGAACTCTGCCGCATTCAGTCCCATCAACTGGAGAAGTTTTACATAGAAGACCTTCTCGATCGCACCCACCGCGAGATAGCCGCCGTCCTTTGTTTCGTAGGTATCATAGAAATGCGCGCCACCATCCAGCACGTTGTCGCCGCGTTGTTCGGTCCACGCATTCATCGCGCGGAAACTGAAGAACATGTTGGCGAGCAAGGCCGCACCTTCGGTCATGCCGGCATCCACGACTTGGCCCTTGCCCGAGGTGCGTGCCTCGAGAATGCCGCACAACAGACCGAACGCGAGGAACATGCCGCCGCCCCCGAAATCGCCGACCAGATTGAGCGGGTGAACGGGTTTGCGCCCTTTTTCGCCGATTGCGTTGAGGACTCCGGCCAGCGCGATGTAGTTGATATCGTGTCCGGCAACGCTCGCCATCGGGCCGTCTTGGCCGTAGCCAGTCATGCGCCCATAGACGAGACGTGGATTGCGGGCGAGGCACACGTCCGGTCCAATTCCTAAGCGCTCCGTCACGCCCGGCCTAAAGCCTTCGATCAAGGCATCGGCCTGGCTGACCAGCCGCAGCACCACCTCAGCGCCTGCTTTCGACTTTAAATCGACCGCCACCGAACGGCGACCGCGATTCATCACATTCAAATGGGGCGGCAGATCGACCCCCAAATCAGCCTTCTGCATACGGTCCATCCGGATGACGGTTGCGCCCATGTCGGCCAGCAACATCGCGGCGAATGGGCCAGGGCCGATGCCCGCCAGTTCGATGATTTTGATTCCAGCAAGGGGTCCCATGGCGATTCCTTACATTAAGTTGGCCCGTGGCGCGTCACCACGGGCTTCGAGTGAAAGATTCAAGGCGGCGCGACTAGCCAGTGCACGCTAAACCATGCCTGTTGATCGCACCAGACTTGACGGGGTTCGAATCCTGCCTGCCGCGCGAGTGCCTGAAAGCTCTGAATACTGTATTTGTACGAATTCTCAGTATGCAGGGTTTCGCCCGGCGCAAACCAGAAGCCTTCGCCACCCAAATGAATTTCCTGCCGGCGGGCACTAAGCAGATGCATTTCGATGCGCGATTCGTAGGGGTTATAGAAGGCGTAATGATTGAACGCCTGGAGATCGAAGTCAGCATTCAATTCACGATTCGCGCGTGCCAGCAGGTTCTTATTGAACGCGGCGGTCACGCCTTGGGCGTCGTTATAGGCCGCATGCAGAACTTCCGGTGCCTTGATCAAATCAACCCCGATCAACAAGCCCCCGCCGCGCAAGGTGCGGGCGGCGGCACTTAGGAACTGACGCGCCTCTGCGGGCGCGAAGTTACCGATCGATGAACCCGGGAAAAATCCCACCCTGCTGCGCGGCAGGCTGGAAGCCGCCGGGAGCGTGAGGCGGCGCGTGAAATCCGCGGCTAACGGGGTGATCTCCAAGGCTGGAAACTCGCGATGCAATATTTCGGCATGGTGGTGGAGATGTTCGGCAGAAATATCGACCGGCAAGTAGCGCGTGGGATCGTGCAACGCGCGCAGCAGAATTCGAATCTTGCCCATGGAGCCCGCGCCGAATTCAATGAGGTCCGCACGCGGGCCGATTGCCGCCGCCATTTCCTCGGCATTGCGTTCGAGCAGCGCGAGTTCGGTACGGGTCGGGTAGTACTCCGGCAGTTCGCAAATCTGGTCGAACAATCGGGCGCCCGGGGCGTCATAGAAGAATTTTGGCGAGACGCGGCGCGGCGTCGCGCGGAGCCCTGCAGCAAGTGCCAGTCCGAAGTCTTCTTCGTCCGGTGACGATGAGAGAATGGGCTGCGACGCTAGCGCGCGAATAGTGGGTGTCATGCGGCATCCCTCGCCAGTCTTAAGCCGGAAAACTGCCAACGAGCGGCGGGTTGAAAGAAATTGCGGTAGGTATGGCGCAGGTGCCCTGGTGGCGTCACGCAACTTCCCCCGCGCAGTACCATCTGGTTGATCATGAACTTGCCGTTGTACTCGGCCGCCGCGCCAGACAGAGGGCGGAACCCGGGATAAGGCGCATAGGCGGATTGCGTCCACTCCCAGACTTCGCCGAACAGTGCGTGGAAGCGCGTGCCATCGAGCCGCGCCAAACACGGGTGCAGATGGTGCGCTTCATGACGGTGTGCTGCAGGGCTCGTTGCGGCGGCATGTTCCCACTCGAATTCGCTCGGGAGTCGGGCGCCTGCCCAGGCCGCGTAGGCGGCCGCTTCGTAGTAGCTCACATGACAGACCGGCGCATTCGGATCGAGCGCGCATACGCCATGCAGCGTGAATTGCCGGTAGTCATGTGCCGCCTCTGGCAGCCAGTACAGCGGCGCCTCCCAGCCCAGTGACTGCACGCAGGACCAGCCATCGCTCAACCAGAACTCGGGTCGCCGGTACCCCCCGTCCCGCATGAATACCAGGTACTCGCCACAGGTCACGGGGCTTGAGGCCAGGCGGAAAGGTTCCAGCCAGCGCCGATGGCGGGGCGTTTCGTTATCGAATGCGAAGTCAGTTCCCGCATGACCGACTTTTTCGAGGCCCCCTTCGAAGGCGATCCATCGCGGTGATACGGCGGTGGAAGTCACGTGAAGGGTCCCAGTCGTGTAAGCCGGCAGCAGCGGATTACAGGAGAAGGCGTGTTTGATGTCCGTCAGCACCAGTTCCTGGTGTTGTTGCTCATGGTGCACGCCGAGCGTGATGAGGGGCGCTGCGCTCGCCAGATCCGCGCTGGAGGCGGTCCTGAGGAATTCTGCCATCTGTTGCTCGAGATAGTGTCGGTAGGCCCAGACCTCAGTGAGCGACGGGCGGCTCAGCAAGCCGCGCTCCGCACGCGGATGGCGCGCTCCAAGCGACTCGTAATAGGAATTGAACAGCTCGAAAAAGCGCGGATCGAACGGTTGGTAATGTTTGACGAGCGAACATAACACCAGCACTTCGAAAAACCACGTGGTATGCGCGAGATGCCATTTCACCGGGCTGGCATCCGGCATGGATTGCAGCCCGTGATCCTCCGCCGACAGCGCGCTGGACAAGCGCTGCGAGTGGGCGCGAACGGTGGTGAATTCCTGTTGGAGTTCTACGCGTAGGGCGTTGTTGAGATCCGGATCGACTCGCAGGTTCATACCACCATTCTCCGCGCGTGATGTTTCCGTGTGCGGGTGACCTGAAGGGGGCACACGCCGAATGGGCCACGGAGGGTTTCGTTTTTAA
The DNA here is from genome assembly GCA_043734785.1 of Pseudomonadota bacterium. Classification (GTDB taxonomy): domain Bacteria; phylum Pseudomonadota; class Gammaproteobacteria; genus CAIKBL01. Next base: position 2,599 of record JAYTEX010000318.1, on the reverse strand, counting down.
GCCGTCGCCGATCATCGCCTGCGCTATTGGATAAGTCTGTGGCCTATCAGACAGCGCAAGGCACGCTCAGCCTGCTATACAACCCGCATTCTGTCACGGAGATTGCAGGTCACGAAATTTATTGCGTTGCGCTAGAAGCGGCGGCATCACCTGCCTGAACAATAGTCTGCAGCGCTCGATCAAGCGCGCCGTGCAGACGTGTGGTTAGGAACCGGTCACTCACTGCGGCGCGATGGTCACGATGAAGCCGTCTGGGGTCAGGCGATGGACTTGGCCATCCGCGCGCAACCTCGCAGGCTGTGGGGGCACCTCAGCTGCCCTTGATATGCCGGACCAGTCGGCGACGCTTCTGAACCTGGCGTCGCGTGAGAGGGTTGTGACGTCCTTCGAAAGGATTTTCGCCAAATTTGAATTCAACCCGCACCGGTGTGCCGACCAGTCTGAGTGCCTGGCGAAAGAAGTTTGCGAGGTAGCGCCGGTAGTGATCAGGGACTTCATCGGTCTGGGTGCCGTGGATCACGATGGTGGGCGGATTCTTGCCGCCGAAATGCGCATACCGCAGTTTGATCCGGCGACCGCGCACGAGCGGCGGGCTGTGGCGCTCCAGCGCGCGTTCCAGCAGGTCCGTCAATAGTTTGGTGGGCACATCGATGTGGGCGGATGCCCAGGCAGCATTGATCGTGTCGAACATTTCGCCGACCCCTGTGCCGTGCAGCGCGGAGATGTAATGGGTTTTGGCGAAGTCCGCAAATTCCAGGCGACGATCGATTTGGCGGCGCATTTCTTCCCGCAGCTCGGGTTCCAGTCCATCCCACTTATTAACAGCGATGACGAGCGAGCGGCCACACTCGATCACCGATCCCAGCACGGTCAAATCTTGCTCGCTCAAGCCCTCTCGCGCATCGAGCACCACCAACACCACATGGGCCAGATCGACCGCTTGCAGTGACTTGATCGCGCTGAATTTCTCGATGACATCGGTCACTCGGCTTTTGCGCCGCAGCCCCGCAGTATCGATCAGCGTGTAATCACGTCCATGCCGATGTAACGGAATCGCCACGCTGTCGTGCGTGGTCCCCGGCAGATCGGCGGTGAGCATGCGCTGCATGCCGAGCATGCGATTGGTGAGGGTGGATTTGCCCACATTCGGTCGTCCGCAAATCGCCACGCGAATGCTGCGATCGGGCGCCTGCTTTGCGTCTGGCGGCGTCTGCCACTCGGCCGTGATGGTGTCCATCATCGCCGCCACGCCCGTGCCATGGGTGGCTGAGATGGCGAACATCGGATTAAGCCCCAGTTCTGCGAACTCCGCGCCAACATCCAGCGGATCCTGGCCCTCGGTTTTGTTAACGGCGAGGTAGAGGGGTTTGTTGCTTTTACGGAGGGCCTGCGCGAGGGTGCGGTCGGCCGCGGTCAGGCCGGCGCGACCGTCGATCAGCAGGATGCCGGCCACGCATTCTTCCAGCGCGAGGAGCGCCTGTTGGCTCACTTTGATCGCGAGTGGATCGCTGGAGTCGTCAATGCCGCCAGTATCAACGACCAGATAGGCGGCCTGGCCCACGCGACCGATCCCGACTTTGATATCCCTGGTGACGCCCGGCACATCGGCAACTAATGCGTCGCGCGTGCGGGTCAAGCGATTGAACAAGGTCGATTTGCCGACATTCGGCCGCCCGATTAGCGCTAATGCCGGCTTTGCGTCACGTTGTATGTCGAGTGCCATGGGACGGTGATGGATCGGTTAATCGACGCGAAACGCGGCGATTTTTCCGGTGGAACTATAGCCCAGCAAGGCGTCGCCGATATCGAGCGGTGGCGTCAGGATCCGCTCCTTGTCGACTCTTACGCGCGCGACGATGACGCCGGTTTCCGCGTCGATCCAGTGCAGATAACCCTCCATATCGCCGACCACGACAAAGCGCTTGAAATGCGTAGGTCCGGTCAGGCGGCGGTATTTCAGGTCTTTTTGGCGCCACACGGCGCTGCCATCGAGGCGGTTGAGCGCCCACACCACGCCGCGCTCGTCGGTGATGTAAACGCGCTTGTCGTCAACAGCGACATTGTCATAGGTAGACATATCGCGTGTCCATTCGATACTGCCACTGTCGACGGCGAGCGCGGCGACCCGTCCCTGAAAGCTGCCGACATAGGCAGAGTCGTCCCTGATGACGGGCTCACCATCGAGATCCACCAGGCGTTCGAGATCGGAGCGACCCGACGGCTGCGCCAGTTGCGTTTCCCAAATCTGCTGACCGGTCGCGAGGTCGAGCGCGACCATTCGACCGGTGTCGAAGCCGGCATAGATGACGCCGTTGTGCAAGGTCGGGGCGGCAGTGCCGCGCAGGGTGAGGGTGGGCATCGTGCGGTCGTAGACCCATTTCTCGAGGCCAGTGGTCGCGTCCAGTCCATAGATGTTGCCATCACCGGTGCGCACCACCACTACACCATCGGCGGCCCGCGGTGCGGCCAGCACTTCGCTTGAGACCTTCGCGACCCAGAGCTTCTTGCCGGTCGCGGCGTCGCGCGCGACCACTTCGGCTTCCGAGGTGCCGACGAAGACTTTTCCTTCGCCGACACCAGGGCCACCTGAGATCAGTCG
>JAYTEX010000317.1:0-6954 GCA_043734785.1 Pseudomonadota bacterium | reverse complement strand
ATCACCAGACGGCCTTCGAAGCACGTCAAACATTGGCGATGGGAACGATGCACGAATCCCTGCATCACGGCTTCCAAGTCTTGCACCGGCAGCTGGGCGAAACCTTGCAGCGCAACGCCGGGGAACTGGGTCAACGGGTCGACGCACTGACTCGCGCAACTGACGAACGGCTGAAAGAAATCAGCGGTCAGGTCGACCGACGGCTCGCGGAGGGCTTCGAGAAGACGACCGCGACGTTTGCCGACGTCGTGCTGCGTCTGGCACTGATCGACGAAGCACAGAAAAAAATCACTGCGCTCTCGGGCGATGTCATTAGCCTGCAGCAGATTCTTGCCGACAAGCGTTCGCGGGGGGCATTCGGCGAAGTACAGCTCGCGGCCCTGGTCAGAAACGTCATGCCTGAAGCGTCGTTTCGCCTGCAGCACACGCTGCCGAACGGGAAAATCGTCGATTGCGCGCTGTTTCTCCCGGCGCCTAACGGCACGATCGCGATCGATGCGAAGTTTCCGTTGGAAGCCTATCGGCGAATGACGGATTTCGAACTGGCCGAGTTCGAGCGCAAGCGAGCGGAGCGGCAGTTCAAACAAGATATCCGCAAGCACATCAAGGATATTGCGAGCCGCTACATCATTCCCAATGTCACTTCTGAGGGCGCGATGATGTTCATCCCTGCGGAAGCCGTCTTCGCCGAAATCCAGGCCCACCACCCTGAGCTGGTCGACGAAGCGCACTTGGCACGGGTATGGCTGGTGTCTCCCACCACGCTGTGGGCCGTCTTAAATACGGCCTGCGCGGTGCTGAAGGATGCGGCAACTCGTGAACAGGTGGATATCATTCGCGAACACTTGGGCCTACTCGCCAAGGACTTTCAGCGCTTCCGCGAGCGCATGGACCATTTGGCCCGCCACATCGAGCAGGCGCATGAAGACGTCCAAAAGGTGAATATTTCGGCGCGTCGGATCACCGACCGCTTCGAACGCATCGAACGTGTAGAAATGGACAACGCGGCCGATGCCCCATTAGAGATTCCAGGCTCGACGCAGGATAACGCGAACTGATTCACATCATATTTAACCGGAGCTTGTTCCAATATGCCGTAACCCGTTAGCGGACACGAACACCATGCGTGAGCTGTCCGAGCGTGGTGACGAGTGTGGCGATTCAGAGCTGGTTAAATGATGCGCTTATTGCAGGGTCTGATTTTCGATGTCGACGGCACCCTGGCCGATACGGAAGACGTCCATCGTCAGGCCTTCAACCTGACATTCCGCCGCTTCGACCTACCTTGGGAGTGGACACCAGAGCGCTACGAGCAACTGCTGGTTACCTCCGGGGGCAAGGAGCGCATCACGATCTTCGCCCGCGAAGCGACGCCCGCACTCGCGCAACACCCAGACTTCCCGAATTTCGTGCGTAAGCTGCACCTCGCCAAAACCGCGTGCTATGCCGACCTGTTGCAGTCCAGCCACATCCGGCTACGCGGCGGAATTGAACGCCTGTTGCACGAAGCGCGCGATCATGGGGTGATGCTCGGGATCGCGACGAGTTCGGCCTGGTCTAACCTGAAAACGCTGCTCGACAATAATCTCCCACGCGAATGGCCGAGCTGGTTCGCCGCCATTGCAACCAGCGATTCCGTCGAAGACAAGAAGCCCTCGCCGGCGGTTTATCAAGCGGTTCTGCGCAGGCTGGCACTCGCGCCAAACCGTTGTGTGGCATTCGAAGACACCGAAAATGGCCTCAAAGCGGCGCGCGCCGCTCACCTCACTACAGTGATCACCGCGCATCATTTTACCTATCGGCACACCTTCGCAGATGCCGCAGCGGTGCTGGATGGCCTAGGCGAACCAGACCGTCCGGTGTCCGTCATTCGCGGAGCCGCCTGCGAGCGACGGTTTGTCGACCTGGCCTATCTCGAACATCTGCTCAAGCCAAACCCGGAATCCACCAGGTGCTGGGAGCAGCGCCCACTGGCGTTTGCCCAGCACACTATTTGATGACGAGAAACGCCGCTTGATTACCGCGCTGTACGCGCAAAAGTAGCTGGCCCTGAATCTGTGTCACCGCTTCGACGAAAGCACTCACGTCTTTGATCGGCTGTCGATTGACTGCTGTGATGATATCGCCCTGGCGAAGTCCCGCTGCAAAGGCGCGCGTACGCTGCGCGATTTCGTAGACCATGATGCCGTAGAGCCGACCGTACGCCGGTGAATCTTCTGGTATCTCCCCGATCGAAACCCCAGCCAGACGCTCGTTCTTGATGCCGTTCGCACTGGCTGCTGTGGCCTTGGTACCGACCGCCGTGGTAACGGTCTGACGCTTGCCGTCGCGCAGAATTTCGAGCCTCAAAGTATCACCGACCCGCATGAGTCCCACTTGATTGCGTAGATCTGACGCGTCGCGGACAGGCTTACCGTTGACTGCGGTCACGACATCCCCGGCACGCAATCCTGATTGTTCAGCCGTAGATCCCGGCAGGATGTTGACCAGCACGGCGCCGTGCGCGCTGGTCAAGCCAAAAGCGGCGGCAAGATCAGGCGTCAGATTCTGCATTTCGGCGCCCAGGAAACCGCGGTTCACTTCGCCGAACTTGACGAGTTGTTCCATGATCTGATTTGCCATGTTGATCGGAATGGCAAACCCGATGCCGATGTTGCCACCGCTCTGGGAATAGATTGCAGTATTGATGCCGACCAACTCGCCGCGCAGATTAACCAGCGCGCCGCCGGAGTTTCCGGGGTTGATCGAGGCATCGGTCTGGATCAGGTCTTCGTACCCAGTGATACCGAGTCCACTGCGCGCGAGCGCGCTCACGATGCCGGAAGTGACGGTTTGCCCGAGCCCGAAGGGATTGCCGATCGCGACAACGTAGTCGCCCACCCGCAGACGTTCGGAATCCGCCGAGCGCAGGGCAATCAAGGCCGTGCCTTTGATCTGGATCACCGCGACATCGGTCTCTGGATCGGCGCCGACGAGTTTGGCCTGGAACTCGCGCCCGTCAATCAGTCGCACCGTGATCTGATCCGCGTTTGCGATCACATGATTGTTAGTGAGTACGAGACCGCGCCGCGCATCGACGATCACTCCCGAGCCCAGACTTTGCGTCTTTCGTTCCTGCGGCAGATTCGGGGCATTAAAAAAACGTCGAAAGACAGGGTCGTTGAACAGGGGGTTGGTCTGCAATTGGACGTGCCCCTGCGTTGAAATGTTTACCACGGCCGGGGTGATCCGCTCGAGCATGGGGGCCAAGGATGGCATCGGCTGTCCATCACTTATTGATGGGCTCATGGCGGGGCTCACAGCGGGTAATGCTGCTTGCGCGCCACTCGTCGCGAGCAGCAGGCCGCAGACGAGCATCCAGATCATCGAGTATCGAATAGGCATACAGGTTCGCATTAGAGGTTTGTGAGGTCGCACTTAGAAACGCGCCGCGATGGTGGTCATCACCTTAGCTTGCAGTTGCATCAACCAACGCACCGGCAATGGCAGTTCAACCGCGCCGTGGTGGCGTGCCGTGGCTGCGTGCTTGGCCTCGTCGCTCCGCATCTGGATAACAATTTGTCGACTAGCCTTATCGTCAAACGGGAGTTGCTCGAGATGCGAATCCAGATGAGCAACGACTTGGCGTTCCGTTTCGGCGAGGAATCCCATGCTCGCGCGCTCCCCGCAAAGGCCGGCTAGGGCACCCAGTGAGAAGGCCCCGCAGAACCAAACCGGATTGAGGCGGCTAGGTCGAGCGTCGAGTTCCCGCAGGCGCCGGGCACACCACACTAGATGGTCGGCCTCCTCGATCGCCGCCGCCTGCAACGCTTGCCGACACGCGGGGGTGAGTGCCGCCGTCGCTTGCCCGAGATACAAGGCCTGGGCACAGACCTCACCCGTATGATTCACTCGCATCAGCGCGCCCGCGCGCGCCCGGGCCGGTAGCGCCAGGGGCGGACAGTCGGCCGCCGGATACGGACGCCCTGCAACTTCTGGACTATATCTAACGAGCGTCCTAAGGGCTTGATCAAGGCCGGCAATAAGCGCGTCGATGCGTGGTAGTGCGGGGTGTGTCATCGATTTTTTAAGGGCTACGGTCAGAGACTATTTCGGCTGCTGAAAATACCATGAAAACAGGCGGATACCGAGTGGGTTTAATTGACAAGCCTGGTCCTGTTCAATTACATTTCGCGTCCTTTTCGCAGGGCGTAACCCATGAAGACCTTTACCGCCACCCCATCGACCGTCAAACGCGACTGGTTCGTCGTCGATGCGACCGACAAGGTGCTTGGACGCCTTGCCTCTGGCATCGCACACCGCCTCCGCGGCAAGCACAAGCCCGAGTTCACGCCCTCCTTCGATACCGGCGATTACATCATCGTCCTCAACGCCGGCAAAGTCCGGGTCACCGGCAATAAAGAAAAAGACAAGTTCTATCATGACCATTCGGGGTATCCTGGTGGCATGAAGTCCGTGAGTTTCGAAAAACTCAATCAGAAATCCCCAGGGCAGGCGCTCGAACGCGCGATCAAAGGCATGCTGCCCAAGGGCCCGCTGGGCCGGGCCATGTTCAAGAAGATGAAGATGTACACCGGACCTCTGCACCACCACGCCGCGCAACAACCGCAACCGCTGGAAATCTAAAGATGGCGACCGAAACTTACTACAGCACTGGCCGACGCAAGAGCTCTTCTGCCCGCGTATTCCTAGGCCGAGGCTCCGGCAATATTACGATTAACGGCCGCGCCCTCGAAGAATACTTCGGTCGCGAGACCTCCCAGATGATGGTCCGTCAGCCACTCGAAACGACCTCCATGCGCCACAGCTTCGACGTGAACGCCACGGTCAGCGGCGGCGGCATCACCGGTCAAGCTGGTGCGCTGCGTCTCGGCATTACGCGCGCGCTGATTTGCTATGACGAAGCGCTGCGGCGTCCGCTGCGCACCGCTGGGTTCGTGACGCGCGATGCGCGCGAAGTCGAACGCAAGAAGGTCGGCCTGCGCAAGGCGCGCAAACGTCCGCAATATAGCAAGCGCTAAACGTCCAAAAAGGCTTTCTTGGGTACCAGCCGACTCGCTGGTACCCGCGCTTTCCGGCTAGAATCGACCACGTGGACAGGAAGTCCGCGCCGACGCTTACCTTTCAATACAGTGACAAGGAGGTCAAATGTCTCACCCCAACTTGCATAAAGTACGCGCCTGGAGTCGTAGCTGCGACATGGCAGTGAACGTCTATCGCGCGCTTAGCGGTTTAAGCGATCAGCATTTCGCCGAGCGCGTCATCAAAAATGCCTTCACCATTCCAGAGTCAGTCGCGGCAGCCCTCGGCTGTCCGCATCCCGCAGCCCAGGATGCAGCACTGAACAGAAGTCTCGAAGCGCTCGCCGTGCTGCAGACTCAGCTCTACCTTGCAGTCGAATGCGGGCTGTTACAGGCGACCAGTCTGACCATCCTGAATCACGACGCAACGACGCTCGCCCAAGAGTTACGTGACCAAACGGCTTGCGACACGCTTGGCAGAGGGCACATTGCCGTACTCGCAACGAGTGACTGATGCACAGCAGCGCGTAAGGAGTTCACTGCGTGGTCACTCCGCGCGCAATTTCGGTTATCCTTGCGCGCGGCCCGCGACAATCGGCGCGGGCCGCTTCGAATTGGGGGATCGTCTAACGGTAGGACAGCGGACTCTGACTCCGCCAGTCTAGGTTCGAATCCTAGTCCCCCAGCCATTTAAATCAATAAGTTACGTAATATTCTCTGTCTCTCTCAAATCCATGTAAGCACTATGTAAGCGGTAAGCAGGAAGAACCGCGATGTAAGCAAGCACTGTCTCGAATTCCTCTTCGGGGATGGCCGCCATTGATCGGGCGTGGGATGAGATATCGTAACTGATGCCTAGATCGGCGAGAGTCGGAATAACTTCCTCGTCACTGCCGAGTAAGTCTGTGCGCTGACCTTGTGCACTTGGTTGTTCTTTCAGCATCTGCCCCATGCGCCGCTCGGCGCGGACGCGCCACCCCGTGAAGCGAGCCTCAGCCCGAAGCGCCAGCGCCGTCGAGTAGGCCGTCAGCAATGCGTACGAGGATTAAGGCCATCCTCTCAGGCTTCAGGTGCTTGGTCCTCAAGGTGCCGGCAACTAACCCCTGGTAGGCAGTCTCGACAGCCAGCGCAAGGCGCTCGTCGGCTACGGTCAAGTAGGTCTCGTCGTCGGTATTGTCAGCGGTGGGGTTCGGCATGGCGCGAGTGTACGCCACCTTCAAGCCCGGAAAGAAAACCCCGCCGAAGCGGGGTTTGAAGGTTGAGAGTGAGTCAGTATTCAGCGACAAATGAACGTTATAAGCCATCAATAACCGTAAGTTATGCGAGGATGCCTCATGCTGAAGGCATGGGAAAAAAGAGGCTTACACCCACAGACTTACAAATGCGTATAGCGTTTGGAGAGCGCTTTTCCGAAATCTGTAAAGTGCGATTTCCGGGGAAGAGCCAAAACGCAATCGCCAAGATATTAGGAGTCAGTCAACCGTTAATTAGCGACTACAGGACGGGTAAGAAAATGCCGCCGTCGGCAAAAATCGTGGCATTATCGATTGCCCTCCAGTGCAACCCAACTTGGCTGTGGATTGGACATGGTTCTCGGGAGTTACCGATCGCGCATCACCTCGCTTGCCAACGCATAATCCATTAGGGTCTGCTCGCCAGCATTGAGCCAGTCGCCGATCCACCATTGGCACGCGCGATCAATCCGCTCGGGTTGCCCGTTACTGCGTAACGGCCTATGCTTTCCCCCGTTACCCTGTAACGAACCTGGGAGTGCGAACAATGGCCCAATCGAATGCAGCTCGGCAGCGGCACCTACAAGACGTGGACGGCGGAAGTACGCGGCTCACGGTGATCTTAAGTGCGGGTGCGAAAGCCCAGCTCACGCGACTAGCGCGGCACGCCGAGACCAGCCAGCGCGAGACGCTAGAACGAT
>JAYTEX010000316.1:0-1790 GCA_043734785.1 Pseudomonadota bacterium | reverse complement strand
GTTCGCTGGCCGTCTCGTGTTCGTTGGCTTCGGCAGCATCGGGCAGGGGGTGCTACCCCTGATCCTGCGCCACATCGGAGGGCTCGCGGCGGCACGGATGACGATCGTGACTGCCGATGAGGCGGGTCGACGCGAGGCCGAGCAGTACGGGATCCCCTTCGTGGTGCAGCCACTCACGCGCGAAAACTATCGGCAGGTGTTGGATCCACTGATCGGGCCGGGAGATTTCCTGCTCAATTTATCGGTCGATGTCTCGAGCGTCGCCATGATCGCCTATGCGGGGGAACGTGGCGCGCTGTATCTCGATACCTGTATCGAACCTTGGCCGGGTGGCTACACCGATCCGGATGTGTCGCCGTCGTTACGTTCAAATTACGCGTTTCGCGAAGTCGCGCTGGCGCTGCGCAAGACCCGGCCCGGAGGCCCGACTGCGGTGATTACACACGGTGCCAATCCGGGGCTGGTGTCGCACTTCGTGAAGCAGGCGTTGCTCAACCTCGCGAGCGATCTCGCGGAGCCGGTGAACGCGCCAACGTCACGCGAGGCCTGGGCTGCGCTCGCCGCGCGCCTGGGCATCAAGGTCATTCACATTGCAGAGCGCGATACGCAAACCTCCAGCGTGCCCAAGGCAGTGGACGAGTTTGTGAATACCTGGTCGGTCGATGGCTTCGTGAGCGAAGGCTCACAACCGGCCGAGCTCGGTTGGGGCACGCACGAAAAACACTTTCCGCCGGATGGCCAACGCCACGCTAACGGTTGCGGCAGCGCCATTTATCTGTCGCGTTCTGGCGCGAGTACGCGGGTGCGAAGCTGGACGCCTAAGGCCCAGCATTACCATGGTTTTCTGATCACCCATGGCGAGTCTATCTCGATCGCGGATTACTTCACCTTGCGCGATGCCGGACAGGTGCGTTATCGACCCACCGTGCACTACGCCTACCATCCGTGCGATGCGGCGGTGCTCTCGGTCCATGAATTTGCCGGTCGCAACTGGCATCTGCAATCGCGCAAGCGAATTTTGATGGACGAGATCACCGGTGGCATCGATGAACTCGGCGTGCTGCTGGCGGGCCACGCGCGCAATGCCTACTGGTTCGGATCGCAGCTTTCGATCGATGAAGCGCGCGCGCTCGCGCCCTTCAATAGCGCGACAAGCCTACAGGTCACCGTCGCGGTGCTATCCGGCATGATCTGGGCGATGGAGAACCCGCTGTGTGGTATCACCGAGCCCGATGAAATGGACTTTCGGCGCAATCTTGAAATCTGCCTGCCCTATCTCGGACCGGTGGTCGGCGAGTACACCGACTGGACACCGCTCTATCAGCGTGGTGAGCTGTTTCCGGAATCGGTGGACAGCAGCGATCCCTGGCAGTTCTGTAACGTGCGGGTTTATTGAGCGCAGCCACGGGATCGTCGTCAGCGATGGTGCTATGCATTCCCAGGCCTCACGTCGCCGCCGTGAGGCACTTAGGCGGTGGCGTGTCTTGCCTGCACGACGCGATCCGGTCAATACCGCTCCAGGAAACATTTGGCTGGCCTATATAGATTGCCTGTTTGGTTCCAGCTTGCTCGGATCAGGCTAACAAGGTCATACCACCACTCTTTGCGGCGAAGCGATCGAAGGTCATTGTCCTCGCGCATCCGGCCGCTGCCGCGGAGCACGCGCTTAGACAGTCAGCAAAATCTGCGTTTGCGCGTTGAAAGACGCGCAGCGCCTTCCAGACGATTTCCGCGCGCTCAACGATCAATTCTTTTGTTCGAAGCAGCCCCTCGAACGCCTCGAAAAGTTG
>JAYTEX010000315.1:0-1510 GCA_043734785.1 Pseudomonadota bacterium | reverse complement strand
GTCAGCACATTGAGTCTGAAATAGAGATCCGAGCGCAACGTGCCGTCCCGCACCATGCGTTCAACGTCGCGATTGGTGGCCGCGATGAACCAGGCATTGATACGTCGTTCCTGGCTGCTGCCGACCCGCCGCAACGCTCGGCGCTCGAGGACCGCGAGCAACTTGGCCTGCAGTTCGAGCGGCAGCTCGCCCACCTCGTCGAGAAACAACACCCCGTTTTCGGCCGCCTCAATCAAGCCTGTCCGCTCGCTGACTGCACTGGTGAAAGCGCCCCTCACATGGCCGAACAACTCGGCTTCGATCAGCTCTTTCGGAAGTGCGGCGCAGTCAACATGGACAAACGGCTGCGCGGCACGCGGGGAGCACTGGTGCAGGAGACGCGCCGCGAGGTCCTTACCGGTACCCGTCTCGCCGACTATCAGCACGGTCGGCGCTGTTCCCTCCCCACCGAGCTGGGCGATACGCGCGATCTGCGTGCGCACGGTCTGTGCCGCGCCGGACTCTCCCATCAACTCAACCTCCTCCCCGCCGCTCGCTTCCCGCGTACGCGAATAAGCCAACTGCTGTGAGACTCGGTGGTTGTGCAGCACTTTGCGCACGTTGAGCAGCAATTCATCGAGGTCGATAGGCTTCTTGAGATAATCCGCCGCGCCGAGCTTCATCGCCGTGACCGCGTCCTCGAGTTCGCCATACGCACTCATCGCGATCACCGGCAAGTGCAGTCCCAGTGAGCCACGGAGAGTTTCCAGAAAATCAAGCCCCGAGCCGTCCGGCAAGCGCATATCAAGCAGCATTAAATCCGGTTCATTCGCGCGCACCTCCCGCTCAGCCCCGGCCAAGGTGGCCACTGCGTGCGCGTTGAAGCCTGCTTTCTCAAGACGCCGGCTCACCGCTTTGGCGAACAACGCTTCATCTTCCACCAGCAGAATACGCGCAACGGGCGCGCCAATCGCGAGCTTATCTAGATCGGCGTGAGGGGAAGTGGTCATTGCGGCCCATCCATCAGCGGCGCGCTGAGCGTAATCAGTGTGCCGGCATTATCGATGACCCTGAAGCTCAAATCCCAGCCATGGGCCTTACACACCTTGAACGCGACCGGGATCCCTAAGCCTGTCCCGAACCGCTTGGTCGTGGGGCCTGGCGTCAAATCCGAAGGATTGGGAATGAAGGGGATGCCGCCCGCGCGATCAGCGATGGTTAGTTCGACCTGTGCGCCGCGCGCCGCAACACCGACGGTGAGCGTCGCCTCCGGCATGGATGCTTCCACGGCGTTCAGCAGCAAACCATACAAGGCCTGCTCCATCAGGTCGCGGTCGACCTCGACCACCAGCGCGGGAGACCACGGTGCGTAGTCGATATGGAGGTGCTTTTCTTGCCATTTAGGCTTCAACAACGCAATGACTGATTCAAAGATTGCCGCCGGCGGTACCGCTTGCAGTTGCGGGCGTAGTGGATGCAGATAGGACACCAACGCGCTAACCCAGCGTCCCAGGCGATCCACCGCTTCGAC
>JAYTEX010000314.1:0-13760 GCA_043734785.1 Pseudomonadota bacterium | reverse complement strand
GCCGTGGTGGGCGGCTGGTTGATGCGCAAATCACACGTGTTCGCGCCAGACAACCTGCTTGGCCACGGTTTCACGGCGATGGTCGGCGCCGTCACTCTGCTCATCGTCATCCGTGGTCTGCGACTGGTCTTGCCCGCCGGCTTTACGCCACCGGGCACCGCAGGATCGACCGCGCCCGATCTGGAAACCCGGATCAGGCTCTCGACAGAGTTCGAGCGCGGTGTGCTGGCACGGTTTCTGAGTCGCAATTCATCGGTCGCTGATCCGAATAAAATTTTTCACACCCAGCTTACGATAGGCGAGCGGATCGCGGATAAGGTCGCGTCGTTCGGCGGCAGCTGGACCTTCATTGGATTGTTCTTTATCGCGATGTTCTGCTGGATGGCCGTAAACGAAGAGCTGACCCGACCACTAGATCCGTTTCCGTTCATATTGCTCAATTTGATGCTGTCTTGTCTGGCCGCCATTCAAGCACCGATCATCATGATGAGTCAGAACCGCCATGCCGCTAAGGATCGCGTCGATGCGCGCAATGACTATGAAGTCAATCTTCGCGCGGAGATGGAGATCATGGCACTCCATGCGAAGCTCGACGCCGCGCGGGAGGACGAATTAGCCCGGATAGTGAGGCAGCTCGACGCGCAGGTAGCGCAACTGGCGAGACTCGAAGCACAGCTAAGTCGTGAGCCTGGCGGATGACGTTGCACGGGCTTTGCCGTCTTCGCGAAGCCATCTAGCTTGTGTGGCCTGCATTACCTCACAGTCTGCGGCGCGCACAAAAACGTGAGCCGTACCGCTGGTCGAGGGTCGTACATTTAATTCTCAGTGGGCAGGAAGCATGGAAGACCATTTCGAAGAAAATATAGAACGTATTCGCTTGCTTGCATGGCTGCATGCGCGTCGGTATTGGCTACTCGCGGGGATGGTTCTCCTGATTGGGTTTCTGTTGTTCGAAGCACTCGCGGCCTTGGCCAAGGAACTTGAGTACTCGGCGATAATCGCGGCCATTAACGACACCAGCATGACGCAGCACGTACTGGCGATACTCGCCACGGCAATCAGCTACGTCGCCCTGACGGGCTATGACCGTTCAGCGCTGCGGTATGTCGGCACCTTCGTTCCTTATCGAGTAGTCGCACAAACTTCGTTCATCGCCTTTGCCTTGAGCAACACGGTGGGGATCGGCGTCCTCACCGGCGGCGCCGTCCGCATGCGAATTTATAGCGCGGCCGGGGTTGAAACGGGCGCAGTCTCGCGCGCCATTGCGTTTAACGCGGTCGCGTTTGGTTTAGGGATCACCGTGGTCGGGGCCTGCGCGCTGCTGTGGGGAGCCCCTAGCGTGGCGTCGGTTGTGCATCTACCAGCGTTGCTGCTGCAGAGTATCGCCGCCTTGATTCTAGGCCTCACGACCGCCCTGCTCTGGCAGTGTCACGCGGGTCGCCGCCTCAAGCTGTCGGGTATCGACGTGCCACTACCCTCGCTCGGGTTGGCGACGCAACAACTCGTGCTTTCGGCGCTGGACATCATCGCCTCTGCCGCCGTGCTGTGGGTATTGTTACCGCAGGCAGCGGTCAGCTTTCCTGTGTTCGTCGGGTTCTACGCGATTGCAACAGTGCTGGGTGTTCTCAGTCATGTGCCGGGCGGGCTCGGGGTGTTCGAGGCCGTCATGCTGGTCGCGCTCGGCGGCCAGGTGCCACCCGAGGTCCTGGCCGGTGCGCTGGTTCTGTACCGCGTGATCTACTACCTGCTGCCACTCGCGCTGGCCGTCGCATTGTTAGTCGCGCACGGAGTGCGACGTGGTTTCGCCTCGCCAGTGGGCCAGGCTGCGGCGAGCTTGTCGCCGATACTGCTCGCCGCATTTACGCTCATCGTCGGCGTGCGGCTGCTCGTCGCTGGCGTGACACCGGCCACTGACGATGCGGCGATTCTGACCGCTTTGCGGGTGCCGCTGCCGCTGGTCGAAGCGTCACATTTTCTCGGCAGTATTGCGGGCCTCGCGCTACTGTTCGTGGCGCGCGGGATGTTGCAGCGCCTGAACACCGCGTGGTGGGCAGGCTTGATGATCACTGCCGCAAGTTTTGTGCTGTCGTTTCCGCGCGGGATCTCCTGGTCAGAAGCAGCACTGCTGATCTTTCTGACGGGCACTCTGGCCCTGTCGCGCAAGCACTTCACGCGTCGCGCCTCGCTGCTGACGCAGCCCGTCACTGTCGGTTGGCTGATCGCGGTGACCGCGATTCTGCTGGCGCTTAGCAGTCTCTTGGTCTTCGCCTACCGCGACGTGATCTATACGCATGAATTGTGGTGGCAGTTCGAAGTCAATGGCCACGCGCCGCGTTCGCTGCGCGCATGGATCGCCGTGGCGCTGACCACCCTTGTACTCGCGTTGCGGCAACTGCTGAGGCCGCCGGCAGCACCTCTCGCGCGGCCTGACAGCACCGAACTGGCGCGCGTCGATGCGATTGTGCGCCAGCAAGATTCGGCCGACGCCTGCCTCGCGCTGATGGGCGACAAGCACATCATGTTCTCCGCGCCCGGCAACGCGTTCGTGATGTTCGGTCGGCACGGGCGTTCCTGGATCGGTTTGTTTGATCCGGTAGGGCCCAACGACGAATGGTCAGAACTGGTCTGGCGCTTCCTCGAACGTGCCCGGGAATCCGGTGGGCGCGCGTGCTTCTACTTGGTGCGCCCGCAGACTTTGACGGTATATCTTGACGCTGGGTTGCGCATTTTTAAGCTTGGCGAGCATGCCAACGTGTCGTTGTCGGACTTTTCACTCAAGGGCCGCGAGCGCGCCAATCTCCGTCAGGGCGTCAGTCGTGCGGAGCGCGAGGGGCTGACCTTCGAATTGATTCCCGTCGAGGGCGTACCGGCGATACGGCCCGAACTCAAGGCAATATCCGACGCTTGGTTAGCCGCGCACGACACCGCAGAGAAGGGCTTTTCACTGGGTGCGTATGACGAAGCCTATATCTTGCGCCAGCCGGTGGCGCTGGTCCGCAAGGGCACGCAGCCAGTGGCCTTCGCGACCCTCCTGGCGACCGAGCGCAAGGTCGAGGCCAGCGTCGATCTGATGCGCCATCTGCCGGACGCACCCAACGGCACCATGGATTTCCTGTTTGCCAAACTGATGCTGCTGCTCCAGGCTGAGGGTTTTCAGCACTTCAGTCTCGGGATGGCGCCACTTTCCGGCATGGCGGAACACCCACTCGCACCGAGCTGGCATCGCATAGGTCGCCTTTTGTTCACGCATGGCGAGCACTTCTACAATTTTCAGGGATTGCGCGCGTTCAAGGAGAAATTTTCACCGCAGTGGGAGGCGCGCTATCTGGCGTCGCCCGGTGGCGCCGAGCCGCTGATTGTGCTGACGAACATTGCCGCCCTCATCAGCGGTGGTTTCAAAGGCATTATTACCAAGTAACTGCCGTCGCAGTGGGTTCAATACCGGAAGGCAGACGCGACAAGCGAACCTGCATCGTAGGACAGTCTAACTAAACGTTCGGAAGCATATTTTTATGAGTCAGACTCATTCATCGCAACGCGCGTCGCTGGGGAGCCTGACGCTCGCCGCGCTCGGCGTGGTCTACGGCGATATCGGGACAAGTCCGTTATACGCGTTCAAGGAAGCGTTCGTTGGCGGCCACGATCTCGCGGTCACGCACACCCATGTGTTGGCCACACTTTCGACCATGTTCTGGGCCTTGATGCTGGTGATCTCTCTCAAGTATGTCTGGATCGTACTGCGCTTCGACAACGAGGGCGAAGGCGGCGTCCTCGCCCTGACCGCACTCGCCAATCGCGTATTGCGCAAGCGGCCGCGCTGGATCTTGTTCGCCAGTGTGATCGGCGTATTCGGAGCCGCCTTGTTCTATGGTGATGCAATCATTACGCCGGCGATCTCGGTACTCTCGGCGATTGAAGGAATCAGTGTGGCGGCGCCCCGTCTCGAACACCTCATCATTCCCATCACGATTGCGATACTGATCACCTTATTCGCAGTCCAGCGGCACGGCACCGCCCGTATCGGGCGCTTGTTCGGGCCCATCACTATTGTGTGGTTTCTGACCTTGGGTGCCCTGGGGACGCTGAGCATTATCCGCACGCCTGACGTGCTGGTGGCAATCAATCCGATGCATGCCATCAGTTTCGCGATCCGCGAGCCAGGCGCTGCCTTCCTGCTTTTGAGCGCGGTCTTTCTGGCGCTCACCGGCGGCGAAGCGCTGTATGCGGACATGGGCCATTTCGGCGCGCGTCCGGTGCGTATCGCGTGGTATGGCCTCGTCTGCCCGGCCTTGTTGCTGAACTACTTCGGGCAAGGCGCGCTGGTGTTGCGCGATGCCTCGGCAGTCGCGAATCCGTTCTACCTCCTCGCGCCGGAAGCGCTGCAGATACCCCTCGTGGTGCTGGCGGCGGCCGCCACCGTGATCGCGTCTCAGGCGACGATCACCGGCGCTTATTCATTGACCTTACAGGCCTCGCGTCTTGGCTTTCTGCCGCGAGTTCGCGTTCTGCATACCTCGGATTCGGAGCAGGGTCAGATCTATATTCCCGGCGTGAACTGGCTGATGCTGCTAGCCGTGATCGTGCTGGTGCTGCAGTTCAAAACCTCGGGCGCGCTGGCCGCAGCCTATGGTGTTGCGGTTTCCGGCACTATGCTCATTACCACTATCTTGACAGCGAGTATCGTGCTGAATGCGCCGCGTCGGGGGCACCTGGTGTTGCTGGCGAGCCTCGCGCTTTTCGGCGTGCTCGAACTGGCCTTTCTGGGTTCGAATCTGACGAAGTTCGTCCACGGTGGATGGTTGCCGCTCGCGCTGGGGGTCGGCATTTTCATCATGCTCAATACCTGGAAGCGCGGCAGTGCGTTGGTTGCCGCACAGCGCCAGACGACTGATATCCCGCTCTCCGATTTTCTCGCGAGCCCGCAGCCGGATATCCCGCGCGTGCCGGGTACCGCGGTGTATCTGACTTCAGATCCCGCGCTAGTACCGACGGCACTTTTTCACAACCTCAAACACTACAGGGTGTTGCATGAGCGCAATGTATTTCTTCATGTGGTGGACGAGGAGGTGCCACGGGTCGATCCCCTGCAGCGAGTGGAAGTCGTGAGTCTCGGCACCGGCTTCTATCGTGTGACGGTGCATTATGGCTTTCGTGAAGAGCCCGATGTCCCAGCGGCGTTGATGAGCGGCGCCGGTCTCACGCTCGCACTCGAACCGCTGGCAACCAGTTACTTTATCGCACGATCCGTGATCGTGGACGGGCCCGGCAAGCTGCCCCGCTGGCGGAGTGCCCTGTTCGGCTGGATGACTCGTCAATCGGAAGGCGCATCAAACTATTTTCGGTTGCCGCCCAATCGCGTGGTGGAGCTTGGGACGCAAGTGACGCTCTGAATTCCGTCATTCCATCCGGCGCGGATCGACGCTGGAATCCATGCTGAACATCAAACGCCTGGGTGATTTAGTGGCAGCGCTTCGCTGGTTGCTGCGACCAGTGGGGTGAAATCCTGTGAGGCAAAATGTGTGGGCCGCGTTGGTTTACGAATCGCATTGTCGACCGGGTTGTAACTAAGGTAAATAAGGTGCCGAGGATAGGGCGACTGATTTGGTCCTGATGCATGCGCGAGGCAGCAATCGAAAATCGTGACCGAGCCCGGGGGGCCTTTCGGCGCAACCAGCCCACCCTGCGCCACCAAGCGCGTCACAGTCGCATCCGGCAGACTCGGAATCGGCGTGGTGCCGGGCACAGGGATCACTTCGTAGTTGATCAGCCCCGAGCGGTGCGATCCTGGAATGAACACGATCGGCCCGTTGAATTCATTCACCTCATCGAGGTAGAGGCTGATGCTCACCGCGCGCGGCGCGGGCATGCCGTCGTGATGACGCCATGGACCAAAGTCCTGGTGCCAGGGCAGTGTGAGCTTACCGAACGGCTCTTTCAGAATAATTTTGTACTGGTGGCAATAAAGATTTGGACCGATGAGTTGCTCCGCGATACCTAGCAGCCGCTCGTCCCTCAGCAGGCGTGCGTAGAGCGGGCTGGTGCGCTCCATGGCCGTGGTGCCGAGAAACTCGCCACTCGCGGCGCGCAGGTGTGACGCCAAATCTAGCGTGAAAATGCGCGCCTGTTCCGCCTTTAATGCCGTGATTTCGTGCGGTTCGAACAGGTTCGGAAAGAACACCAATCCTTCGTGGCGATACTGCTCAACCTGAGTTTGCGAAAGTTTCATGGGCGATTTCCTCGGTATTGATCCTGGCGAGGGCCGAGAGAATTCGGCGCCTGCGAAGTATAGACCACTCGGGACGAGGCAAGGTCACCCCTCAGTTATCGATCAGGCAGACGCTTCGCGCTTCTCCCGCCCTGTATTTTCACGCGCACAATGTCGACCGAACCGGAGTCTGGATCGAACACCACTTCAGCATCTCCTCGTGCTAATTGCTGCATCACATGTTTGGTCTTCTCTAACAACGTGAATTCATGCGCGCCGTAGTCCGTGCCTTCGCGCAGCACGAACGCTTCCACCACGCCGCGCAATGCGTCGTTAGAGAGAGTTTGGTAGGGGATGGTGATGGGATCTTCCCGTTCGGATGTCATCTTTTGAGCTTTTTCCTCCTGAATCACCGCGTTCGTTAAAATAAGGGCATACGCCATGGTACTGGAGATCGTCTGACGCACGGCGATAGCCAGCTACCACCGGCGGCGTCTATGCTGCATCGATATCAGGAGTCCGACCTATGGAACAACACCAATTGCTGATTGAAGGCATTCGCACGCCCTGTCTCGATAGCGGCGGTGATTTGGCGCACACCCCTACTCGGCGAATTGTTTCAGGCGACGACGACGCGAGTCGCATTTCATCTCGCACTTAAACATGGCAATCCACGCGGCCTGCCGCGTGCATTCATCGATAGCATGTTTGATAACTATGATCGCGATACGCGCCGCGCCGTGCTGAAACTCTACCGTGCGACGAATAATCTCGGCGAAGCGGCCTCGCTCGCACACACCGCATTACGTCCGCTTGATCTCGACTGTCTGGTGATCTGGGGCAAATGCGATCCCTATGTACCGTGGGTCTATGCAGACATCCAGAAACAGACGTTTCCCCGTGCCGAGGTGGTAGTGCTCGAAGACAGCGGACACTGGCCGTTTATCGACAATCCGCCAGCGGTGAGCAGCGCGCTGTTGCCGTTCCTTAGGCGGGCGACGGCACAATGGAAGAATACCTAGGACACAGAACGATGGCAGGTAGTAGTTTATTTGCGTTGATCGATGACATCGCGAGCCTCCTCGATGACGTCGCGACGATGACCAAGGTTGCAACGCAAAAGACCGTCGGCGTACTCGGCGACGATCTCGCACTCAATGCGCAACAAGTAGCCGGCATCCGCGCGGACCGCGAATTGCCGGTCGTCTGGGCAGTCGCACGCGGATCGTCCCGTAACAAACTGATTCTGGTTCCGGCCGCGCTCGCGATCAGCGCGTTCATCCCGTGGGCGATTACACCGCTACTGATGATCGGCGGCGCCTATCTTTGTTTTGAAGGTGCCGAAAAGCTAGCACATAAGTTCCTACATAAGCCGGACGAAGACACCGCCCATCATGTCGAGCTGGTTGAGGCAATCATTGATCCGGAGACCGATATGGTCGCCTTCGAACAGAACAAGATCCAGGGCGCGATCCGTACCGATTTTGTGCTGTCCGCCGAGATCATTGTCATCGCACTCGGAACAGTCGCCAATGCCACGTTTACGCAACAATGCGTCGTGCTGGCTGGCATCGCTATTCTGATGACTGTTGGCGTTTACGGTCTCGTCGCTTGCATCGTGAAGCTCGACGACGCCGGGCTCTATCTCAGTACCAAACGTCAGGCGGCGACTCGCGCACTCGGTAGGTTCCTGCTAGTCGCCGCGCCGAAGTTGATGAAGTTCCTCTCAATCGCCGGAACAATCGCGATGTTCATGGTCGGCGGCGGCATTCTTACGCATGGTATTTCTGGCGCACACGGTCTCATTCATGCGGCAGCACAGGTACTCGGCGAAATGCCCATGATCGGCGGCACTGCCGGGTTCCTGACACCGCTGCTCCTCGATGCGCTGACCGGTGTACTCGCCGGAACTTTGCTGGTCGTGGTTCTGACCGTGGCGAAGCGCTTGCGCGGTAGCGCGGCTCGGCATTGATCGGCGCCGATGCGTCATATTCGGCGCGAAAGAAAATGCTGCGACTATTGCCGCGTTGGACGATATGGTGGGGGAGCCCGGGAAGACAATTTCGTTGGCGTCTTGGCATCGCAAATTCTTTTGCAATTGGTTGTCGGCGACGAGTTTAAGCCGTTGCGCCGTCGGCTTCAAAAATGGTTAAAAAATAATCCCTCCGTTCCCTTTATTCATAAGAATATGCAGTTTAAGACCATTAATTAATTGGCAATCTTTGCCAATTAAGCTAGGTTTAAGCAACAACAGCCGTAGGAGCCACGCCATGCCGACCCGCAATGTCAACTTAACCGACGAGCTCGATAGCTTCGTTCTGGCGAAAGTCGCGAGTGGCCGCTACGAGAATGCCAGCGAAGTGGTGCGCGATGCCTTGCGCACGCTGGAGCGCCGCGAGCGCGAATACGAGACAAAACTTACCGCCCTGCGCGCTTCCATCGATGAAGGTGACGCGAGTGGCGTTGCCGAAGCCGGTGTTTTCCAACGCGTTCGCGAAAAACTCAATCTCCCTGCAATGCCTGTCTAGTTGATGCTACTTGCCCGTTACTCGCGTCGTACCGAAACAGACTTATTAGATATTGGTGCCTATACCCTCGAAACTTGGGGCGCCAGTCAGACGGTTCGCTATCTGAACGAGCTTGAGGCGTGTTGTCAGCAACTTGCTGACGTACCGTCACTCGGTCGCGCTTGTGACGAAATCAGAGCTGGATTGCGACGTTTCGAGCATGGCCGCCATGTCGTGTTTTATCGACAGGAAACCGGCGGCATTTTTGTTACGCGGATTCTGCATCAGCGCATGCCCCCTGAACGCCATGGCATGGACCGCGATTAAGGTCATTCGTCGCTGAAAGTGACCGCATAGGAAGGCGCAGGAGCGCCGATCGTGAGGGTACCCACTGCTTCGGATACCCCTAAAATTGTTCCTCGGAACCATTTGTCTTCCATCTCCCAGGCAGCCCCAGGTTCAAACAGCTACGCCGAAGCTCGAATAATCCGTACTCGATCAGCATCGGGATCTGATATGCGCTGGCGTATTCATGGCCTGCCTGTAGCGAACACTGGTTCCGCTACGGCATTAACCGCAACGTGCTGTTCACCGATGGCGCCCGTGCGGGTGTTCGCTTCCGCGTGGTGCCACGCTGCCTCTGCTGCTTCGAGCGCTCACCAGGCGGATCGATCATGGCCGCGCCGTCCCTTTCGAGAACGGTACTTCGGCCGTCCAGACATTCGCGCGCACGCGCTTGGCCATCATCTCCGCAAAGATGTTCTTCCCTGCGAGTGATTCAATGGCAGTAATGAACATCTGACGGCCGTCTTTGCCGCCGAGGGTGCAGGCAATCGGCTCGCCGCCCGGGATTACGACGGCGTGGGTCCGCACACCGTCTGGCGCCACACGGACCACGCGGTCGGTATCGAGGAGGCACGCCCAGCACCCCTCCTCGCCATCCATCGTCATTCCGTCGATGCGGCTTACGCCGGTGAAATCAGCGAATAACTTGCCCTCGCCCAGCGCGCCTCCCGAACCGATGGCATAGACCTTGATCGACGACGTCATCGTCTCGGCGAGATAGAGCCGTTGTGAATCCGGCGAGATGACCACCCCGTTGGCGAAGGCCAGTTGGTCCTTGACCACTTTCGCGCTGCGATCGGGCGCGACATAGATCAAGCGGCCGGGCGCCGGCTTCTCGCCGTGCAGCACGCGCGCACCGACATCATCTACGTAATAGCCGCCCTTGCCATCGTCGACAATATCGCCCAGGTACCCGGTCGCGAGCGTAGACAGATCGCAGTACTCGCTGAGTTTACCGGCCGCCAGCAGCAGGAGTTTGCGATCGAACATTGAATTGATGATCAGGTCGCCGTTCGGCAGCACGATGAGCCCGTTGGGCTGGTTTTCGACCTCGACCAGGGTCTCCACGGTGCCTGACTCAGGATGCACCCGGACCACTCTCCGGCCCAGCATGTCCGAGAGCACGATGGCCTCTCCGGTCCAGCGGATACCTTCGCCGAATAAAAGCCCTCCCGCTAACTTGCGTGCCACAATTTCTTGCATGACAGAGCCCTCTCGCTAGTTGGGCATTGTTGCCGTCACGGTGTTTACGATGGCCATGACGTCTGCCGGGGGCTGCATTGAACGCCAGGCGATGTGCTGATCTGGTCGAATCAGGACCAAGGGATAGCCTTGGTACTTCTGGTTCGCAATCGCTTCGTGGACGTCGAGGACCTTGAGCGGGATACCGCGAGTGGTGAACGCTGCGACGAGTTCGGTTGCCGCTGGCGCCTGTGGACCGATCCGCAACAAAGTGAACCCCCGACCAAGCTGGTCGAATAGCGCCCCGCCCGCGCTGCGCCAGAAGTGTGGCGCGCGGACCCCAGGGCACGAAGATTCGGTGTAATGATTGATCGCGAAGGGAGGCAGCGTCGCGCCGTCGTAGCAGATGATCGGCGACTCGGTGTAGGTCACGCCCAGTTGCATGCCAATGCTGTCGAACTCCGCGACATTGTGCTGGGTAATCAGGCGCCCAATTTCGGCGCGGCGCGCGTCAGCCGCCGGCCCCTCAGCCTCGAATAAAGCCTCCTGCACGGGAATTCGGTAGAGGTCTTCAAAAATTTTGGCGGCCGAGGCGGCAACGAGTTGCCCGATCGAACGACGCTCGGCTTCGTAGCTGTCGAGGATCGCGGGGGCGGCCCAGCCGCACAGCACAGCCCCTAACTTCCAGGACAAATTGACGGCGTCCTCGACCCCTGCATTCATGCCGAAACCGCCCATCGGGATCCAGATGTGCGCGGCGTCACCACACAGAAACACGCGGCCGTTACGGTAGCGATCGGCCACCATCGCGCGCGCCGTCCAGCGTTCCTGACCAAGGACCTCGTAGTCGACCTCGGGGCCGAGCGCATGGCTGATCGCCGCGCGGTGGTCATGCGCATCGAGATCGCCGTCCGGTCCCAGGATCGAATGGTGCAGCCAAAGATCTCGCCCATTGATCGACACGACGTGGCTTTCGCCATCGGCGTTATAGAGGCGATGCATCCAGGCGGGTGGGTGCGGCCACAGCGCATTGAGTGCCTCAGAGCGCAGGTAGGTCGTGCAGAATTTCGATACGCATTCGCGACCTTCGAGGCGGGCGCCGATATCGCGACGAATGCGGCTTTGTCCGCCCTCACACGACACCAGATAGCGACATCTGATGCGATGTTGCGCACCGCTCGCGCACTCCTGAACCACGCAATCGACATGATCGGTAGCTTCTACGAAGGAGATAAACCGCCAGCCTTCCCGATAATCGCACTGCGAGAATTGGCGGGTGTGGGCGCGCAGTACCGGTTCCATTGCGAGTTGTGACACGCGATGCTGCGGCTCCGGTGTCGGCCAGTGATCGTCGATGGCGCCACAGTGCGGGACTTGAGCCAGGACCTCCTGGGAGGAACGCAAACGATAGCGCGTCAGTTCCTTGCCCACCCAGCGCGTCGCATACACCACATCGGTGGGGCGATCGAGCGGCAATCCCACGCGACGGATGGCGTCGGCGCAACCGAGGCGTCGAAAATGTTCCATCGAACGCGCGTTAGTCGTATTACATTTCGGGTTGGGCGGCATCGCGAGGCGCTCTTCGACCACGATCGAGGACACGCCGCGGTAGGCCAGATCGAGTGCGAGGGTGGTGCCGACGGGACCACCGCCCGCGATCAGCACGGGGATATCGGTAGCTGGGGTCATTCCGATTTTATCTGTAATGATAATGACAGTATGAGGCTAGAGAGGTTGTGGTTGAGAAGCAAGCGAAACGCTAGCGGTGGAGATATTTCTGCGCGGAGGCTTCTCGCGTGGGGGATGTCTAAAAATAACGTGATTGATACATTACGGGCGATGTGCGGCAGCTGCGTGCGCGCAGCGACTCCGTTCCGGCTCAGGCGAACACGTGTGCATCGAAAGGAGGATAGAAGATGAATGCTGTCATGCGGCTTGGCTATTTCGGATTCGAGGTCAGCGACCTCGATGCGTGGGAAGCCTTCAGCAGAGATCTGGTGGGTCTGCACACCGACCGTCACGATGCCGATCTCCTGACTGCGCGGATGGACGACCATGATCGTCGCTTAATCTTCAAACGCGGTGCGCGCGAGGATCTGGTGTACGCGGGTTGGGAAGTCAATGACAGCCACACCCTCGCGGCCCTGGCGGTGCGCCTGACGAACGCCGGCTACGCAGTGGAGCGCGGTCACGCTTCGGCTGCACATGAGCGCGGGGTGGACGAATTCGTTTATTTTGCAGATGACGCCGGGAATCCGGTCGAACTATTCTGCGCGCCCGCCATGGCCCCACACCCTCGCAGGTCGACCGCGCTCAAGAGTGGCTTCGTGACTGGCGTTAAGGGGATCGGTCACTATGTGGCCGGGCATCCTGATTTCGCCGCCGCGCGGGCACTGTACTGTGACATCCTCGGCATGCGGGTGAGCGACTACATCTTCCTCCCGATGCCTGATGGCAGCGCATTGCGCGCGATGTTTCTGCATGCGAATACCCGCCATCATTCGGTTGCTTTCGTCGAGGCCAAGCTGGCGCAGAACATCGATCATTTCTACCTGCAGATGCAGGAATTTGAGGATATGGGCAGGACTTACGACCGGTTTATCGAATCACCTTACGCGATCCGAAATTCGCTTGGACAACACCCAAACGACCATGGGATCTCGTTCTATGCCGCCACGCCATCCCGCTTCGCGATCGAAATCGGCTGGTCCAATTTCGACCTGGTCGAAGCCGGTTGGGCAACGCGCACGTTTGATCGGCCCAGCATTTGGGGTCATAAGCCGCGCACAATCTAGTGGCAGAAATGTCGGTTCTCGAGCGGCCTGCGTCACGATCGCTTCTGGTCATACCGCGAAAGCACCCGTGGCGCGCGAACGCTCAAGCAACACTCGGCGCAGCAATTTTCCGGCCGGGGATTTCGGCAAGGCATCGATAAATTCTATCGCGCGCAATTTTTTATAGGGCGCGACCTTGGCCGCAACATAGGCCATCAGCGTCTCGGCATCCACTTCTCCCCGACGCACGACATACGCGACGGGGACTTCGCCCGCCTCGTCATCCGGAAACGCAATACATCCCGCGTCAGCAACCGCCGGGTGACTCAACAGCACGGCTTCGAGTTCAGCTGGCGCCACCTGGTAGCCTTTGAACTTGATCAACTCTTTCATGCGGTCGACCAGAAAGCAGCGGCCGGCCTCATCACCGTAGCCCAGATCGCCGGTGTGCAGCCAGCCGTCGGCATCGATGGTCGCGGCGGTCGCATCATTGCGATTCAGGTAGCCGCGCATCATGGCGGGGGACTGGATGCAGATCTCGCCCTGGGCGCCGGGCCCGAGCAGCGCACCGTTACCCGGGTCGACCACCTTCCAGTACACATTCGGTAACGCCACGCCGACCGACAGCGCTGGATCATCCGGACGTTGGACATGGCTTGCCCCGGCAAGCTCGGTCATGCCGAAACCCTGCCGGACTTTCACGCCCAACCGCTCTTCGATGCCATTCGCAATGGCGGGTGGCAGCGG
>JAYTEX010000313.1:0-9733 GCA_043734785.1 Pseudomonadota bacterium | reverse complement strand
ACGGCCAGTGTGCCTTGATCAAAGGTGGACTGGTGTATGCCGATCGACTGACGACGGTCAGTCCTACGTATGCGCGCGAAATTCAGGAGCCGGCGTTTGGTGGCGGCCTGGACGGGGTGCTTCGCAGTCGCGCAACCGATTTGTCCGGCATTCTGAATGGGATCGATTACACGGTGTGGGATCCCGCGCGCGATCGCGCACTGCAGGCGCCCTACGATGCGGCACGCCTCGAGCGCAAGCGACTGAACAAGCGGGCATTGCAGGCGAGCTTCGGTTTGCCCGCGCGCGACGAGCAGTTGCTGATCGGCACGGTCACGCGGCTTGCAGAGCAAAAGGGAATTGATTTATTGCTCGAGGCGATCCCGGATCTGCTGCCGCACCCCGTGCAGTTCTTGTTCCTGGGCAGTGGCGATCCCGGGCTCGAGGAATGGATCAGAACCTTGGCTGCGGCGCATCCCACCCGGATCGGGTATCGCATTGGGTTCGACGTCGAACTTTCTCATCGCATGTTTGCGGGGCTAGATGCCTTCGTGATGCCGTCGCGCTTCGAACCCTGTGGCTTGTCGCAACTGTACAGCCAGCGCTACGGGACGATCCCTATCGTGCGGCGCACGGGTGGGCTCGCCGACAGCGTTGAAGATGTCTCACAGGGGGCAACCGCTACCGGTTTCGTGTTCGATGAACTCTCTCACCGGAGCGTCGGGCACGCGATCTGGCGTGCGACGCGGGCCTTTCAGGACCACGGACTGTGGCACCGTCTGCAGCGGAACGGGATGGCGCGCGATTTTTCGTGGACGCAGAGTGCGCGCGAGTACTTGACGCTGTATCGCGCAGTCGCACGCAACTTGGAATAGCGCTGCCCACAAAACGAGAAAACTCCGATGTCTATGCCGCCTCTGATCGAAATCGAAGCCGCCGCCGCAGTGATTTACCCGGTGGTGCCACCCACGCCGCAGTACGCTTGGCCGCTGCTGGCCGCACGCATGGGTTGCGAGGTGTGGGTCAAGCACGAGAATCACACGCCGATCGGCGCGTTCAAGATCCGTGGCGGACTCTACTATCTGCATCGACTGCGCGCCGAGCAACGTGCAGTGGCGGGGCTCGTGTCGGCAACCCGCGGCAACCATGGTCAAAGCCTGGCGCTCGCCTGTCGCGCGCACGGCGTGCCGGTCACGATTGTGGTGCCGCACGGTAACAGTCGGGAAAAGAATGCGGCGATGCGCGCGTTCGGTGCCACCTTGATCGAACAGGGTGAAGATTTCGAAGCCGCGCGCCAGCATGCCGGCATGCTGGCAGAACAGCACAAGCTCGAATTGGTGTCGCCGTTCCAGCGCGATCTGGTGTGCGGGGTCGCGACCTATGCACTGGAGTTACTGCGCGCGGTGCCGCGCCTGAAAACGGTGTATGTGCCGCTCGGGATGGGCTCCGGGATCTGCGGGCTTATTCTGGTGCGTGATGCGCTGGGTCTGGACACGGAGATTGTGGGGGTGGTCGCCGAGACTGCACCCGCGTATGCGCTGTCATTTGCAGCAGGCGCGATCGTGACCACCCCCACCGCAATGAGTCTGGCCGACGGGGTCGCGTGCCGGGTGCCAGATGCGGACGCCTTCGCGATCATCAAGCGCGGTGCGGCGCGCATCCTACAGATCAGCGAAGCCGAGATCGCTGACGCAATCGGGGTGTATTACACGGATACCCACCAACTCGCCGAAGGCGCAGGTGCGCTCGCGCTGGCGGCATTGCTCCAGGAACGCGAGCGTCAACGGGGCGCGCGGGTGGCGGTCATTTTGAGTGGCGGCAATATCGATCGCGCACAGTATCGCGAGTTGCGGGCGTAGGTGGTTGTTGTTGGCAAACGAGGTTTGAACATACATTCCTGATGACGCGCAATTTAGGCGCGCAAGCGAGGACGCGCAGCATGGAGGTTCATCTCACATTGCGCTGGCAGATCGCGGGTAAGCCAGACGAAGAGTTGCCCGAAGACCTGATCAAGCTACTGGATGGTATCGCACGTGGCGGCAAGCTGCGCTTTGCGGCGGCCGAGGCCAAGCTGTCGTATCGCCATGCGTGGGGCATGATCAAGCACTGGGAGCAACGCTTGGGGGTGGTGCTCGTGAATCTAGAGCAGGGCCGCGGCGCGGGACTCACGCGGGCCGGGGAGGCGCTGCGCGACCTGTGGGTTAGAATCACTGAACGCACTGCGGCTCCGTTGACGGAAGCCGCGGCGCACGTATCGCGACACCTCTCAGCGTTGGCGGTGGAGGCGGACGCAGGCGTGCTTAGGATCGCGGCTAGCCACGGTTTTGGGATTACGACCTTGGCAGGACTCATGCGGAGCGCGAAGCTCCCACTCGAACTGCAAATGCTCGGCAGCGAGGAGAGCCTGAAGCGTTATGCGGCGGGCGAATGCCAGGTGGCCGGATTTCATGTTCCGCTCGGCAAACATGGCACGCAACTCTGGTCGCACTTCCAGCGCTATCTGGATTCGCGCCGCGATATTCTGGTCATGGTTGAAACACGCGAACTCGGCTTTATGACCCGGCCAGGGGCGGCACGGGTCGGCATCAAAGACATTGCCGCCCGCAAGCTACGTTTACAGAATCGCCAAGTGGGCGCCGGCAGTCGCCTCGTGTTCGATCTGTTACTCGCGGAGGCCGGACTCACGCCGGACGCAATCGACGGCTACTACAACGAGGAGTACACCCATGTGGCGGTCGCGGCAGTGATTGCGAGTGGCGAGGCGGACGTGGGCTTCGGTGCGCGTGCGGCGGCCGAAAAATTCGGCCTCGCCTTCTGGCCCGAAGTGACCGAGAAGTATTTGCTCGTGTTGTCGCGTGAGGCAATAGGGACTAAACCACTATCCGAAATCCCCCGTTTACTTGCAGGACCTTCCTACCAACGTGATCTCAATAAAGTGCCCGGATGCGATGCGCGAGGCGCGGGGCGTCGCGTTGAACTGAAAGCACTTCCCGCGGTATTGCAGCGGGCTAATCCCCGTCAGCCCGGAAACCGCGGAGCGCTCATCCCTGATCCACGCTGAAGCTCGTCGCGGCCACCGCCGTTGAAAGTGTGCGCCGGTGAACTCGCAACAGGGTCTTCAGGATTTGCGCGTTAAACCGAGAAAGGGGCCGGTGATTTCAAACGTCATGCCGTGCTCACCGTCGCGCCCGCGTTGCGAGCTGACATAAAGTCGTGTGCCATCAGGACTGAACGCGGGCCCCGTCACTTCCGAACCACCATGCCCCTCGAATCGCACGAGCGGGGCTGCCTCCCAACGGCCAGCGCGCGGCGCGAGCAGGATCAATTGCAGCTCGCCCGCATCTTCCGCGACGAGCAGTGCGCCGGTTTGCGCATGCATAGTGAGATTGTCGGGCTGGTGCAGGATGGCGTCCTCGCCCAGCGCTATGGCGTCGTAGATGACCTCGAGATGCGAAGTGCGAATTGAATAGGCCCACACGCGGTGATCAGCCGTGGTCGCGAAATAAAGGTTATCAGCGGCAATCCAGGCACCTTCCCCGCGCGCGAAGGCAGTGGAATCATCGCCGCGATAAGGGGCATCCGTGGGCACGGCGACCCAGGAAATGGTTCGATCGAGCCCGACCAGCGCCGCTTCAAGGATTCCCGTGTCGAGCTGGCCATAGAACTGCGGTCGAAATCGGTAGAGCCGGCCTTCCTGGTCATCTTCCGTCAAGTAGATAAAACCGGTCTTGGGATCGACCGCCGCGGCTTCGTGCCAGTACGTGCCCAGCAACGGGCGCACGATGCCCTGGCCAGATCGCAGGGGATCACATTCATAGACCATTCCGTTAGCGACTTCTTCGCACGATAACCACGTGCCCCAGGGCGTGGGGCCGCCCGCACAATTACGTGTCGTGCCGGTCAGGATGGAATAGGCGGCGACGATTTCCCCGCGCGAGTCGAAGCGCAGTGCGCCGACGCCGCCTTGGTGATCCGAGACTTCCGCATTCGAGACATACACCCAGCCCCGGTCGGGGGTCGCGAAAGTGGCGCCACCGTCCGGCGCGGTGTGCCAGCGAAAATCAGTGCCGCGCACGAATTGGCCGGAACTAGCCAGCAGTCGCGCGTTGAAACCTGCGGGCAGTTGCACCCCATGCGCATCAGGGGCTTCTAACGGGCCGAACGCGCCCGCCTTGGCGCGCGTCCCCGCGCTAGCAAGGTGTGACCACGAACCTAGCAGGCCGGTCGCGCAAAAGGCGCCGCTGCATTGCAGCCAGCGGCGACGTGATTGATCCAAAGCATGCTCCGTGAAAGTGGGTGCGAAGAGGGGATCAGATTATCCCTGATCCCCCCGAACCGTGAAATCACGGGCGACCGGCACGCATCGGTGCGTTTGTTGGCAACCCGGATCAGGCGACCTGGGGCTGATCCAGGAACGTTTGCAGCTCCTCTGCCCCGCCGATGTGCTGGCCGTTGATGAACACTTGCGGCACCGTGGCCCGCCCGACCAGCGCGCCGACCACCCGGCTCCGCGTCTGATGTGCGAGGGGCACGTCCACATAATTGAATCCGGCGTTCTTCAGGGCGGACCTGGCCTGGACACAAGACGGGCAACCTTCACGCGTGAAAACCACCACTTGATCCGGTTTACGGGCGCGCGGATTAATGTAGCGCAACATCGTATCGGCATCCGACACCTCGAACGGGTCGCCTGGTTTCTGCGGTTCGACAAACATCTTCTCCACCACGCCATCCTTAACCAGCATCGAGTAGCGCCACGAGCGCTTGCCGAAGCCGAGATCGGTCTTGTCGACGAGTTGACCCATGCCGGCAGTGAATTCGCCGTTGCCATCTGGGATTAGCACGATGTTTTCCGCTTCCTGGTCGGCGCCCCATTCGTTCATCACGAATGCATCGTTAACTGACACGCACAGAATAGAATCGACGCCATTGGCGAAGAAAGACGCCGCGAGCTCGTTATAGCGGGGCAGGTGGGTGGACGAGCAGGTCGGCGTAAACGCGCCGGGCAATGAGAAGACGACGACCGTCTTGCCTTTGAAGAGATCCGCCGAGGTGACGGTCTTCCAATCGTAGTGATCGCGGATGCGGAAGCTCACATGGGGGACTCTCTGCTGTTCATGATTGGCGGACATCGGGTTGCTCCTTAGCGGTAAAGTTGGATAACGTCGCGCAGCTTACCGAGCGGACCGGGGGCTCAACCAATTCTTTGTTAGTATGCCTGCGATAGGCTCTGGCTATGAGGCGATCGCGTATGACATTGCAGGAACTCAAGTATCTAGTCGCAGTGGCGCGGGAACGCCATTTCGGACGCGCGGCCGAGAAGTGCTTCGTGAGCCAGCCGAGTCTCAGTGTGGCCATCAAGCATCTCGAGGAGGAACTCGGCGTTGCGGTTTTCGAGCGGACCAAGACTGAAGTCGTGGTGACTGCGATTGGCCGGCAGGTGGTAGCGCAAGCCGAACGGGTGCTGGAAGAGGCTGCGCGGGTCAAGCAGGTGGCCGCCACCGGCAAGGATCAGCTGAGCGGCGCATTGCGCTTCGGGGTTATTCATACGATTGCGCCCTATGTGCTGCCGGAGCTGGTCAGCGCGCTGCGGATCCGCGCGAAGGACATGCCGCTCGATCTCGAAGAGAACCAGACCGAGCACCTCGATCGCATGCTGCGCGAGGGCACGATCGACGTCGCTTTGCTGGCGCTGCCGTTCGCCACGCCAGGCATCGAACTCGTGCCGGTCTATGATGAGGATTTCGAAGTCGTGGTGCCGGCGAAACATCCGTGGGCACGCCGCAAGCAAATCGCACCGCATGAGTTGATGGACGAGAATCTGTTGCTGCTGAGCGCCGGCCATTGCCTGCGCGATCAGGTGCTCGAAGCCTGCGCGCGTTTTGCGCGCCCGAACGACAGTGCCAAGCAGGGAAATTCGCTGGAAACACTGCGCAGCATGGTCGCCTCGGGGTTGGGCATCACCGTACTGCCGGCCACCGCGCTCACGGCTAAACATGCGTCCCCACTCGTGAAGCGAGTGCCCTTCGCGGCGCCAGTACCGCAGCGGCGGGTGGTGCTGGCATCGCGTAGAGGGTTCTACCGCCCGCGCGCGGTCGCCGTACTGGCGGAAATCCTGCGCCTATTGCCGCTACCCGTCGCGCCCGTATGAGCTCGTTTGCGAAGCTACCCCTGCGGCAAACGACCTGCTTCGTGTACCCTGCTCACGCATGAGGCTACGTCACGCGCGTGTCTCACCGTCGCAAAGACAGGTGGTTCAACGATCACAGGAGGCTCAATGGCAACCACAATCCAGGACGCACCGACATGATCTCGCGTTCGATTGCGCAACTGGTCCCGGCCATCGATACCCAGGATGGTGCCGGCGTGCGTCTGCGCCGCGCGCTCGGCGCGCAACCGGGCGCCCGCCTCGATCCGTTGCTCATGCTCGATGCGTTTTCTTCCGATGATCCGGGCGATTACATCGCCGGCTTCCCCGCCCATCCTCACCGCGGGTTTGAAACGGTCACCTATATTCTTGATGGCCACATGCTGCACGAAGATCACCTGGGCAACCGCGGCGATTTGATCGCGGGGAGCGTGCAGTGGATGAGCGCTGGGCGCGGCATCATTCATTCCGAAATGCCCCAGCAGACCGCAGGACGTCTGCGGGGCTTTCAGCTCTGGATTAATCTACCGGCCAGCGAAAAAATGAAACCGGCGAGTTACCGCGATATTGCACCGGATGAAATCCCGCGCGTAACCCTCGCGACCGGCGTGGTAGTCAAAGTGATCGCGGGGTATCTCGCGCAGGGTGACAGCGACATCGAAGGACCGATTACCGGTGGTGTCACCGAAGCGCTTTATCTCGATGTTGCGCTGCCGGCGCAGACCGCCTGCGAGATCCCGGTGCCGATGCTCCACAACTGTCTGCTCTACGTCTTTGAAGGCGCGTTGCTGGTCAACGGATCTCCGGTGCCGTCGGCGACGACGGCGCTCCTCGGCCCCGGCGACGTTGTGCAGCTTGCGGCCACCAGCGTGCCAGCGCGGTGTCTCGTGATTGGCGGCAAGCCGCTCAATGAACCCATCGTCCAGTACGGGCCCTTTGTGATGAATACGCGCCAGGAAATCGAACAGGCCATGCGGGATTACCAATCCGGGCATTTAACAGATTGAACCGATGCCGCGTGAAGCCGCTCATCGAAGTGGCTTTAGTCGCGAAATATTGACCGTTTATCAGGAGAGGTGACATGCGATTACAGGATAAAGTGGCGATCGTAACTGGCGGCGCCGGCGGCATGGGTCAGGCGACAGTAGCGCGTTTTCTGGCTGAAGGCGCGCGCGTGGTGATTGCCGATTTCAACGCGGCAAGCGGCCAGGCGACACTCGACATGGCGCGTCAAGCCGGCCGCGCTGACGCGGCGCGTTTCATTCGCACCGATGTCGCCCGGGAAGCCGATATCAAGGCCATGATCGAGTGTGCGATGAGCGAGTTCGGCCGTCTCGACATCCTGTTCAACAACGCCGGTGTGGGGGGCGCGATTGGTCCAGTCTGGGAGATAGAGGAGGAGGAGTGGGATTACACCTTCGATGTGCTCGTTAAAGGGGTGTTTTTCGGCATCAAGCACGGCACGCGCGTGCTACGCCAGCAGCAGCAGGGGGGCTCGATCATCAACACGGCCTCCGTTGCGGGGTTATCGGGCGGTTGCGGACCGCTGGCCTACTCGGCCGCGAAGGCGGCAGTGGTCAATCTCTCGCGCGCCGCGGCAGTACAACTGGCGCCGGACCGAATCCGCGTTAATGCCATCTGTCCGGGCTTCATCCTGACCGGTTTGACGCACTCGGCCCAGGTCTCGCTGGAAGAAGCCGGTCGCCACCTCGACGGGCTCCAGCCGTGGCCGGAGCATGGCACTGGCGCAGATATCGCAGGCACCGCGTTGTTCCTGGCCAGCGACGATTCGCGCTTTGTGACGGGTGACGCGATCGTAGTCGATGGCGCGCTGACGGCGATCGGGCCCGATGTCTGGCAACGTTTCGGGCTCCCGCGAGAAGCCGCCATGCAGAAAACCCGCATGAATCGCGGCACCACCGGCGAAGGCAACACCACGCGCTCGCTCAAGGCGGAATGATTCCAATGCAATACAGCGACTTCCAGTTTCTAAAGTCCGAGTGGCACACGCACAGTGTTTTGCTCGTCACTATTAGCGCGAGAAGCGGGCCCCGCAGTTTCTATCAACACAATAGCCGCTAGACTACCGAGCAAGAGAGGGAGGCGAGAATGCAGATAACGAATTTCTATGCGCTGCCGGATGGCGAATCACGGTTTCGCGAGATCGATTTTCCACTCGACAACACGCGCCAGGATGCGTTCGGCCACACTTTGCGGCTCTCCAATCCGTACGTGTCGCCGAACGTGCAATTCATCGAATTGCCGGCTGGGATGGATCAGGATTGGCATTGCGCCCCGACCCGCCAGATCGTGGTGGTGTTGTCTGGCGTGATCGAAGTCGAAACGACCGATGGTGCGCGTCGCCAATGGCGGGCCGGCGAAGTTTTCCTACCGGCGGATGTGGAAGGTCGAGGGCACCGCACGCGCTGTCTCGGTGGCGCCGTGCGGTTGTTGTTTGTGCCGTTGCCGGCGGATTTTCAACTCGACTGAACGACTAGACGAGCGTTAAAGACGTCGAGCAAGTGACGCGGCGCAGGGCCACCGTGTCAGCGCACCATCGGAGTGCCTGCGCGAGTTCCCAATAACGCGCGCATCTCGCTTACGCTCGCGACCGCCCCGCCAGCCGCTTGCACTGCACGCACCGCATGCTCAACCCATTGCACGTTAGTGGTAGTTGAGCCCAACGGCGCATCTTCGAGTCCGGTCCGCAGGTGGCCTCCACGCGCCACCGTCAGTGGGATCAGCGGGGTGACATCAACGCCCAGCCCGGAGGTCATCCAGGGCGCACCAGGCGCACAAGCGTCCAGCAAGCACAGTAGAGACTCAAGCCCGTAGTTTTCGGGCGGAAAACCGAACAGAAAATCGGTGCTGAACATAAAGCGATATAACGGTTCAGGCGCGCCGGCAACTCGCGCGTGCAGGGCCGCGCCGGCGCGCAGAAAGCCGGGTTCATAGATGGCGTAACATGGCTTGAAGGCATGGCGCGCAGCGAGTCCCAGCGCATGCAAAGTATCGGCCTCAGGGTTCGCATAGACGAAACCATCGCGGCCGTTAGCTAACGTAAAGTTGACTGAACCGGGATCGACCGCCGCCATTTCGATCAGACCGCGCGCTGCCAGCGCGGCCGTCGCGGCGTAGCGCGCTTCGGCGTTCAAGGTGCGCTCGCCCGCCTGGCCCAGCGGAATGGTGGGATACACCGGCACATCCACTTGCGCCCGGATCCCTTCAATGATGCGCGCGTAAATCTCCCAGTCGTCGCGCTGTTTGCCGGTGGCCTCGTCGTAGGGGTGGACATGGAGGATGCTCGCCCCGGCGCGCGCGCAGGCCACCCCATCCGCAATGCATTCCGCAATGGTGATTGGAATCAAGGGCTGCGCGGCGCGTGACCAGGGCCCGTTCAGCGCACACTCGATGATAGTTGTCGACATGTGTCGGTTCCTCTTGCGTCAGGATTTGTTGGCCCTGCATTCTAACCCCGGCCTGCACCATCAGAGCGGCGTTCTCCCATGCGCAGGGCAATATTTGCGCCCGCCGTTGAAGATTTTCGCGCATTAACGGGGGTTCAAGTCCGTTGAGGTGGTCGGATCAAA
This sequence comes from Pseudomonadota bacterium, assembly GCA_043734785.1. GTDB lineage: Bacteria > Pseudomonadota > Gammaproteobacteria > CAIKBL01. The sequence goes on along the minus strand of JAYTEX010000313.1, from coordinate 16 downwards.
ATCGTTGCGATTATCG
>JAYTEX010000312.1:0-15710 GCA_043734785.1 Pseudomonadota bacterium | reverse complement strand
CAAGTGAAGGCGGCTCGCCGGCCGCGTTAGCCCGCCAGTTGATCGCCGACATCGGGTACAACGACTGGCTGGAACAGAACAGCGAAACCCCAGAAGACGCGACGCGACGCCAGAATAATGTGGGCGCACTCGTGGAATGGATCGCGCGCCTCGAAAAGCAAGACCCAACGCGCAGCTTGAGCGACGTGGTCCGCGCGCTCGCGTTGTTCGACATGCTCGATCGCAAGGAAGACGACGGGGAACGGGATTGTCTCGCCCTCATGACCTTGCATGCAGCCAAAGGGCTCGAGTTCCCACAGGTTTTTCTAGTGGGGTTCGAAGAAAACATCCTGCCGCACCGCGCGAGTATCGACGCCGACACGATCGAGGAAGAGCGGCGTCTAGCCTATGTCGGGATTACGCGCGCGCAGCAGCATCTCACCCTGAGCTACGCGCGCACGCGGCGCCGCTATGGTCGGAACGAAGCGTGTGAGCCAAGCCGCTTTCTACAAGAACTGCCGCGCGAAGATCTCAATCTCGACGGGTCCAGCAGCGAGACGACCGATCGCGCAGCAGGTCGCGCCACCTTAGCCGGCCTGAAAGGGCTTCTAAGTTCCTGACCTCCCGTTCCGAGCGAAATCGCTTGCCGAAGGCCGATTCGTCGTCGAAAGGTGACGAATCCGGGCAGTCGCTGGCGCCAATCCGTTATTTCCGCAAGTTCGAGCTTTCTCGGCCAGAATTTGCGAGGGGTCGCACAAAGCGCCATACACGACGCTCGGCGGCGCATCCAAGTGGCTTGATTTCAATTGATTGATCAGCACGTTAATGATTTTCCAGCACCCACGAATCACGCGTGACGTGAAGCCAAGACTGCTTATCGAAAATCACTGCACCGCAGAGAATATGCAAACTCCATCACAGGTGGGCCGGTACTGGCATGTTCCATGCTCAGCTTTAAAGCATAAGCAAAAGCATTCGCAGAGGTCGACCATGCAGTACTCAAACGAAAACATCCAGTCCGGCGCGCCCACCATGGCCCTCGCGAACCTGGTTAAACTTTACTCACAGCGCATTGAAGATCGCATGCAGCGCCTGCGCGATGATCTCTCGTTCTATCGCTGCAAACTGGACGAGCTTGATCTGGTCGATCCGCAGGATTGCACCGGCTTGCGGCGAATCTATTTAAACCATCTTGAGCGCACCTCGGCGCTACTCCACACCGTCGCTGCCTGAGACCAGACACGCAATCGGCATTGCTACTGCTACATGCCGATGATGCGTTTGCCCTGGCTTGCTGCGTACCTCGTGATTAACCCGCGGAACTGACCCGAGTCCGTCGTCAGTCCTGCGCGCCCTCGATCAGCCACTGCGTGGGACTCAGGCGCTGGTCGTTGCGCGCACCGAGGCTTGCGAAGTCGAATAGCGCGGTATCGGCGAGATGGGAGGGGGTGACATTCTGCAGGCTGCGAAAAATATTTTCCACGCGCCCTGGGGTTTGTCGTTCCCATTCGGTCAGCATCAGCTTCAACTGCTTGCGTTGCAGTTGCTCCTGGCTGCCACAGAGATTGCACGGGATGATCGGAAACTGGCGCGACTCGGCGTAGCGCACGATATCGGCTTCCTTGCAGTACGCAAGCGGCCGGATGACGATGTTGTCGCCGTCGTCGGATTGGAGTTTGGGCGGCATCGCCTTCAGGCGCGAGCCGAAAAACATGTTCAGAAAGAAAGTCTCGACGATATCGTCGCGATGATGGCCGAGGGCTATCTTGGTGATGCCGTGTGTGCGCGCAAAGGTGTACAGAATGCCGCGCCGCAGGCGCGAGCACAGCCCGCACATTGTCTTGCCTGCCGGGACCACGCGCTGCACCACGCTGTAGGTGTCCTGTTCGAGAATATGAAATTCGAGGCCCACCGCGCGCAGGTACGCGGGCAGGATCTCCGACGGATAGCCGGGCTGCTTCTGATCGAGATGTACGGGAATCAATTCGAAGGATACCGGCGCCTTTTTCTGCAACGCGAGCAGCAGATCGAGCAAGGTGTACGAATCCTTGCCACCGGACAGGCAGACCATCACCCGATCGCCGGCTTCGATCATGTTGTAGTCCGCAATCGCGCGCCCTACCTGACGCCGCAACCGCTGCTGCAGCATCCCGCGTTCGTGCCGCACGCGCTCGGCGCGCGGTTTGCCGCTGGGCTTAAAAATGAGCGGAATGGCTTCCATATATGGGTCGGCTAGCATCGCGAGACGGGCGCCTAAGGTACAGGACCCCAGAGCTCCAAGAAAGGGATCCTATAAAGCCCGGCTGCTAGCTTTGACTGGAACTCGCAGGATTCGGCGCGGCGCTAGGCGCGGCCTTCAGGCGTGCACGCAAGGCCGCAGCCTTGCCCTTGTCACCGCCCAAAAATCCCGGCGCATCTGCGTAGTACCGAGCTAAATCGCGAACCGCGTCCCGGTTCTCTGGATTCAGCGCTACCGCCCGCTCGAGCGCGAAGCGGGTCAATTTGGCCAGCTTGATGGCGTTGAAGCCGCCAGCCTGTTCTGCCTGTCGCCCGTAGGTCTTGCCCAGCCAGTGCATGTATTCGCCGTTATCTGGCGCGGCGGTGGCGGCCGCTTTGAACGCGTACGACGCCGCCTGGTAATCCCGGGCTTCGTAATAGCGCATGCCATCTTTGAACCACGCGGCAGTGTCGCCCGCTTGCTCGGCGCTTGCGACGCCGGTCAGCACCAGGAACAGGCCGCCAGTCAGGAGAAATCGAAACATCTGCGGTACTCCAAAGATTCATTGCCAGCCAGTCGGGCGCGCGGCGTGTAGACGGCTCGAATCGCGATTCCCACGAGTCCGGGAGAGGGTTCGGACACACCCCCCGGGCGTCGGCTGGTTTGGCAAGCGTAGAAATCGTCGTTTGAACTTAAGCTGAATGATTTGCCACGGATCGCGTCGAATGCGAGGCCTGTACGCCGAGCACTTCAGTCGAGTAACAGCTTCTCGAGGTGGCGACGCGCGGCACTATCGATCCCGAGGCCCTGCTCGAGATAGGCGTCGATCGAGCCGAAAGCTTCCGTCATCGCGGTCATGGCGACTTCGATATAACGCGGATCTGCCGCCATGACCTGTTCGACCGCCGGTGACGGCCCAGCACGGACGAATAAATCCACTGTGCGACGTTGGTAATTCGAAATCACATAATCTTGCACCACCCAGGGTCGCTGGACCCCCACCGCCAGGAGCACGATGGCGGCCGCAATCCCCGTACGATCCTTGCCGCTTGCGCAATGAAACAGCAACGGTGTGCGACTGGGCGCCAGCAACGCCGACACGAAAACACGATATTCGGCGAGGTGTTCGAGCGTCAGACTGCGGTACTGGACCAACATGGCAGCGACTGCGGCTTGCGCATCGAGAGCACCCGCGTTGATGCTCGCAAACATCTCCTCGTTGCCCTTAGGCAGAAAGCCGGGATTATGCAAGGTTAAAGTCGCTCCGAGCGGCAGTCGATCCGGCGCGCGCGCGCACTCCTCAGCCGTGCGCAGATCGACCACCGTGCGCAGTTCAAGCTGGGACAGGCGCTCGAGATCGGCAGCTGACAGATGCGCGAGTGTGTCCGAGCGATAGAGGACACCGTGGCGCGTCATTCGACCGTGCGCAGTCGGCAAGCCGCCCAGATCGCGAACATTGCATGCGCCTTCGAACTTCAGGTGTCGATGGTCATGCGCGTTCAGCAAAGTTTCTTTATCTAACACTAGTGATCACTCCCGGGTGGTGAGGCTGCGACCGCGCACGGTGACGGCCACAGTGTCGTCGGTAATTTCAAGTTGAGTCCTTGAGCAGTAAGCCGGCTCGAATACAACCAAGCACGCGGGCCAGGTCATGGCCGATGACGCTCAAAGCCCGGATCAACCCCGATCAGCCCTGATCGCTGGCCTCGACCCACCGTTGGGCGGCCTCACCATGGCGAATCAGAAAAATACGACGTGGAGTACTCGCCCGTGGCAGTGTAATCGATTGCCTCTTGCCTGCGAATTGCCTAGTGTGAGGGTCATACCTCAATTCACCCATACACCCCAGCGAGGCTGCCATGTCCAAATCTAAAGATCAGATCCTAGCCCTGCTCGACCGCGAAGCCATCCGCGACCTGCCACTGCGTTACTGCGATTGCGTGTGGCGGGATGATATCGCGAGTCTCGTGAAGCTGTTCGCGAAAGACGGCGAATTCGTCATCGTGATCGATGGCAAGGAAACGAGCGCGAAGGGCCATGCCGCGCTGGCGAGTTTCTATCGGCACGGCCTGGAAATCGGGCCACGGCCGTTCATCCACAATCACGTGTTCGAAATCACCGGCGATAAGCAGGCCCATGGCCGCTGTTACCTCGATCTGCGCAGTGCCAAGAACAACATGGAGTTTATGGGCGCGGGTCACTATGCGGATACGTATGTGAAGGTCAAAGACGAATGGAAGTTCGAGCGCCGGTATTTCACGGCGCTGCGGATCGATGAGAGCCCGACCGCTCCCGCGAAACCGACCAAGGCGGCACGACCGCGCAAATAGTGGCACGAGGACAGATCACCATTCGAAACCCACGGAGTCAATAGAATGAGATTTGGAATCATGACCGGTGCCGATGGCCGCCGGCACACCCTGGACGACATGATCGCGTTTGGGCAACAAGTCGAAGCGGCCGGTTTCGACGATTTATGGATGGCGAATGTGCGCGGCCACGACGCCTTAATGACCTTGAGCTATATCGCTCGCGCCACGCAGCGCATCCGGGTCGGCACCGCCGTCACGCCCACCCCGCCGCGCCATCCGAGCGCGCTGGCCCAGCAGGCCCTGACCGCTGCAGCTGCCACTCAAAACCGCTTCACCTTGGGGATCGGTCCGTCGCATAAGGTCGTGACCGAAGACATGCTGGGCCTGTCGTTCGCCCAACCCGCGCGCCACACCCGCGAGTATTTGAAGGTACTGATGCCGTTGTTGCGCGGTGAAATCGTGCATTTCGAGGGCGAGGAATATCGCATCCACGGCCTGCAGCTCGAGGTGCCGGATGCACAACCAGTGCCGGTGCTGGTCGCCGCGCTCGGTCCGCTCATGTTAAAACTCACCGGCGAGCTCGCCGATGGCACCAGCACCTGGATGGTCGGCCCGAAGACCATGGAAGATCACATCGTGAAGACTATCACTGCGGCAGCGGCGGCCGCCGGCCGCCCGGCGCCTCAGATTGTCGGCGGTTTTCCGATCGTGCTCACCACACAAGTCGCCACCGCCCGCGATCGGATTGCCCAGGGTCTCGCTGTCTACGGACAGCTTCCGAGCTATCGCGCGATGCTCGATCGTGAAGGACTGAAAGGACCGGGCGATCTCGCGCTGGTCGGCGACGAAGCAACGCTGCGACGCGACATCGCGCGCATTGAAAATACGGGAGTCACGCATTTCAATGCATCGATCGCCGCAGTCGAGAACGGTGCCTTCGAACGCACCTTCGAATTTCTGGCCAGTCTTAAGCGGTGAACTGTGCGGGCGGGGTCACGCAGGCGCGCGTCGCGGGATAGTCGCTACCTACTCACCCCTTCACCCCTGCCCTGCTGGAGCTGCTGGCGTACATCCTCGCGCGCCACATGGCGCACATCCTTGCCTTCGACCAGAAAAATGGCGTTCTCGCAGATATTGTCCGCGTGATCACCGATGCGCTCGAAGGCGCGCGCGGCAAGGACTGCATCGAGCACGCCGCGAATGCTACGCGGATCTTCCATCATGTAAGTGATGAGCTGCCGCATCACCGCCTCGAGCTCTCTGTCAACTTCCATATCTTCCTGGGCGACTTCGAGCGCCGCGTGCGAATCCATGCGCGCGAAGGCATCCAGCGCCGCGCGCAACATGCGACGCACGTGGTAACCCATGGCGAGCACGCCCACGTAGTAGGTACGCGCGCCGCCCGTATTCGCGATATTGACGACGATACGCGCCACTTTTTTAACTTCGTCGCCCACTCTCTCGAGATCTGTAATGACCTTGCTCACCGCGAGCACGAGGCGAAGATCGCTCGCGGCTGGTTGGCGACGCAGCAGGATCGCAGTACATTCGCCGTCGATATCGACCTCCATATCGTTGACTTTGTAGTCGCTCGAGGCAATCAGTTCGGCAAGTTCGATATCGGTTTTCGACAAGGCTTCGAGCACCTGACTGAGCAGATCTTCGACCAGCCCACCCATCGCCAGCACTTTCGAGCGGATGTCCTCAAGTTCTTTATCGAATTGTTGCGAGATATGGTGCGTGCGAGACATGACCATGCGAGCGAACTCCTGTGCTAACCGTAGCGGCCGGTAATGTAATCTTCGGTCTGCTTCTGGCGCGGCGTCGTAAATAGCGTCTTGGTTTCACCGAATTCGATCAGATCACCCATGTACATGAATGCGGTGTGGTCGGACACACGGGCCGCCTGTTGCATATTATGCGTGACGATTACGATCGTATAGTTCTGCTTGAGTTCGTAGATGAGCTCCTCGATCTTCAGGGTCGAGATCGGATCGAGTGCCGAGGCAGGTTCATCTAGAAGCAATACCTCCGGTTCAATCGCAATGGCGCGCGCGATGACCAGGCGCTGCTGCTGGCCACCCGAGAGGCCGAGCGCACTGTCGTGCACTCGCTCCCGAACTTCCTCCCACAGGGCCGCCGCGCGCAGCGCGTTTTCGACCGCGCGATCGAGCGTTCGTCGGTTCTTGATGCCCTGGATGCGCAAGCCATAGGCCACGTTCTCGTAAATCGACTTTGGAAACGGATTGGGCTTCTGAAACACCATCCCGACCCGCCGCCGCAGATTCGCGACATTCACCTGGGGTTCGAGAATGTTCTCGCCTCTGAGCTTGATGGTGCCTTCCGTGCGCACGCCCAGGATGAGTTCATTGAGGCGGTTGAAACACCGTAGCAACGTGGACTTCCCGCACCCGCTGGGCCCGATAAATGCCGTCACGCGTTTCTCTGGGATGACCAGATTGATATCGTTTATCGCGCGCTTTTCGCCGTAGTAAAGCGACAGGTTCTCCACCCGCAGGCATTCTTGCGCAACACTCGGCGCGGCCGTTTCCACCGTGCCACTACGGAGAGCGCGAATATCCACGCCATGCGTCAACTTTGCTGGAGCCACTGCCTCTCCCGAGGCGATGCCGGGCTCTTTAATGGTCTGTTGCATTGTACTTCTCACGCAAGCGATTACGGATTTGGATCGCAGCCAGGTTGAGCGACATGATAATCACGACCAACAACAGCGCGGTGGCGTACACCAGGGGGCGCGCGGCCTCGACATTGGGGCTCTGAAACCCGACGTCGTAGATGTGGAAGCCGAGATGCATGAATTTACGATCGAGGTGTAGAAATGGGAATTCACCGTCGAGCGGCAGGGTGGGTGCGAGTTTAACCACACCCACCATCATCAGCGGCGCCACCTCGCCTGCTGCGCGCGCCACCGCCAGGATCAAGCCAGTCATCATGGCGGGCGTCGCCATTGGGAGCACCGTGCGCCAGAGGGTCTCCGCTTTGGTCGCGCCGAGCGCAAGACTGCCCTCCCGGATCGCGTGCGGGATGCGAGCGAGACCTTCCTCGGTCGCGACGATCACGACCGGCACAGTCAAAAGCGCAAGCGTCAGCGAGGCCCACAGCAGTCCTGGTGTGCCGAAAGTCGGCGCCGGCAGTTTGGCGGCGAAAAAAGCGCGGTCGATGGAGCCGCCCAGGAAATACACGAAGAAGCCGAAGCCGAACACGCCGTAGACGACTGACGGCACGCCAGCCAGATTGTTCACTGCGATGCGAATGGCGCTGGTGATCGGGCCTGCTTTGGCATATTCGCGCAGGTATATCGCCGCCACGACGCCGAAGGGGGTGGCCACAATCGACATCACGATAACCATCAGCACAGTCCCGAAGATGGCCGGAAATATCCCGCCCTCCGTATTTGCTTCACGCGGCTCGTCGGTCGTGAACTCGCCCACCTTGACCAGGTAATGCCAGATTTTTTGACCCCACGACATGGCATTGGGGCGAAACACGCGTACGATATTCTCGAACGGCAACACACGTACTTCGCCGTTTACGGTTTTGACCAGCAGCGTATCCCGCTGGGTTTGTGCGTGCAGGCTGGCGAGGCGCTCGCTAAGCGTGGCGAAATTCGCGTCAAGTGTTGCCCGCGCGCCCGCAAGCGCGGTCAGCGCCACCGCATCGTGCGCTTTCTTGAGTTCGCGTTCGCGCAAACGCAAACGCTCGAGTTCGGCATTGATATGCCCGACATCACTGCGTTCAATCTGCTTGATCTCCGCTTTCAAGCCGTTGCTGCGCGCGAGGCGCGCCGCCAGTTCATCCCAGGGGGCCGGCGTCGCAAGCACCGTCTCGCCTTCGCGCACAGCGTCGAGGTAGCCATAAAAATTTCCCCACTCGGTACGCTCGGCAACCAGCGCATTTGCCGGATATTCGATGCGCTGCACCTCGGTTTCCGCGATCCAGCGGAAATCGTTGCCACCGACATCTCGGTTGCCGACCTTCACGAGATAGCGACGCACGACCGTCATGCCCTCAGGCACTTTCCCGCCTGCCTCGCGCACGCGCGTCGCCGAAACCACTTCGTCATCGACGATCTCGCCCAGCAGACGCTCGGTCCCGCCGTCCGCCGTCGCCAGCACGATCGCCGCTACTTTGCCCGGCCAGAAATGCGCGAGCCCGTTGGCCGCAATCAGAATCAGGACGCCGAACACCATCACGAGACTTAGGCTCACGGTGCCGGCGGTCAGCCACACCCAGGGGCTGCCGCTTGCGTACCACTGCCGGAAGGTCTGTTGCATCACAGATTGCCGTACTTGGTGCGCAGACGCTGGCGCACGATCTCGGCCACGGTGTTGAACACGAAGGTCACGCCGAACAGCACCAAGGCTGCGAGAAACAGCACGCGGTAATGCGTGCTGTTGACCTCCGACTCCGGCATCTCGACTGCGATATTGGCCGACAGTGCGCGGAACCCCTGGAAAATATTGAAATCCATGATCGCCGTATTGCCGGTCGACATCAGCACGATCATGGTTTCGCCGACCGCGCGACCGAGGCCAATCATGATGGCGGAGAAAATCCCCGGGCTCGCCGTCAGCAGCACCACCCGGGTCACGGTCTGCCACGGCGTCGCGCCGAGCGCGAGAGAACCTGTGCTGAGCTGTCGCGGAACGCCAAACACCGCGTCTTCACTGATGGAATAGATGTTCGGGATCACCGCGAAACCCATCGCAATGCCGACCACCAGCGAATTGCGCTGATCGTAGGTGATGCCAAGTTCCTGGCTTAACCAACGCGGTAGATTGCCGCCAAAGTAAAGCTGCTCGAGCGGCTGACTGAAAGCCATGGTCGCCCACAATACGGCGCACACCACCGGGATCAACAGGATCGCTTCAGCACCATCTGGCACGCGCAAGCGCAGGCTACCGGGCAGTCGTGTCCAGCCCCAGGCTGCCCAGAAAATCGCCACGGGCATCAAGACGGTGGCGCTTAGCACGCCGATTAGATGGGTCTCGATCAGGGGTGCGAGCCACAGGCCGGCCAGGAAACCCAGAATCACGGTCGGCAGTGCGGCCATGATCTCAATCGAAGGTTTCACGATCACGCGCAGCCGCGGTTGCATGAAGTACGCGGTGTAGATCGCACCGAAGATCGCGATCGGGATGGCGAACAGCATCGCATACACGGCCGCTTTGATCGTGCCGAAGGTCAACGGCGTCAAACTGTACTTAGGTTCGAAATCGTTGGTCGCGGACGAGGACTGCCAGATGAATTCGGGTTGGCTGCGTCCTTCATACCAAACCTTGCCCCACAAGGAATGCCAGGAAACTTCAGGGTGCTGGTTGAAGACCTCGTAGGTTGAGAGCATTTGGTCAGTGGCCAGGATCACGAGCGAGTCCGCACGCGGCGAAATGGCCGCGGACACTGGCGCGGACCGCAGCCACCCCTGCCTTAACAGCAACGTGCGTTCGGCCGTGGTGTGGAACAGGCCCAAGGTGCCTGCTGTGTCGATTGCAGCAAAACCCTTGCGAAAATACTCTGGCAGAATCAACCTTATCGGTTCTTCGAACCCGCTGAAGGTTCGCACGTGGGTGAGTCGATAGTTGTTCTCGTTGTCGCGCACCGGAAACCATTGCGTCACGTGCCCCTGGCTGTCGCCGATCAATAGCGATGTGCCACCGCTCAGGAATTCCACCGCTGTCACGGTCGTGTCGGACGGCACGACCTGCAGTTCCTGCACGAGCCGCGGCGCTTCCTTGTAGCGGATATCGAAAAAGCGCACATGCCCGCTGGCGCTGACGACATAAAGCTCCTGTTGATCGACATCGAGCGTGATGAATGCCACGTCCTCTGTGATCGCTGCGACTTCCACCTGCGTGGCTTCGAAACTCGCTTCATCCTCGATTAGCGAGTCCACTTTGGCGTAATTCGTGAGGTAGAGCCTTTTGTCGCTCGCGACGGCAGCGATGGTTGCGCCCTCATCATTGGCCTCGGCGGCCAGCGCCGAGATCGTCCTCCCGATCGGCACCGCGCGCACGGGCGCCGGGCCGAGCGGATAACTGATTTCTGGCGTCGAAATTCGTCGGTTCTCTTCAAAATGTTCCTGGTAGCGAGGTTTGGCGAGCAAGACTTCGCCGGAGGCGAGCGCAATCGCAACCGTGCGCGAGCCACGGGTGGAGCCGTTGAGCGCGGTCATGCTGGCGTGCGCCGGGATCAGGCTGCCCTGCGCGAGTCCCTGACCTGTGGCGGTTTCGACAAAACGATAAGCGCCGTCCGTGAACAGCATGAAGCCAATTTCCGCATACTCGTTCAAGGTGAATTGTGCCACTTGCCCAACCGACAACGGCACGCTACGGGCAGGGCCCACCTGCGCCGAACGGAACAGTGGCAACACGACATACAGGAGGTAGACGAAGATCGTGAGAATGGCGAGGATGACCGTCACACCACCGACGGCCATGGTGGCACCGAACACCTTGTCCTTAAACATCCGAAAGCCGCGGTGGCTTAATTCTGACTTGGCAAGGTCGGAGATTGCGGGTTCGGTCACAGGGGTTTCGGCATTTGGCGTTTGGGGTCAGTGAAGCTAATCGTCGCGCAAGGGGTCGCACCAACTCCATGTGCGAGAACTGCCGCGCGCATTATGACGAAGCGGCAGCTGAAAGGCAGCCGCCGCCGCTGATGCCGTGGTCACCCCCGGTCAGCCGAGAGTCGAGTGGGCTATTGGGGACTGACCCCGAGCACCGATTTCAGGGTTTTGTTTGCCACTTTTGCGGGCAATGGAATATAGCCGTCTTTTACGACCGTGGTTTGACCCGCCTTCGAGAGAACCATCTTGAGAAACTCGGTTTCCAGCGGTGGTAGCGCCTGATTCGGCTGTTTGTTCACGTAGACGAACAGAAACCGTGAAAGCGGATACTTACCTGATAGCGCATTTTCTTTGGTCGGCTCGACATAATCCCGGCCAGCCTTCTTGGCCAGCGGGACCATCCTGACGCCCGAAGTTCGATATCCTTCACCAGAATAACCGATACCGTTGATGGATTTGGTCACCCCCTGCACGACCGACGCGGAGCCCGGTTGTTCGTTGACGGTATTCTTGAAATCGCCTTTGCAGAGCGCGAATTCCTTGAAATAGCCGTATGTACCGGATACAGAGTTGCGCCCAAAGAGCTGGATCGCCTGGCTGGCCAGCTCGCCCTGGGCGCCGAGATCGCCCCACGTTTTGACATCGCGGTTATGCCCACACAGCCTGGTCGCAGAGAAAATCGCATCGACTTCCGCAATTGACAAGCCTTTGATCGGGTTGTCCTTATGGACGAATACGGCAAGCGCATCGACCGCTACCGGCACGGCGGTGGGTTTGTAGCCGTACTTGCCCTCGAAGGCCGCCACCTCTTCACTTTTCATCTGCCGGCTCATGGGTCCCAGATTGGCTGTGCCCTCGGTCAGCGCCGGAGGCGCGGTGCTCGAACCTGCCGCCTGGATCTGCACATTCACATTCGGATAAAGTTTCTTGAAGTCCTCCGCCCACAAGGTCATGAGATTTGCGAGCGTATCGGAGCCAATACTGGAGAGATTGCCCGACACTCCGCTGGTCTTGGTGTAATCACGAAGTCCGGCGTCCAATGCATCGCCCGGCGCTGCGGCATACGCGGCGGGGATAAGCAATGCCGCGCTACACAGCGCAATCCATCGGTTGGGTCTAAGCACAGGGGTTCTCCTTAAAAATGGACGAGCGTCGTCACGAAGCGCCATTCTTGGTCAGAAATATTACAAGTAGATGACACTCTCTATTTCAGGGCGACCAGATAGGCAATCCAGCCCGCGTCGGGGTCTACCGACTCCACTGGTTGGTAATTGCCATCGCCGTCCTCCTGCTTCGCGTCCCACCCCTGCCCGTACACGATTGACTGAGCAAACCCCGCTTCCGCGAGCACTTCACGGATTTCCGGCAAGGTCCACAAGCGCCACTCGTAGGTAAAGGCCTCCTTCATCGCAGAGCGATCGGGAAATTGGAAATGAATATGACAGCGGAGATCGCCGTTCACCGGGTTGTAGCTTGCCTGGTCCCAAATGTAGGTGAATCCGCGCAGTTCACGCTTCTCTTTGAGGACGCGGAAAGCGTCGTAGCCACCGTAACAATCGAGCATGAATACCCCGTCGTCAGCCAGCGCCAGGCGCGTCGCCCGGAAATAATTCCGCAACGTCGCGCGGGTCTTGAAAATCCAGTAGCTGAAATTCATCGCCAGGCAAACATCCTGAGGCGGCGTCTTAACCCGCATCACATCCGCGTTGAGTAAGGTCAGACGTCCGCGCTCGCCGCGCGAGAGTTTATGCACATGATGGGTTTCACCCCAAGCGAGCACACTGGGGTCGACATCGACACCGATAGCGCGATTCTGTCGATGCCGGCGCACCCAATTGGTCGCGACACTGGCGGTCCCGCAGAAATCCTCACGCAGAAATCGCGCATTGCGCCCTTTCAACCGACGATATTCTCGGGCGACAAAATCGAGCTCGGCATCCGCATCCTGCACCGAGCGTTCATATAAACTGTGGCGATCTGCGCGCTCTGCCTGTGTGCGTACTGGAGAACGACGTGGAGAGTCCGGGGCATTTCGAACAGCGCGCATTTGGATGATCTTCCTCGTTATACTTTGTTGAGCTGAGGAAACCTTGAAAAAAGCAGGGCTTCCTTGCGCAGGGAAGTACCTTTGATGAAGCCCAGACTGGACTTATTCAGAGGTTCCTTAATTGAAGCGAGGGCATCTTAGCAGGCCGTGCCAACCAGTGTGGATAGCCTCGGGTTTGCCGGAGATCATTTGAACATGGATGCCCAGACGCTCGACGTGACCGATCCCAAGCTCTACATCAACCGCGAGCTGTCGCTGCTCGAGTTCAATCGGCGCGTGCTCGAACAGGCCAAGGATGAAGGCAACCCGCTGCTCGAGCGCCTGCGGTTCCTGTGTATTGCGAGTAGTAATCTGGACGAGTTCTTCGAGATTCGGGTGGCCGGCTTGAAGGAACAGACGGCCGCCAAATCGACCCAGATGGGACCCGATCAACTGAGCCCCGGCGAACAGTTGAAACGCATCGGCGAGATCACGCACGCTTTGGTGGCCGAACAGTACCGGGTGTTAAACGATGTGCTCACGCCGCGGCTCGCTGAAAAGGGTATCCACTTTCTGAAGCGCGGCGAATGGAACGCGCGCCAGTCGCAGTGGGTCAAGCGCTACTTCTACCGCGAATTGCTGCCGGTACTGAGCCCTATTGGGCTCGATCCTTCTCACCCGTTTCCGCGAATTCTCAACAAAAGTTTGAACTTTCTGGTTTCGCTCGAGGGCACCGATGCCTTCGGGCGCAACAGTGCGATCGCCATTGTCCAGGCGCCTCGCTTACTGCCGCGCGTGATCAGCATTCCGACCGAGCATGCTGCCGATCCGCACGAGTTTGTATTTCTGTCCTCGATTATTCATGCGCACGTGGAAGATCTGTTTCCTGGCATGCGCGTCACCGGCTGCTATCAATTCCGCGTTACCCGCAACAGCGAGCTGTTCGTTGAGGACGAAGACGTAGAGGATCTGTTGCACGCGCTGGAAGGTGAATTGCATCAGCGCCGTTTTGGCGACGCGGTGCGCCTGGAAGTGGCCGATACCTGTCCTGATGAGATGACCCGCCTGCTGCAGCACGAGTTCAATCTCGCGCCAGAAGATATCTACCACTGCAATGGCCCGGTTAATCTAACTCGCCTGATGACGGTGCCGGACATGATCGAGCGACCAGATCTGAAATTCCAGAGCTTCACACCGAGCCGGCCGCGCCGTTTACCTACGAACATCGATATTTTTGCCGCGATTAGGCGCGGCGATCTCCTGCTTCACCATCCATTCGAATCGTTTTTGCCGGTGGTCGAAATGCTCCGACAAGCGGCGTCGGATCCTGACGTACTGGTCATTCGCCAGACCCTCTACCGCACCGGCCCAGATTCACCGATTGTGAAAATTCTGGTCGACGCGGCGCGCGCGGGCAAAGAAGTCACCGTGGTGGTCGAATTGAAAGCGCGTTTCGACGAGGAAGCGAATATTGAACTCGCGACACGCCTACAGGAAGCCGGCGCGCATGTCGTCTATGGTGTGGTCGGTTTCAAGACCCACGCCAAGATGCTTCTGGTGCTGCGTCGTGAAGGTAAACAACTGCGCCGCTATGTGCATCTTGCGACCGGTAACTACCATCCTCGTACGGCTCGGCAATATACCGATTTTGGTCTGTTCACCTGCGACAACACGCTGGGCATGGACGTGCAGAAAATTTTCCACCAGCTCACAGCGCCCGGGCGCGCCGGCAAGCTCAAAAAACTGCTGCAATCACCCTTCACCTTGCATAGCCACGTTCTCTCGCTGATTGAGCGCGAAGCAGCGCATGCGCGTGCTGGTCGCCCCGCGCGGATCATCGCCAAAATGAATGCCTTGATCGAAGTCTCAGTGATCCTGGCGCTCTACAACGCCTCGCGCGCCGGTGTGAAAATTGACCTGATCGTACGCGGGGTCTGCGCGCTGCGGCCCGGGATCGAAGGCATCTCTGAGAACATCTGCGTGCGGTCTATCGTCGGTCGCTTCCTGGAGCATTCGCGCGTGTTCTTTTTCCAGAACGACGAAGACAAGGAAGTCTATCTCTCGAGTGCGGACTGGATGGGCCGCAATTTCTTCGATCGGATCGAAGTATGCTTCCCCATTGAGGACAAGCGCCTGCGCGATCGAGTCATTAAGGAGGGACTGGAAATTTATCTCGCCGACAACACCCGCGCATGGGTGATGCACGGCGACGGCAGCTATCATAGAGTCAGAACCGGTGCCAAACCGCGCGATGCGCAGCTGCGGTTGCTGGAGCGGCTGGAAGAGTGACGGCAGACCCTATTTGAGCTTGAGCCGCAAACCAATGGCTTTCAGATAACTCGCTTCCTGTTCAAGATCGGCCGCGACCAGTGCGTGTGCATCGAGCCAGTCTTTCGGCAGCACGAGTTTCAACCAGGATTCAGCGACCGTCAGTTCGAGCGCTGGCAGGGGCGTCGCACGACGCGACCGATGCAGGACAACGGCAAGGCGTAACAACACGCATAAACGGCGGCACACCACTTGCTCCGGGTCAGTGAGCGCCGCCAGTTCGGCGAGCGGAAACTTGCGCCGATGTCCGCGCACCAAGAA
>JAYTEX010000311.1:0-4417 GCA_043734785.1 Pseudomonadota bacterium | reverse complement strand
TGCTCTCGATGCGATAGCCGAAGGTCGAGCAGATATCGCGATGTGGAATTCACCGGAACTGCTGCCTCATCTGGACGCAGGAAAAGGAATCGTGGTGATCGCCGGCGTGCACGGAGGATGCTATTCAACTTTTCGGCAGCGATCGCGTGCGGAGCATTCGGGACCTTAGGGGAAAGACTGCAGCTATTCACTACTCCGGGAGTGGAGACCACGTTTTACTCTCCACAATGTTGGCGTATGTGGGCACGAATCCACACGAGGTCACGTGGATCACTGGCAAGGACCTGCGCAACGCAATGGATTTGTTCGTTGAAGGCAAGGCAGACGCCTTCGTTGGTTATGCTCAGGAGCCCGCAGAATTGCGGTTAAAGAAAGTAGGGCAAGTAATCGTCGATACCGCTCAGGATCGACCCTGGTCTCAATACTTCTGCTGCATGGTCGTGGCGAACCGGGATTTTGCTCAGCGCAATCCGGTCGCTACCAAGCGCGCGCTGCGGGCGATCCTCAAGGCTGCCGACGTCTGTGCAGCCGAGCCAGAGCGGGTTGCTCGTTATCTTGCCGCCAAGTTGTATGAGCCGCGGTATGCCATCGGATTGGAGGTAATGAAAAACGCCCTATACACCCGCTGGCGCGAGGCGAATCCGGAGGACACCATTCGGTTTTACGCCCTGCGCATGCAAGAAGTAGGAATGATCAAGTCTACCCCCCAGAAGCTCATCGCCCAGGGCACCGACTGGCGCTTCCTTAACGAACTGAAGAGGGAATTGAAGACATGAGCCGCCGACACTGACTAGCGGTTCTCAATGAGTTAAGAAGGATTGCAGGCATGAGGACGTGCGCCCCGAATTGTCAATCCGTCAGTCGGGTGCCAGTCAGCATCGACTAGGCTAGGTGCTCGGGACAACACCCGGACGAGGTATCCTGATCAAGGGTCTTCGCTGTTTCCGGACCGATCGCGTATTTGTCGCTCGTCCCGGGCGGGCTCACCTGACTAAAGGAAAATAGAGATGAAACTCATTGCATGGATGGCGTGGGTGTTTGTGGTGGTGGCAGGTCTACCGCTGAATGCGCAAGCGCATGATGAAGAGTCGATTCCGACCGGCGTTCCGGACAAATTGGGTTCGGTCATGTTTCCGGTTTCCTGCAGCCCCGCTGCCCAGGAACAGTTCAACCGCGGCCTGGCGATGCTGCATTCCTTTTTTTACCCCGAGGCGGCGAAGACCTTCTCGCGGGCGACCGAGTTGGATCCCTCCTGTGCGATGGGTAACTGGGGCGTCGCGATGAGTTGGTGGTATCCATTATGGTATCCCCCGACGCGGGAATCGTTTCAGCGAGGCAAAGCCGCCCTGGAGAAAGCAGTTGTGAGCGCCGCGCCAACCGAACGCGAGCGCGCATACATTGCCGCACTTGGCGCGTTCTACGGGGACTTTGAAAAAGTCGACAACAAGACCCGCACCCTAGCCTATGAAAATGCAATGGCGGCACTTGTCCAGAAATTCCCCGAAGACCTGGAGGCCGCGACGTTCTACGCTCTTGCCCTTCAGGCCACCGCGAATCCGAATGACAAGACGTACGCGAATCAACTTAAAAGCGCCGGTATTCTCGAAAACATATTCGCCGGACATCCGGACCATCCCGGCATTGCCCATTATCTGATCCACGCTTACGACTATCCGGAGCTGGCGCCCCGTTCGCTCAAGGCCGCGCGCCACTATGGCGCCATTGCCCCGACCATGCCACATGCGTTGCACATGCCTTCCCACACCTATATCGCGCTCGGGATGTGGCAGGATTCGATCGAGTCCAACCTCGCTGCCGGTGCCGCGGCGCGCAAGCTTGGCTGGGTGCAGGAGGAACTGCACAGCAAGGACTATCTGGTGTACGCGTACCTCCAGCTTGCCCAGTCCGCTTCTGCCAAAGACATGCTGCGCAATATCGCCGAGGTCAAAATCGACGAGGGCGCACGCACGCTGCCGGTCGATTACGCCGTTGCTGCCGCTCCGGCGCGGTATGTCCTCGAACAGCAGCGCTGGGAAGAGGCGGCCAGGCTCCAGCCGCAGCCGAGTCGCTTTCCTGCGACTCAAGCGTTGACGCACTTCGCACGCGCGCTCGGTGCCGCCCATCTTGGCGCGACGGGCGAGGTGGAAAAGGAAATTGCGCAGATCACGCAGATCCGCGACGCGCTCGTGCAATCGAAACAGGATTTCTGGGCCAAGCAGGTCGAGGTGCAGCGCCAGTCCGCGCAGGCGTGGCTGGCATGGGCCGCCGGCGATACGGCGCAGGCAGTCGGGCAGATGCGCAGCGCAGCCGTTCTCGAAGAATCCACCTACAAGCATCCGGTCACGCCGGGACAGTTGCTGCCTGCGCGTGAACTGATGGGCGACCTGCTGTTGGCGATCGGCCAACCGGAACCGGCGCTCGCGGAGTATGAAGCCTCGCTGCGCGCCAATCCGAATCGCTTCAACGGGATCTTCGGCGCGGCACGCTCGGCTGAATTGGCGGGGTTGGGCAGCAAGGCCGCGGACTATTACCGCAAGCTGCTCGACCTTTCGCAGACGGCGGAAAGTGAACGCAAAGAGATCCACCAGGCCAGGCTTTTCCTGTCGAACAGGTGATCGCCGTGATTGAACAGAGCGTATCTGCCCCGGCCTTTCACGATCGCAATATCGGCGTGAAATAGGCAAAACGCTCACCATGTCGCGAATGGCCAATTCATCTTTCAGTCAGGCGCGACGCCGCGTGCTTAAAGCCCTCGGCGCAGGGATCGGTTGCGCCGAGTTGGGGATCGGTGGCATCCCCGCGGCCCGCGCGGAACGGCTGTTGGAAACGACACGGATTCGGTTGTGCCGCGATTCCGGACTGTGCGTGGCGCCGCAGTATCTCGCCGAGGAACTGCTGCGTGCCGAAGGTTTCACCGATGTCGAATACCTTTCGGACACGACCGAAATCGGCACATCGAAGCTGGTCGCATCAGGAGCGGCGGACATCAACATGTCCTTCGCCTTGTCGACCCTCCTGCGTGTGGACGCGGGAGAACCGATTGTCCTGCTTGCGGGCGTGCACGTCGGTTGCTACGAATTGTTTGGGAATCAGGCCGTGCGTAGCGTCCGGGACCTGAAAAACCGGCGGATCGCCGTGCTCGGTCCCGGTTCCAGCCATCAACTCTTCCTGAGCAGCATTCTGTCCTATGTCGGAATCGATCCTCGCCACGATGTGAAATGGGTGGTGACCACCCGATCCGAAGCGAGGCAATTGCTCGCCGATGGCGACGTGGACGCGTATCTGGGCTTTCCGCCGGACCCGCAGGAATTGCGTCAGGACGGCATCGGACATGTTTTGTTGAACAGCGCCACGGACAAGCCATGGTCTCAGTACTTCTGCTGCACGGTAGCCGGTAATCGCGATTTCGTGAACAAGTTCCCCGTGGCGACCAAGCGGGCGTTGCGGGCCATCCTGAAGGCCACTGATCTGTGCGCAGCCGAGCCGGCCCGCGCGGCACAATATCTGGTCGATCATGGATACGTCGCGAGCTTTCAGTCGGCCCTGAGGACCATGCAGGATATCCCGTACCGCAACTGGCGCGACTACAACCCCGAAGACACTGTCCGGTTCTACGGCTTGCGGCTGCAGGAGGTGGGCATGATCAAGACCACGCCACAGAAGCTCATCGCGCAGGGAACAGACTGGCGCTTTCTGAACGAACTGAAAAAGGAGATGAAGACATGAGTCGCCGCCGCTTCCTGCAACAGACTTCCGCGCTCGGCGCGGCGTTAACGTTTGGGGTTCCTGGAACCGCACTGGCCGAACCGCCGCCCGAGACGACGAAGATACGCCTGGCGCGGACCGTATCGATCTGCCTCTCGCCGCAATACGTGGCCGAAGAGCTGCTGCGGCGGGAGGGCTTCACCGAAGTGGAATACCCCGAGACGCCTCACACAGGCGGTAGCGCACTTACCGACGGTCACGCAGACTTGACTATGGAATACGCACCTGCCCTCGTATGGAAGCTCGACGCAGGCGCGCGCGTCGTCGCCTTGTCGGGAGTCCACACCGGCTGCTACGCGATTATCGCCAGTAGACAGATCAAAACAATCCGCGATCTTAAAGGCAAGCGAGTGGCTGCCAGTGCGCTAGGTTCCGGCGACCATGTCTTTCTTTCCAGCATGCTGGCGTATGTCGGCATCGATCCCAAGGCCGAGATCGAATGGGTCTTCACACAATCGGTGGTCAATAACATGCGCGCCTTTATCGACGGCAAAGCCGAAGCGTTGCTCGCCGTTCCACCGCAGCCTCAAAAACTCAGGGATATGGGACTCGGCCACGTCATCGTAGACGGAACGCACGATCGGCCGTGGTCGCAATATATCTGCTGCATCGTCGCAGGGAGCAAGGACTTCGTGACTAAGAATCCGGTTGC
>JAYTEX010000310.1:0-5912 GCA_043734785.1 Pseudomonadota bacterium | reverse complement strand
CGCAGCCACGTCGCCCCCTGAGACAGCTGAACCCGTTCCTCCCCCGCCCGCGGCGGACGCGATCATTCCGCAAGACCCATCCACGCAAGCCACGGGCTTGCAGGCGACGCT
Organism: Pseudomonadota bacterium; assembly: GCA_043734785.1. Taxonomy (GTDB): domain Bacteria; phylum Pseudomonadota; class Gammaproteobacteria; genus CAIKBL01. The sequence continues at coordinate 5,801 of JAYTEX010000310.1, read as the reverse complement.
GAACAATTTGGTCCCGGCGCATTGGCGCGCAGCGGTCCCAGGCGGTGCCCTGACCGTATTGGGTATCGCCTCGACCTTGGCGCTGTTGTTGCTCATCGCAATCTCGAGGGCGCTAGCCGGACGCCGCGAGAATGCCATTGTGTCAACCAAGACTGCGGCAGCGCTTGTCGTGGTCGCACCCAGCATAGCAGCGCCTACGGTTGCACCCGATATGTTGGCGACGCGCGAAGATTTGACTCAATTCGAGGGCCCAAAAGCTGACTCGGAACAATTCCTGCGCACGATGGAAAGCTCCGCCGAACAACTGAGGGCCGCGCCCGAGGAAGATCCGCTCGAGGAAGTCAACGTTTACCTCGCCTACGAACGGTTCGACCAGGCAGAGGAGCTGGTTACCAAGGTCATCGCCAAGTACCCCTACGAATATAAGTACAGACTGCGCCTGCTCGAAATCTATTATTCGGCCAACAACAAACAGGCCTATGAAGACGCCGCGCGCGAGCTGCATGCGGCGGTGGGCGACGGCGATCCCCTATGGGAAAGTGCGCTCGCCATGTGGAGCGAGATGTCGCCTGAACGCGCGTTATTCGCCCCAGGCGCCGATATCGAAGTGGGTTCGAGCAGCGACAGCGATACCGCGAGTGCCTTTGTCGATATCACCGGCGACGACACAATCGGCGGATCGACGGTGTCCATGCCGGCGGGCGGCGACAATATGCTCTCTTCGACCCAGGTCGGCCTGACTAACGATTATGTCGGGACCACGACCCTCGATTTTGACCTCGGCGATGGACTGGCAGGGGAAACCCTCCCGCCAGCGCTGGATCTAGATGTCAGCGCCAGCGAGCAGGACAGGATGGACGCGGACTTCATCGACCTGACCGCCACGACAGAAAATGTAGTGCTCGATCAGATGCTGGATCTCACCGCCGGCGACGACTTTCTCCAGGCGAACAGTCTCGATCTGCTGGATGTCACGAAAACCGGTCTGGTTGCACTTGAAGCTGGACAGACACCATTAGATGCCACATCGCCGCGTTCCACCGCGCAGCCTGACCGCGCAGAAGCAGCTACGATTAACGCGATCGCGGATGACTTGAGCCTAGGGTTCGATATCAGCGATACCGTCGCGCCGCCTGCTGCGCACGCCAATGTCGCGCAGGCAGCGACTGAATTGGATGATGACCTCGGCCTCGATTTCAATATCGAAGGCCTTGCAGGTGAAGCGCCAGTGGCTCAGCGCGACGCTGGGCTCGATCATTTCGACCTCACGCTCGATTCCGATCTTGAGTCTGCCATGAGCGAAGCGGCGGGCGCGGACCTCGAACTTTCCCTGCCGGATGGCATGGCATTGGATTTCGATCTGGGCGAACCAACGAGTGCGCTTCCTGCGATGGATTCGGAGATTGAATTCGATCTCGCCTTGCAAGACACCACGGATTTCGAAAACCTTTTGATCGACGATACGCTGGAATTGCCGAGTTCCAATGCCGCGCGAAGCGGGATGCGGCAGGTCGATGCCCCAAGCGAGTCACTGGAGGACCTTACGCGGTCTATGGAAGCCTCGATTGCAGGGCTGGATCTCGATGACGGGGATGGCGACAATATTCTTGACTTGGCGCTCGAGCCGGCGGGTAGCGATGGCATCGACCTCGACTTCGGCCTGGACGACATTGGCGAGTTGGACGAACTGGACACCCTAGCACTGGATCCCGAGGCACTCCGTCGCGCCGCAGGTGCCACCGATAAGACAGTTGCGCTTGGAAATGACCAGGACAATGAGTACCAGATTGCCCTGGATGAGACGGATACCAAGCTCAATTTGGCGAAGGCCTATATCGAGCTTGGCGACGGCGAGGGTGCGCGCGCGATTCTGAACGAAGTCATCGCAAACGGCGCCCAGGAGCAGCAAGACGAAGCGCGTAGACTGCTGGCGCAACTTTCGTAATCTCGGGTGTGACGGCGGATATGTCCGGCCTGAGGTCCACCCGGTAGCCACGCCAGTGCGGCGGACTCCGCCATCCGTTTGGGCGGCCGGGGGTCTTGGATGCGGATAGCCCTCGGGATTGAATACGATGGGACTGGCTTCCACGGCTGGCAAACTCAACCCCAAGTCCCCACTATCCAGCGCTGTTTGGAAGCGGCGCTGTCGCGAGTCGCCGCGCATCCCGTCAAGGTTTACTGCGCCGGCCGCACCGATGCCGGTGTCCACGCCTGCGCGCAGGTGGTCCATTTCGAAACCGAATCCGTGCGTACGCCGCGTGCTTGGACCTTTGGCGCGAACGCCAATCTTCCACCCCCTGTCAGTGTGCTGTGGGCCCAGCCTGTTCCCGTTAATTTCAACGCAAGATTCTCGGCGACCGCCAGGGCGTATCGCTACATCATCTCTAATCGCGCGACTCGCGTAGCCCTGTGGACTGGAAAAGTCGGTTGGGAATGCCGGCCCCTGGATGCCGAACGCATGGCGAGCGCGGCGCGCTGTCTGCTCGGGGAGCACGATTTTTCCAGTTTTCGCGCCGCCGGTTGCCAAGCTCGCCATCCGATACGCGTGATTCACCGGATAGATGTCGTGCGCGATAAAGAACTTGTGTTGATCGAGGTGGAAGCGAACGCCTTTTTGCAACACATGGTGCGCAATATTGTCGGAGCCCTACTGGAAGTTGGCCGCCTCGAGCGGCCAGTGGAATGGATGGGTGAGCTCCTGCGTGCACGAGACCGTACGTGTGGAGGGATAACAGCGCCGCCTGGCGGGCTGTATTTGCTGCGCGTCGAGTATCCCCCCAGTTTCGAAATCCCAGATTCCAGATCAACACTATGGCCGTCTAGCGCATGACCTCCGGATCTCCATTGCGTCCTGTACCGGGAGCCGACATAGATGGGATAATCCCATGCTCAATGTCACACGACCTAAGCACCCACGCTTGAGTAAATAATGGCCCGGACCCGCGTTAAAATTTGCGGAATTACCCGGCTTTCTGATGCCCTGGCAGCGGTCGATCTGGGGGCCGATGCGTTGGGCTTTGTGTTTTATCTCGATAGTCCGCGCTGGATCGCAGTCGACACCGCGCGCGCAATCATCGCGAAGCTGCCCCCGCTCATCACCACGGTAGGCCTTTTTGTCAACGCCGAACTGGAAATCGTGCGCAATGTAGTGGCGGCAACGGGGATCGATTTAGTGCAGTTTCACGGTCAAGAGCCCGCCGACTACTGCGCGCAGAGTCCGCGTCCTTATATCAAGGCGTTGCCTGCCAAACCGGGTCTGGATTTCAACGCGCTAGGTCGTCAGTATGCCGGCGCACGGGCGCTGCTGGTGGACAGTTACCACCCGCAGCTCGCAGGCGGAACAGGCGTGAGCTTCGATTGGTCGTTGCTCTGCGCGCCGCGAAGTTACCCGCTTATTCTGGCAGGCGGCCTGTCGAGCGCAAATGTCGCCGCAGCGATCGTCGCGGTGCGCCCGTATGCCGTCGACGTGAGCGGCGGCGTAGAATTGAGCAAAGGAATCAAGGACCCCGCGAAAATGCGCGAGTTTATTGCTGAGGTAACGAAAATTGAACGCCACTCCTGAACAAATTATGCCAGACCCCGTGCCCGGGTTGCCCGATGCACGCGGACACTTCGGACCCTACGGTGGCAAGTTCGTGGCCGAAACTTTAATGGGACCGCTCGCTGAACTCGAAGCCGCGTATCGAAGATATTCGGCGGACTCGGCGTTCATCGCCGAGTTGGAACACGACCTCCATTATTACGTCGGACGACCGTCCCCGCTGTATTTCGCAGAACGCTGGTCGAATCACTTCGGCGGCGCGCAGATTTTCTTAAAGCGCGAAGATTTGAACCACACCGGCGCTCACAAAATTAATAACACCGTTGGTCAGGCGCTGCTGGCGCGGCGAATGGGTAAGCGCCGCGTCATCGCAGAAACTGGGGCCGGCCAGCACGGGGTTGCCGCGGCCACCGTGGCGGCACGTTTCGGGATGACGTGTCGGGTCTATATGGGGGCCAGCGATATTCAACGCCAGTCGCTGAACGTATTTCGGATGAAGCTGCTCGGCGCCGAAGTGGTTCCCGTCACCTCCGGTTCGAAAACCTTGAAGGATGCCCTGAACGAAGCGCTGCGTGACTGGGTGAGCAATGTCGACGACACCTTCTACATCATCGGTACCGTCGCTGGACCACATCCGTACCCGGTCATGGTGCGGGATTTTCAGGCCATTATCGGTCGCGAAACGCGTGCGCAATGCCTCGCGCAGACCGGCCGTTTACCGGATGTGGTGCTCGCTTGTGTGGGTGGTGGCTCCAATGCCATGGGCATTTTTTATCCATTCCTGCACGACCCATCGGTGGCATTGATAGGCGTCGAGGCGGGCGGTGATGGTCTCGGCACCGGGCGACATTCCGCGCCGCTCTGCGCGGGGAGACCAGGCGTTCTGCATGGCAATCGTACCTATTTGATGCAGGATGCGGACGGACAGATTATCGAAACCCACTCGGTCTCGGCGGGACTCGATTATCCCGGCGTCGGACCAGAACATGCCTGGTTGAAGGACCAGGGACGGGCTAGCTACGTGTCCGCCACCGATCAGGAAGCGCTCGCCGCATTTCGCGGCTTGACCCGGATGGAAGGGATCATCCCAGCGCTGGAATCCAGTCATGCCTTGGCCTATGCGGCAACCCTTGCGCCGCGCATGGGGCGTGACAAAATCATCGTCATTAACCTCTCGGGTCGCGGTGACAAAGATATCCCGACGGTGGCCAATATCGACGGAATCACCTTGTGACGCGCTGGATAGTCCGTCAATTCAATGCGCCACTGGGCGGTTCTGGCGGCGGCCTGATCAGCGGCGTCGCGCGCGAATTCTGCGCTAGCTGACCTGGGAGCAAGCAAGTGAGTGTGAATCGAATTCAACAACGATTTGTGGCGTTAGCTGCCGCACGGCGCGCCGGCCTAGTGACCTTCATCACGGCGGGCGATCCGAGTCTCGACACCAGCCTCCAATGCATGCACGCATTGGTAAAAGGTGGCGCGGATATTATCGAACTCGGCGTTCCGTTCTCCGATCCCATGGCCGACGGTCCGACGATTCAGCGGGCGAGCGAACGCGCGCTCGTGAGTGGCATGACACTCGCGAAGGTGATTGATCTGGTCGCGGCATTTCGCCGTACAGATACCTCCACGCCAGTCGTGCTGATGGGTTATCTCAATCCTATCGAATGCATGGGCTATGCGCTGTTCGCCCAACGCGCGGTCAATGCCGGGGTGGACGCCGTTCTGACCGTCGATTTGCCGCCTGAAGAAGCCCAGGCATGTCAGGCTGAGTTTGCGCATCGGGGCTTACTGCAAATTTACTTACTCGCGCCCACCTCCAATCCAGAGCGTGTGCGGACCATCTGCGCGCAGGCTTCAGGGTTCGTGTATTACGTGTCGGTCAAAGGGGTGACCGGTGGTAAACCCTTCGATATCGCTGAAGTTCGGCAACGCATTGGTGAACTCAAAGCGCAAACGCGGCTCCCCGTGGGCGTCGGTTTCGGCGTCAGGACGCCGGCCTCGGCGGCGGCCCTGGCGGAATTTTCCGATGCGGTGATTATCGGCAGTGCTTTGGTCGAGATTATCGAACGCCACGCGGCTTCAGTAAGCGAGCTATGTCGCGAGCTAGAAGCATTCGTCACCAGCCTGCGGGTCGCAATGGATGCCCAACGAGCGGCCGGAGACAAAGATAGAAAATGAACTGGTTCAAGAAACTGCTGCCCTCCCGGATCAGGACCGAAGGCTCGGCCAAGAAGTCGATCCCGGAAGGCGTTTGGAG
>JAYTEX010000309.1:0-20645 GCA_043734785.1 Pseudomonadota bacterium | reverse complement strand
GGCAATCGCGAGCGTTGAACAAAAATTGCACGGTGCGGTGCGCCGATGTGAACGTGAGCGCTTGCGCCTGGTCGCGTACAAGCGACGACTTAACGTGTTACAGGAAGTCGCGAGTCGCGCACGGCGGGTGGAAATACGGCAAGCGGAGAATCGTTTGCAGATCGAAATCGACGATCGGTGGCGGATGATTCCTACGGAGTGAAGTGATGCTGCTCTGGGTCCCTTATTCCGGGTTCATGCGAAACTCCAAGTACCCCTAAAGCCCGCGTCTACGCCCGGGATGACGGTCTATACAGGTTCGCGACGCCGCCAATCCCGGGGGCGCTGGTCTTCTTCAAGTGGGCGTCAAAATAGCCAATGGTCTGGACCAATCCTTGCCGCAGCTTCACCTGAGGCTCCCACCGTAGTTCACGCCGCGCACGAGTGATGTCTGGACAGCGCTGCTTCGGATCGTCGCTGGGTAACGGTTGGTACACCAAGGTCGAGCGTGAGCCAGTCAGATCGATCACTAGCTCCGCCAGTTCGAGGATCGTAAATTCGTCCGGGTTGCCGAGATTGATGGGACCAATCACGTCATCCGAGGTGCCCATGAAGTCCATGAGCCCTCGGATCAAATCCTCGACATAGCAGAAGGAACGCGTTTGCTGGCCGTCGCCGTAAAGGGTGATGGGGTCATTGCGCAGCGCCTGCACAATAAAATTCGATACCACCCGACCGTCATTCGGATGCATGCGCGGCCCGTAGGTGTTGAAAATTCGCGCGACTTTGATCCGCAAATGGTGCTGGCGGTGATAGTCGAAAAACAAGGTCTCAGCGCAGCGCTTGCCTTCGTCGTAACAGGCGCGCAGTCCGATTGGGTTGGTGTTGCCCCAGTAGGTTTCTGTTTGCGGGTGGACGGTCGGATCCCCATAAACCTCGCTGGTAGAAGCCTGCAGGATCCTGGCGCGGACTCTTTTGGCGAGCCCGAGCATGTTGATAGCCCCATGCACGCTGGTCTTCACGGTCTGCACGGGGTTGAACTGATAGTGCACGGGCGAGGCCGGGCAGGCGAGGTTGTAGATATCGTCGCATTCCACATATAGCGGGAAGGTTACATCGTGCCGCATCAATTCGAAGTAGGGGTGAGCGAGTAGTGCTGCGATATTGTCTTTGGTGCCGGTGTAGAAGTTATCGGCACACAGCACCTCATGGCCGGCGTCGAGCAGCGCCCCGCACAGGTGCGAACCAAGGAAACCGGCGCCTCCGGTCACGAGTATGCGCCGCCTGAGGGTCATGACTGAAGTGCTATTGCCCATGTTGCGGGGAAACCTTTCTGATTGACACCGAAGACGCGCGCCTTGCCTCACGACTGGACTGCGGCGCTAGGTCGAGCGTTTAGCGAAGCTCGCGCGTGGACCATAAACCACTGGGCGCGCGCAAACCAGCGGGGCGTTTTCACGCGGCACCGCAGGTGCAGTAGGCCTCGTCGCGCGCCAGTGCCTGTGGCTGGCACGACCATTGCTGATTCCCCCTTCGAGACCCGATTCAACTCCAGCAACGAAGGCACCAGACATGAGCGATGCAGTCGCAGTGACCCCGACCACAGTTTCGGCAGGCTCTGGCAAGCGTTTGATTGAACACAAGAATGCGCCAGAGGAGGGTGGGGAAGGGGCCGCTTTCACCTCTTTGATGCAGACCATGGCTCAGCCGGCAGAAAGCTTGCCGGCGCCCACCCCAGGCGGTGAATTGCCGGGTGCGGACGCGACTTTGCCGCTCGATGTCGCCGCCGCACTGAGCGCGACAGCGCCCCCGGCGGCGGTCACGGGAACCGCCATGGACGCTGTCGCGGACATGCCCGCCATCAGTTCCCCCAATCTGTCGCCCAATCTGTCGCAATGGCTCGCTGCCGGCTCAAAATCACCCGTGCTAAAGCTCCCGAACGCTGACCCACAGGCGTCGGATGCCGTGCCCGACGACGTGCCGCACGCCGGTGAAGGCGGTATTCTCTCACCGTCTTTCAGTGAGTCAGTCGAGCGTAATTTAAACTCGGATGCCACGGCTTCCGGCCTCAGTGGCCTAGGCGTGACGTCCACATTAGGGCAGCTTGCAGCCTCAACCGCGAACCCCGCAGACGTCGCGGCCGGATTGAGCGGCCTTTCCCTACCCGCTGAACGCGCGACAAGCCATGCCGAACTACCCAAGCTAATCTTGGACAGCAAACTGCCGCTGATGAGTCCGCTGTTCGCGGATCGTTTCTCGGAGCAGGTCACGATCCTGGTTGATCACGGCATTCAACAGGCCCAGTTAAGCCTTAATCCCCCAGAACTCGGACCGATACAGGTACGCATCACGCTCTCCGAGGACGAAGCCAGCGTGCAGTTCGCCTCGCACCATGGGGTCGTTCGTGAGGCGATGCTAGATGCCCTGCCGAAATTGCGTGAAATGTTGGAAAGCGCAGGCTTCCGGCTCAGTGATTCAGGGGTGTCTGCCCAGTTGCCGCAACGCGAACAACTGGGCAGCGAGCAGCCAGGCATGGGGCGCCGCGCGGTGGTGCCCGATCCCTGGGTAGAGCCGGAAATCCTGCCCCGCGGCGGGTCGCGTGCGCTGCATTTGATCGACGCCTACGTGTAATGCGTGAGCGGTGTGCCCGTCAAAGCACTGGCAGGGCGCGGCCGAGCACTGTCAAGCGATGGTCAAGGCCTTGGCGCCGCACTCGGGGATCCGCTTCAAGTCATTGATCCGAAGGCTAGCTTTCGGATGGCATAAGGCTTGCAAACATCACCTCCAAAGTGAATGGAGGTCGTTATGTCAGATGCACCCAAGCCCGAAGCCAAAGCCGGAGGCAACAAGAAACTGATCCTCATCGTGGTCATCGCGGTGCTGGTCTCGGCCGGCGCGGCGGTCGGCGCCACCCTTTTGCTGACGGGCGGCAAGGACAAAGAGATCGCCGCGAAACATCAGAAAGGCGATGCCAAGAAAGCTGACGAGGATAGCGAAGAGGCGAGTGAGGATAGCGCAGAAGAAGATGGCGAACACAGCAAGAAGGGGGCCGCACCGACTTATGTCTCGCTGGACCCGGCCTTCGTCGTCAACTTCCAGGATCAGAAAAAGCGTACTAAATTCCTGAAGGCAGAAATCAGCGTGGTCGCCGGTAGCGCCCAAGCGCAGGCGGCGTTGACCCTGCATATGCCAGCGGTGCGTAACAGTCTCGTGATGCTGCTGAGTCGACAGGTCTTTGAGGAACTCGCGACCAATGAAGGCAAGGAAAAGCTGCGCACTGAAGCGCTGGATGCGGTCAAGGAAGTGGTCAAGAAGCAGACCAGCAAGAAGATCGCTCAGGCGGTTAAGGATCTCTATTTTTCAAGCTTGGTGATGCAGTAGGTCTCGCCGTGGCGACTAAAGACCTTCTTTCCCAAGACGAGATCGACGCCCTCCTGTCGGGTGTCGACGGTGGCGATGTCGATATCGCGGCGGCCGATCAAGGCCCCAGTGACGGCGTCAAGACCTACAATTTCGCCAGCCAGGATCGAATCGTGCGTGGGCGTATGCCTACACTCGAGATGATCAATGAGCGCTTCGCTCGGAATTTGCGGATTCGTCTATTCAATCTGTTGCGCTGCGCGCCGGTCATCTCGGTGGAAGGCATCCGAATGATCAAATTCGGCGAGTACGTGCACACGCTGCTCATGCCGTCGAATTTAAATATCATCAAGATTAAGCCGCTGCGCGGGTCGGCGTTGCTGATCTTGAATCCGAAACTGGTGTACTCCCTGGTCGATTGCTTTTTCGGCGGAGATGGCCGCTTTCATACCAAGATTGAAGGGCGTGACTTCACCGCGACGGAAATGCGTATTGTGCGCAAGGTCGTGGGTATGTCCTTCGAATCGCTCGGCGAAGCGTGGGAGCCCGTGCTGCCGGTTGAATTCGAATACGTCGGATCAGAAGTCAATCCACAATTCGCAAATATCGTAAGTCCCAGCGAAGTGGTGGTGGTATCCACGTTTCACATCGAGCTCGAGGGTGGCTCCGGTTATCTCCACGTGACCATGCCGTACTCAATGGTCGAGCCGATTCGTGAACTCCTAGATGCGGGTATCCAAAGCAATACCGTGGACAAGGATTCGCGGTGGTGCACGCTGTTGCAGGAGGAAATGAAGACGGCGGAAGTCGAACTGCGTAGCAGACTCGCCACCACCGAGATTACCGTCGGTGATCTGATCAATTTCAAAGCAGGCGATGTGCTGCGCATGGATTTACCGGAGACCGTGCTGGCCTACATCGACGATGTGCCGGTGTTCCGTGCGAAGTACGGTGTTTCGCGCGGCAACTACGCCTTGCAGGTAGACAGTCTATTGCACCATTCGGAAATTACCCCACGCGCGATTGATATTGGAGTGAAGCTATGAGCGACCTACAGACCGCAGCCGGTGATGACTGGGAAGCCGCGCTGGCCGAGCAAAAGGCGGGCGATAGCGGCGCCGATGATTGGGGTGCGGCGCTGGCCGAGCAACGCGCAACGGAAACTCCCGGCGTCAAGGCGGTCAGCGTAGCCCCCGCGACCTTCGAAACACTGCGCGGCTCGGGCACCCGAGGCCAAGGCGCCGAACTCGACACCATTCTCGACATCCCGATTACGTTGTCGGTCGAGATTGGCAAGAGTCGGTTAAGCATCCGCAATCTACTGCAACTCAACCAAGGTTCGGTGGTGGAACTCGATCGCATGGCGGGCGAACCGGTGGATGTGCTGATCAACGGCATGCTCGTGGCGCACGGCGAAGTCGTGGTGGTCAACGACAAAATGGGGATCCGGTTGACCGACGTCGTGAGTGCTCAGGAACGTGTGAAAAAACTGAGCTAGCGCGTTTGGCGCGCTGCGCAGGCCGCCATGCCTGCTGATCAAAATCGATCAAAAATCCCTAAAGGACAGTCGATCAAATGACGGCGAAATCACTTGCCATGCATTGCCTGCCGCTGCTTCTGGTCATGTCTACGGCCGCCACGGGGGCGACCGCAGACGTGCTGAGCGCGACGCGCATCAGTCAGACTCTAGGCGTGCTGGCAGCGATTGTGGCCGGCATCTTTGCCCTTGCCTATATCGTGCGCCGCATGCCGGGGATCTCAGCCCGGGCGGGTGGCGCGCTGAAGCTGGTTGACGCCCTGTCGATCGGCGCGCGCGAGCGTATCCTGTTGGTTGAAGTCGACGGCGAGCGTCTCGTGATCGCGGTCAGCCCGGGACGAATTGAACACCTTCACGTGCTGGGGCGCGCGAGCGCCCGGACGCCAACCTTCGCCGTCGCGCTAGCGAACGCAGCGGCACCGGAAGGTTACGCATGACGCGATTCATACGCGGTGTAATCGGGTTGAGTGGCGTGCTAGTGCCTTGCCTGGCGTTGGCGCAGAGCGGTTTCGAAGCCTTGTCTGTGACCACTAACGCTGACGGCTCACAGACCTACAGCGTGACCTTGCAGATCCTGATTCTGATGACGGCCCTGACGGTGTTGCCGTCGCTAGTGCTCGCCATGACGTCGTTTACGCGGATCATTATTGTGTTGGCGATCCTCCGCCAGGCGCTTGGCACTGCCCAGACTCCGTCCAGCCAGGTCCTGGTTGCGCTGGCACTATTTATGACGGCATTCATCATGACCCCGGTCATGGATACCGTTTATCAGGATGCCATCACGCCCTATCTCGAAGAGCAAGTGGATCTCGCGACTGCGGCCACCCGGGCGCAGGTTCCGTTGCGCGAGTTCATGCTGGCCCAGACCCGCGAATCGGATTTGAAGTTATTTGCGGAACTCGCGCAGCACGGGGATATCGAGTCGCCGGCCGCGACCCCCTTTACGCTTTTGGTCCCGGCCTTCGTGACCAGTGAGCTCAAAACGGGTTTCCAGATTGGATTCCTGATCTTCATTCCCTTCCTCGTGATTGACCTGGTTGTCGCCAGCTTGCTCATGTCGATGGGCATGATGATGTTATCTCCACTGATTATTTCGCTGCCTTTCAAGATCATGTTATTCGTGCTGGTGGATGGTTGGGCGCTGGTGGTCGGCAGCCTGGCGGCGAGTTTTTATGCCTGAAATCAACGCGCGAAGGAGAACCGCAGATGGGTCCAGAACTGGTCATGGAGATTGGGCGCCATGCCCTCGAAGTCACCATGGTGTTGATGGCGGTCACGTTGCTGCCCGCGCTTGCGGTCGGGCTGCTGGTCAGCATTTTTCAAGCGGCCACGCAGATCAACGAGGCGACGCTCAGCTTCGTGCCGAAGTTGTTGGTGACCGCCCTTACGCTGGTGATTGCGGGGCCCTATCTACTCGCGATGATGACCGATTACCTCCGGCAGATTTTTGGCGCGATCCCAGCGCTGGCGCAATAGCGAGGGGCGCCGAGCGAGCCGGCCTACGGCGCATGCGGATGAGATCGGACATGCCTGCCGATGGTCATTGAGTTATCCGAATCCATGCTGATGGCCGCGCTGCGCGCCTGGTGGTGGCCGTTCCTGCGGATCTCTGGGTTTCTGTTGACCGCGCCCATCATCGGTACGCGCGCGTTGCCGCGGCGGGTTCGCCTGCTGCTCGCGCTGACGCTGACGTTGGTACTCGCGCCGTCACTCAAGCTCGATGCTGCAATCGCCGCACTTGAACCGTTGAGCGCGGCCGGCCTGCTGGTGGTCGTGCAGCAGATAACGATCGGTGCGGCGCTCGGGCTCGTCTTGCGCATGATATTCGTGGTCTTTGAATTCGCCGGCCAAGTGATTGCCCAGCAGATGGGGCTCGGCTTCGCGGCCATGGTGGATCCACAGTCTGGCATGCAGGTGCCCGTCATCAGTCAGTTCTACGTCGTCCTGGCGACACTCCTGTTCTTCGCCTCCAACGCGCACCTGCAGCTGATTCGATTGTTAGCCGACAGCTTCACGCTATTGCCAGTCGGGGCCAGCATTGGGCGTGACATGCTCGCGGAGGTCATGCGCTGGAGCGGCGAATTGCTGGCGCTGGCGGTGATGCTGATGTTGCCAACCGTCATTGCGCTGCTGGTGGTCAATCTTGTGTTCGCCGTGATGACGCGCTCGGCACCACAGCTGAATATTTTCGCGATTGGCTTTCCCGTCACGCTCCTGTGTGGGGTGCTGATGATGCTCCTGACGATTCCCGCGCTGGAAGATGACTTTGCGGCAGCGCTGCGTGCCGGATTTACGGCGGCCTACGCGTTACTCGAGCAGGAGTAGGTAGTGGCCGCAGCAGACACCGCTCAGGAACGCACCGAACAGGCTTCTGCCAAGCGGCTCGACGAGGCACGCACGCGGGGGCAGGTGCCGCGTTCGCGTGAACTCGCCACCATGCTCATTCTGGTGGGCAGCGCAGGCATGCTATGGTCGACCAGCGGCGCGCTGGCAGGTGCGCTGCGGGACGTGATGACCGACGCTTTTGTGTTGCGTCGTGACCGTTTGTTTGAACCCGCAATTATGCTGGATGAACTGCATGCCGCCGGTGCGCAGGCATTGCACGCGATGGGCCCGCTGTTGCTGGTGACCGTGGTGACCGCCATCGGTGGGACGGTCTTGTTGGGCGGCCTAAATTTTTCGCCCCAAGCACTTGGCTTCAAGTGGGAGCGGCTCGATCCTGTTAAGGGCGTGGGACGGTTGTTCGCGCTGCGCAGCCTCGTCGAACTTGTCAAAGCGCTCGTCAAATTTATGCTCCTGCTTGGCTGTGGCTTTGCCGTGCTGTATGCCGAGTTCGATGCGATTCGGATCTTGAATCAACTGGATATTGCAGCCGGCGTCGCGAGCGGCTTGCGGCTCGCCTTCTGGGCATTTGTGGCGGTGGCTGCAGGGACCGTGCTGATTGCCCTGGTCGATGTGCCCTACCAATGGTGGGAGCATCAGCGTGAGTTGCGCATGTCGCGGCAGGAGCAGCGCGAGGAAATGAAAGAGAGCGAGGGATCGCCGGAGGTTCGACAAAGAGTGCGGGCGTTGCAGCGGGAATTCGCCAGCCGCCGGATGATGGAGGAAGTGCCCAAGGCCGACGTGGTCATCACCAACCCAACACATTATGCGGTTGCGTTGCGCTTTGATCCGGCCACGATGGCGGCGCCGAGGGTGATAGCCAAAGGCGCCGATCACGTGGCGCTACGGATTCGAGAGTGCGCACGCGCACACCACGTGACCACGCTCGAGGCGCCGCCGCTTGCGCGCGCCATTTTCCGGTCCACCAAGATCGGCCACGAAATCCCCGCTGGTTTGTATGTCGCGGTCGCCCAGGTGCTGGCCTATGTCTTCCAGCTGAAACGCGCCCTGCCGGGGGCGGTGATGCCGATTCTCCCTGCGGAATTCCTGATTCCGCCTGAACTCAGAGAGTAACAAGTCCTGATGGCCACCCTCGCAAGCCCCAATTTCAGGCGTGATTTCCTGCTGAGCGCAGTGACCAGCGGCATCGGTGTGCCATTGCTGGTACTGATGTTGCTGTCGATGATGGTATTGCCGCTGCCGCCACTGCTACTCGACTTGTTGTTCACGTTCAACATCGCGCTGTCGCTGGTGGTACTGCTCGCAAGCGTTTACAGCCGGCGGCCGCTCGATTTTCCGGCGTTTCCGACCGTCCTGCTGGTCGCGACGTTGCTGCGGCTTGCGCTGAACATCGCCTCGACACGCGTGATCCTGCTCCACGGACATTCTGGTCATGATGCGGCGGGTAAGGTGATCCAAGCCTTTGGTGAATTCGTGGTGGGGGGCAACTATGCGGTTGGCTTGGTGGTGTTCGCGATTCTGGTGATCATCAATTTTGTGGTGGTGACTAAGGGCGCTGGCCGCATTTCGGAAGTCAGCGCGCGCTTTACTCTCGACGCCATGCCGGGCAAACAGATGGCGATCGATGCAGATCTCAACGCGGGTATTCTCTCGCAGGAAGAAGCCAAGAAACGACGCGCCGAAGTGGCGCAGGAAGCCGATTTCTACGGTGCCATGGATGGCGCAAGCAAGTTTGTGCGTGGCGATGCGGTGGCGGGAATCCTGATTCTCGTGATCAATATCGTGGGCGGTTTCGTGATCGGCGTCGTGCAACACGGGATGGCAGCCAGCAAGGCGGCAGAAGTGTTCGCATTATTGACGATCGGTGATGGGCTGGTGGCGCAACTTCCCGGGCTTCTGATCGCGACTGCCTCGGCGATTATGGTGACACGCGTGTCTGCCGATGCGGATATCGGCGATCAGATCACCGCACAACTCTTTGCAAATCCACGCACGCTCACCGTGACGGCCGTCGTGCTCGGTCTGATGGGCGTGATTCCGGGCATGCCGAATATGGTCTTTCTGGGCGCCGCCGCCGGTGCCGCCTACGGTGCGCGATACTTGGGACAGCGCGCTCGGCAACGCCTGGAAAGTTCGGTGCAGGTAGTACCGCCACCGCCTCCGATCGAGAACAAAGAGCTCACATGGGACGAACTCCAACCCCTCGACATCATCGGCCTTGAAGTTGGCTACCGCTTGATTCCACTCGTTGATCGCAATCAAAACGGTCAGCTCCTGAATCGTTTGCGTGGCGTGCGCAAGAAGCTGTCGCAGGAACTGGGCTTTCTGATTCCTGCCGTGCACATTCGCGATAATCTAGATCTGGAGCCAGCCACTTATCGCATTACGCTCCACGGCGCCACGCTTGGTCAGGCGCAATTGCAGCCCGGCCGGGAGCTCGCGATCAATCCCGGCCAAGTCTATGGCCAATTGCGCGGGGTAGTCGTTAAGGATCCGGTGTTCAACCTGGACGCGGTTTGGATCGGCGAGGATCAGCGTGAACAAGCGCAGGCGCTCGGTTACACCGTGGTCGATGCGAGCACGGTGGTCGCGACGCATCTCAGTCAAATCGTACAGGAGAACGCGCACGAATTGCTGGGTCACGATGAAGTGCAGAAGTTGCTCGATGGACTGGCCAAGACGAGTCCGAAACTGGTTGAGGACCTAGTGCCAAAACAGGTCAGCGTGAGCACGATCGTGCGCGTCATGCAGAACCTGTTGCGTGAGCAAGTACCCGTGCGGGATGTTCGCACTATTCTCGAAGTTCTGGCGGAGCGCGCCGGTAAGAGTCAAGACTCCGTCGCGTTGACCGCGGCGGCTCGTGAAGCGCTGTCGCGACTCATCATTCAGCAGATCAACGGGTTGGGCGAAGAACTTTCCGTTATGACGCTCGACTATTCATTGGAACAGATATTGCAACGTTCTATAGAGGGTGGCAGTGAGGTGAATGGAGCGATCGAACCCGGGCTCGCGAACCGTCTGTTGCAATCGCTGCGCGAGGTGCACGAGCGACAGGAACGTGCAGGACTCCCGTCAGTCCTGCTGGTGCCGGCGACCCTGCGAGAGTTCCTGGCGCGTTTCGTCAAACACAGCATCAAAGGCATGCATGTGCTGAGCTACAACGAAGTGCCAGACTCAAAACAAATCCGCATCATCGCGAATATTGGCGATGCGGGAGAACGATAAATGCGGTGCCCAGTGACGTCTCGGCACTGCGCTAACGCTGGTGGTAACCCGCGAGGAAGTGCGTGATGAAAGTCCGCCGTTATTTTGCCAACTCGATGCGCGAAGCCCTGGAAACTGTTCGCAAGGAACAAGGCAGTGAGGCGCTGATTTTATCCAATCGAAATGTCGATGGTGGTATCGAGTTGATCACGGCCACCGGCGAGGTGGATCAATCCGTTCTCGACAGTTATTCGCGGCGTCCGCGCTCGCCCGCGACGGTCGATTCCGCTAGCGTAACACCCGCGAAACCGGCATTTGTGCCTGGCGCAAACGACTTATGGACAAATCCCGAAACCATGCTTCAGATGCAGCGTGAGCTGGGCGCAATCAAAGGACTCATTGAGCAGCAGTGGTCAAGTTTTGCCTGGCATGATTTCCGCAGTCGCCACCCGCTGCAGGCGCGCTTGATGGACGGACTGACTCGGTTGGGCATGGCGCCGCACGTGGGCCAGCAAGTCGTTAGTGGCATCAATGACACGACTGACTACGACACCGCCTGGCAACAGGTGCTCGGCGCCTTGCACGATGGGATGAGGGCAACCGATGACCCATTGTGCCACGGCGGCATCGCGGCGTTCTGTGGTGCAACAGGTGTTGGCAAGACCACGTTGGTCAGTAAACTTGCCGCGCGTTACGCGCTTCGTCATGGCACTGAGTCGGTTGCACTGATCTCAGCCGACGAGCAGCGATTAGGCGCACACCACCAGCTCAGAGCATTCGGACGCCTGCTGGGCATCCAGATCGAAACGGCGCGTGATCAGGCGTCGCTGGAGACCTGCCTGAAGACCTTGGAGAACAAATCTCTGGTGCTGATCGATCTGCCCGGTTATGCGCCGCAAGATGCTCAGTTCAACGACCTCGCGCTGGATCTACGCTCCCTCGGCGATTCAGTTCAGCTTTATCTGGTGGCTGCCGCGACGACCGAATATCTGGCCCTGCAGCGGGTCGTTAAGGCGCTGGTGGGGGTACCACTAGCGGGATGTTGCCTGTGCAAGCTCGATGAAGCGGCTGGCTTCGGTGCCGCACTGTCCTTGCTTTTCGAGTCGCAGCTCCCGCTAACCTATGTCAGTGAAGGTCAACAAGTGCCAGACGATAACCTACAGATGACCCGGTGGCAGTTTATCGACCGTGCGGTGACGTTGGGCGAGCAGCACGCGGTGCCGATGGCGGCGACCAGCGCAGAACGCGCGTTCTCTAATTGAAATGGAAAGGAATTCATCCATGACTGCTCACGCGCTACGGCCAGCGTCTCCAATGACGCGCGTGCTGGCCGTCACCAGTGGCAAAGGCGGGGTCGGAAAATCAACGGTTGCGATCAATCTCGCGACAGCTTTGGCGCTGCGGGGTGACAGAGTGGTGCTACTGGACGCCGATCTTGGGCTCGCCAATATCGACGTGCTGCTCGGGCTCGCGCCCGCCAAGAATCTGCAACACGTGCTCAGTGGTAGCGCTGAACTCAATGAGATTCTGCTCGAAGGCCCGGCCGGCGTGCAGGTGGTGCCCGCGTCTTCAGGGATTCAACGAATGGCGGAGTTATCGAATGCGGAGCGCGCTGGACTGATTCAGGCGTTTAGTGAGCTCCACTTCGCGAGCGACTGGCTGGTGATCGATACCGCAGCGGGTATTGCGACCAACACCCTCCAGTTTTGCGAAGCTGCACAGGAAATTCTGGTATTGGTGTGCGATGACCCGGCGTCCCTTACGGATGCGTACGCCACGATCAAAGTACTGCATCAAACCTATGGCCGGCGGCGCTTTCGTGTGCTGGTCAATATGGTCCGCGACGACGACTCGGGTACCATCTATCAACGCCTGTTGACGACGACGGATCGATTCCTGGATGTGACCCTGGACTTCGCCGGCAGTATCCCTTTCGACCGTCAGGTCGTAGGCGCGGCGCGCCGTCGGATGCCGGTACTCACGGCCTATCCAGATGGCGCGGTCGCAGCTTCGTTCAAGAAGCTCGCGACTGCGGCCGATAGCTGGCCTAGGCCGCAAGGAGCGACCGGACGGTCCGAGTTCTTCTGGGAAAAACTCATTCAAGCCGAAGTGAAGGGGAGGCATGCTCGCGCATGAACGAATTAGCTAAATACAAAAAAGTCGCCAAATCCAGTCTGCTCGAGCAGGAACAGGATGCACTGGTACGCAAACACGCGCCGTTGGTAAAAAGAATCGCTTACCACCTGATGAGTCGACTACCGCCGACTGTCCAGGTCGACGATTTGGTGCAATCCGGCATGATTGGACTGCTGGAAGCGGCGCGCAACTACGATGTGGCGCAGGGGGCGAGCTTCGAAACCTATGCCGGGATTCGGATCCGTGGCTCCATGCTCGACGAGATCCGCAAAGGTGATTGGGCACCACGCTCACTGCACCGTCGGATCCGCGAAATCGCGCGCGTGGTCGCAGAGATCGAGCACGAGCAGGGACGGGACGCCCGCGATACTGAAGTCGCCGCACGCCTCGGCATAGATTTAAACGTGTACTACCAGACGGTGCAGGATGCGAGCAGCCACAAAGTCTTTAGCTTTGAGGATCTGCCGTCTAAGGATGAAGTTTTTTCGGAAGGACTGACACAACGCATCCCTGAGCCGTCCGAGAACGTCGAAAAGGAAAAATTCAAGCAAGCCCTTGCCGAGGCCATCGCTGCTCTGCCCGAGCGCGAGCGGCTAGTGATGTCGCTCTACTACAAGGAAGAGCTCAATCTGCGCGAGACCGGAGAAGTGCTTGGCGTGAGTGAATCGCGCGTATGCCAGATTCACTCGCAAGCGCTGATTCGACTTAAAGCACGAATGTCTGATTGGACCACTTAGACTGGATTCGGAGGTACTGATGGATAAGAACATGAAGATCCTGATTGTTGATGATTTCTCGACGATGCGGCGAATTATCAAGAATCTGATGGGAGATCTGGGCTATGCGAACACACATGAAGCAGATGATGGCAGTACCGCATTGCCGGTACTGAAATCGGGCTCTTTCGATTTTCTGATCACGGATTGGAATATGCCAAAAATGCAGGGCATCGATTTATTGAAGGCCGTGCGTGCGGATCCTCTGATCGCGAGTCTGCCGGTACTGTTGGTTACCGCCGAAGCACGCCGCGAGCAAATCGTGGCGGCGGCTGAGGCAGGTGTAAACGGTTACATCGTAAAGCCCTTCACGGCGCAGACGCTGAAGGAAAAGATCGAGAAAATCTTCGAACGTCTGGGCGCAACGGCTTGACGCCGCGCGAAGTTTATGCACCACCATCGACATGTCGAGGTTGGCCCCGTGGCCTCTTTGCAAAGACTGAATACCGCGCGCCAGTTGTGCCGGGCGCTCGAAGCCGGTGACGAAGCAAGCGCCGAGTCGCTGATCAGCGAACTTAACGAGGCAAAATCCCGCGCCATGCTGCGTCAGCTCGCCGACCTGACGCGTGAGGTTCACCATTCTTTTTCCGGGGTTGCGTCCAATCCGAAGCTGATCGAAATGACCAAGCAAGCGATCCCGGATGCCCGCGAACGCTTGAGTTATGTGATCGTAAAGATGGAAGAGTCCGCTCATCGCACCTTGGGCGCGGTCGAAGAGATGCTCGGGGTCACCGAGGAAATGACTAAGAATACCAACGAAATCGAGACTATCCTGACTGCTGGTGCCGCGCTCGAGACCGCGCGACTCATCGAGTTTGTGAATGCCGGCAAGGCCTACGGCGAAAGAGTCCATCGTGGATTGACCGAAGTGCTAATGGCGCAGGAATACCAGGACCTGACCGGTCAGGTTATCAAACGCACGATCGAAATCGTGGGCGAACTGGAGCACGGGTTGGTTTCGTTGATCACGCAGGAATGGGTGGCAAAGCCCGCGGCACCATCCGTGCCAATGGATTCGATCGCAGGAACGGGTCCCGCCTTCTGTCCGCAAGCCAACGTGCTCAGTCTGCAGACTGATGTGGACGATCTATTGGCCAGTCTCGGTGTTTAGTCACCTAGATTCGTATTAACGGCGACTTGACAGACGCCTACGCATGGAAAAAGACGACGACATTCTTCGCGAGGCTTGAGCAATGGATGTCCTGAGTCTGGTAGGTCTTGTGATCGCGGTTGCCGCCATCGTTCTTGGCCAGTATTTCGAAGGCGGTCATGTCTCCATGCTCCTGAACGGTCCCGCGCTGCTCATCGTGGGCGGCGGTACGCTCGGCGCGACCATGGTGCAATCGCCACTGCCGACCTTTGTGCGCGCCATGCAGATGCTCGGCTGGGTCTTCCGGCCACCCCAGCGTGAGCCAGTCGCGGTGATGCAGGATCTTCTCCAATGGTGTCGCACGGCCCGGCGCGATGGTTTGCTCGGCCTCGAAAACATCGTCGAGTCCGTGCGTTACGATTTTGCCCGCAAGGCCCTGCAACTGCTCATTGACGGTAACGACCCCGTCGTCATCCGCGAAACCTTGCAGCTCGACAGTGCCGCGCGCGAGGCACGCGACATGCAGGCGGCACGGGTCTTCGAAGCGATGGGTGGTTACGCGCCGACATTGGGTATTCTAGGCGCCGTGATCGGCCTCATTCATGTGATGAATAATTTGACCGACCCGTCCGTGCTCGGCCGTGGCATCGGCGTCGCCTTCGTCGCGACCGTGTATGGGGTAGGTTTGGCCAACGTGTTTCTGTTGCCTGCAGCGAACAAGCTGAAAGCACTGGTACGCGATGAATCAAAGTTGCAAGACATGATCACGATCGGGATTGTCGCGATTGCAGATGGCGAGAATCCGCGCATCGTCGAGTCGCGTTTGCTCGGCTTGGTATGACGCGCGCGGAAAATCCGTACCTGCGACGAACGGAGTTCACCGAAGACGCTCCGGATCGCGATCGCTGGCTTGTCTCATACGCGGATTTCATCACTTTGCTGATGGCTTTTTTCGTCGTCATGTATTCCGTGTCGTCAGTCAATACCGGCAAGTTTCGGGTGCTCTCCAATTCCATGGTGACAGTGTTTAACGAAAAAAATTCGCCGGAAGCTGCACGTGCCGCTCCGATCGACCTCGGCGGTGGTGTTATGCCGCAGAGCGATATCGCCATCGCGCCCCAGAACGTGGCGATGATGGAAGAGGCGGCCTCAAGCATGCAAGGAGCGGCCGCCGCACCGATCGAGATACTCCCGGCGCCTCGCCTGGGCACGCCCGAGCAACGCCTGGAGACCGCGCTGGGACCGCTGATGAAGCGTGACGATGTGCGAATTCGCGATAGCCGGGATTGGCTCGAAATCGAACTCGCCAGTGAACTTTTGTTCGCGAGCGGCAGCGCCGAATTACAAGCGCGCGCGCTACCGGCGCTGCGCGAAATCGCGGGCGTGATTGCCGACCTTGGCAAACCGGTGCGCATTGAAGGTCACACAGACAACGTGCCCCTGAACGGCGGGCGCTTTGCATCCAATTGGCATCTGTCGGCCGCGCGGGCGGCAACGATTGCGGAGCAATTGGGCATGGCGGGGGTGGCACCCGAACGCTTGTCCGCAGTCGGTTACGGTGAATACCGACCGCTGGCCGATAACGCGACCGATGCGGGACGCCTGAAAAATCGCCGCGTTGTGATCGGTATGGCTAAGCATGTCGGGCTGCTTGATGGGGTCACCGAAAACCCTGGCACGCAAGCGGCTCGGGTCTTGCGACGGATTGAGACGCTGCCACCACAGGCGGAGATCGGACCCTGAAAACCCGGGTCGTTCGGCACTAAATGGCGGCTTCGGCACGACGACCACGCGTCAGCCTAGCGGGAACTGGTGGTGGGGGGCGCACGCGTATTGGCGATCGGTTTCGATCCGCATGGCGCGTAAACAGGATATTTTGGCGATGACGCGGATGCCAGTGAGCCCCCGCACGAGGCACGGTAGCGTAGCCGGTCGTGGTAGCGCTACCGACTGGCGCCAGCAATCTGACACTGATCTCAACCAACACAAGCGTGTGTCGCTCGACATCTTGCGTGAACTGCGCGGTTGCAACGGGTGTTTGCGGAGTTTTCTGTGTTCTTTCCAAGGCCGCCTGATGATTGGCACGAACAATGCTCAATCTAATACAGCGGGCGTGATCGCGACACGTATTTGACGCCTCCGACCAGCCCGTCTGCAACGTGAGGTACAGGTGTGAGCGCAGTATTACAGCCACAACGGAAACGCGCCTTACGCTGGGTGACGTTCCAGCTTGCGAATGAAGGTTGCGGCATCAATGTGATGCTGCTCGAACTCGACAAGCTGTTCGATGCCCTCGGACCGGCCCTCGCCACCTGACATGAGCTGCTCATGCTCGCCGATCTGATCATCGCGACCAGTGTTCTGCTACTGGGCGGTTTGGCGTCATTCCAAACCCGGGTGCTGGTGCGTCTGCAGCGCCTGCTCGCGCATGAAAGTGCGCGAGCAGGCGCGCTGGAGCAGGAAATCCATGCGCTGTTAGAATGTTCACGCACCCTTGGGTCCCGCGTTCACCAGCAGAACGCGCTGCATCTCGCGCTGAGCGCGCAAATACAGGCACTCGCGCGCAAGTCGGAACCGGCCGCACAGTATAGTGATGCGCAACGACTGCTCAACGAAGGCTTAGCAGTCGACAAGGTCGCCTCGCTGTGCGAACTATCGCAAGGCGAGGCCGCGTTGTTGTCGCGCTGGCGTGCGCGGCGGGCTGCTGCCTAATCATGCGAGATCAGGCAGCAAGCCCGCGGTCACCGCGCGCGCAACCCGCTATCCCTGAAGCCCACTGCGGGGATTGCATTGCGCCATGGGACCAGAGTGGTTTACCCTTGCGTCCCCACGGGGCCGAGCAATCCCACTCTCGTCATGAAGAGTAGGCGAAACGGGTGCTGCGACAGAGTTCAGGAGAGGTGTCCGAGTGGCTTAAGGAGCACGCCTGGAAAGTGTGTATAGGTTAATCCCTATCGCGGGTTCGAATCCCGCTCTCTCCGCCATCTCCAAGTCCAGCGCCATCCGGGGACGTCCTAAAAGCCCTTCGTACTCCGGTAAATACGAGGATACGAGCCGATCAGATAGTCCAAAGCACCGTGGTAACACCCCAGGAAAACCAAACAAGGGCAAACAAGGGGTTAGAGATGAATGGCACTTACTTAAGCAGAAATGCCACAAAAATGCGTAATCCTGCGCCCTCGACATTCCGGCGAAAGCCGGAATCCAGTGGAATCTCGAACTTATTTTTTACTGGACCCCTTATCGGAACACGGGGTGAAGGGGTAAATCGCCTTAAGTAGTCGTCTCTGAAAAAGTCGCTTCTATCGCCGCCAAAGCGCGTGCGGGCAGCGTGTTCAAGGTAGGTTGGGGTGAGCGCCGCGAACCCCAACATCCATGATCCGCCGAGTCACCGCGTAGTCGCGTATCTGAGTATCCGCGCGAGCGGGTCTACTTACTGTTGGGCTTCGCAAGCTCACCCCAACAACCCCGATCGGGTTTCGTATCTCTGCGCGATTTTGCAAGCTTTCGCTCTGCTCAGCGGGCATGCGTGTTCAACGTAGGTTGGGGTGAGCGCCGCGAACCCCAACATCCATTATCCGATACGAGCGGTTCCCTAATCCCACCGCGCAGAAAAGTGCCATTCGGGTCAGAGATCTTGATCGTGGAAACTTATCGTAATCACCCGTAGCGAAGAAAATGAGTTGGCGATGATTGCCGCGATGAATCACGTGCACGGCAACGTCTGGCACTACCATCCGTGGCCATCGAGACATGGTTGCGTTCGACGACTCTGACTCCTCGATTTCATATAACGGCCGCTAACGTCCTGCGGGACTATTTGTCTACACTGGAGGGTAGGAACAATTATACCTAGGAGATTACGGTCATGAAGATCACGGTCTTCGCCAATTGGGACCCCGACGCCAAGGTATGGGTAGCCACAAGTGACGACGTGCCCGGGCTGGCCACCGAGGCGCCTACCACCGAAATGCTGGTTTCCAAGGTCGAGTTGATGATCCCTGAACTACTCGAACTGAACAACAACCTCGAGAACGAAGGGCCCATCGTACCGGTGACGTTCAAGTATGAGGAACAGCGCTCCCTCAGAATTGCCTGATTTTCAGCCTTGCCCGGATTCACCAAAGATCTCAAAGCAAGGCTGCCAAAGAGCTCAAAGCAAGGCTGCGCGAGGCGGGCTGCTATTTTCATCGCCAAGGCAGGGGCGATCATGAGATCTGGTACAGCCCGAGTCCTGGCAGATATTTCACCGTCGATAACGACATCAAGTCGCGCCACACCGCAAACGAAACATTGAAGCAGGCCGGACTCGAAAAGGCTTTCTAGCGCGTACCTCGACGGGACAGCCATCTAATTGACGGTCAAGAGATTCGATGGCTGTCCCCGATTCATCTAACTTAGTCATCCCTGAAAAAAGCATGCTGTGCGGTGGGAATAGGGAACCGCTCGTACAAGTGGCGAGATGATTTTACAAAATTTGTGGGATGAGCCGAGCGAAAGCTTGCAAAATCGCGCGCAGACACGAAACCCGATTGGGTAGGTTGGGGTGAGCTTGCGAAGCCCAACAGGGAGTAGACGAGCTCGCGCGGATACTCGACTACGCGGTGACTCGGCGGATCATGGATGTTGGGGTTCGCGGCGCTCACCCCAACCTACGTTGAACACGCTGCCCGCATGCGCTTTGGCGGCGATTGAAGCGACTTTTTCAGAGACGACTACTTAAGGCGATGACCCCTTCACCCCGTGTTCCGATAACGGGTCCAGTAAAAAATAAGTTCGAGATTCCACTGGATTCCGGCTTTCGCCGGAATGTCGAGGGCGGAGGATTACGCATTTTTGTGGCATTTCTGCTTAAGTTAAGTGCCATTCGACTCTGACTCCTTAGATTTCACATCATCTGGAAGCGGGGACAGCCATCTAATTGACGGCCTAGAAATTCGATGGCTGTCCCCGAATCGTCGTTCCCGAATCGTCGTTTCGCCCATCTTGCTCAGGCAAAGCGCCAAAGACATCGGGCTCACCGTGGATGGATTGCTGTCGAACAACTCAAAGGATCGGCGAGATGTCGCAATATTCCAGTAATCAAAGCGCCGGCATCGACTGACTGAAACTTTGCGAGACCGGCTCCGTGCCGCCACCGAGGCAAGATTAACCGGGGTAAGATTATCTGACTTGACGGTTAGTCTACGCGCTGCCTAGATTGGCCTCGATCGAAAGTAGCAATGAGGGAGGGGGCATGCGACCAAGTGCGTTCAGTTATTCGCGACCGGCAACGATCGCACAAATCCTTGAGGCCATGCGCCACGGCGCAGTCCCACTGGCCGGTGGCCAGAGCTTGCTGCCCGCGATGCGGCTGCGGCAGGCCGCGCCGTCGGCACTGGTCGATCTCGCGGCGGCCGTCGAACTCTCGGCAGCCTTCGAATTCAAGCCTGAGATTCTCACGATCGGCGCCCAGGTCACCCACGCGCAGTGCGCGGCCGATGAACGAATCAATAGTGAGTACCCATGGCTCGCGCAGGCGGCCAGATTTCTCGGGGATGTACAGGTTCGCAATCGCGGCACCGTAGTCGGTAACCTTTGTTGGGCTGATGCGCGCGCGAATTTCGCGGTGGCAATGCTGGCATCGGACGCGCGCGTACACTATCGCGACCCTGGAGCGCCGACGGACACGAACGCAATCGCGATCGATGGCTTCTTTACCGGCTTGCGCCAGCATGCGGCAGCGGGACGTCTTGTCACGCATCTCACCTTGCCTAGGATCCCCGGCCGACGCGGCACCTACCGGGAATTTTCGAGACAACGTCAGGATCTCGCGCTGGTTAATGTTTGCGTGGTGCTTGGCCCGGACTACGCGCGCGTGGTGGTTGGGGGTATCCACCAGACACCGGTTCGGGTGCCGTTCCTCGAAACCCGCTTACGCGCGGGCGTGCCACCGGCCACTGAACTGAGCGTGCTGATCGAGCAGGTATTGAGCGACATGATCCTGGCGCCCCTGCAGGATGCTTATGGTACGCCGGCTTTCAAGCTGCAACTCGCGAAGGTCGAACTGCGACGAGCCCTCGAATCGCTTACGCAGGCGCACACCCATGCGTGATCCCATCAACGTTGCTACGCATCAACTCTCGGTCACGATGACCGTCAACGGCCAGTCAGTCGCCGGCAGAGTTGAAGCGCGTCTGCTGCTCACGGATTTCCTGCGCCTGCACGCCGGCTTGACGGG